>JAPLFP010000091.1 GCA_026390585.1 Ignavibacteriales bacterium | reverse complement strand
TGGTGGGACCTGAAAGAAATGCCCGTAGGAGAAGTGAATCGCTCCCCGATCTGTTATCGGATAAGATATACCGATCCGGGGACTCAGCTGATACTTTGCACTCGCAGCAAATGTGAGCGAGTCAGGGAACGGTGGCGCTAGTTGATCAAGGGCTGCAATGTTATTAGGGTCTTTCAACACCCTTCCGTCAGGTTGGAAATAGTCGAACCGAAGTCCTATGTTCACAATCAGGTAGTCGAGCTCAATCTTGTCCTGAAAGTATGCTGCTAGCTGATACGGGTTGTTCGTGTACACATTGTAGTCGAAGTCGCCCACATTCGGCAGCGCCGGCTTGAAACCGCTGCTTGCATCGACATGGATCTGATAATCTTCATAGTGCAACCTGTGGTATTGCGCCTCCACACCGGCCTTGATCAGGTGCGAGGAAGTAGTCTGCGATGTGTAGTCAATTTTGCCTGTGTAGCTGTTCGATTGATGGGCAAAATGCCAGTTCTGTGTCCCTCCAGTGAGAAACGCATTACCGCTGACATCTTGCATCCTTTGAGGATTCACATAGCGCGGATCGAGCGGGTTTTCGTACACATACTGCTTGTAGCTCGAGACGATCGTCGATGCGTTGAAGTCGAGAAATGAAGAGGGGCCAAAGACATACGTGTAGCTCATGATTCCAAGGAAGCTCTTCTGAAACCTCTGGTAGTCTCCATCAGGATCGAGCTGGAATTGGTGGTCATAGTCCTTGTACTGATGATCCTGGTACAATCCCTCCAGGACAATTCCTTTCGCAGAACCGACATTGATGGAGAGCTTCCCTTGTGCGCTCCACCTCCTGTCGTAGTTCATCGGAACGTATTTCCCGTCGCCCGTTGCACCGATATACCACTTCGACGGATCATTAGCGGAGAAATTTGATGAGTCGGAAGGGTTAAACACCCGTTTACCATAGAGGTAACCGTCATTATAGAAGTACCGGCCTGAAACAAAGAACTTCACCAACGACTCCATTCCAGGCATTGGACCACTGAGCGAACCCTCGTAGTTCCGCAGGTATGAAGGTGAAACGTGATTGAGGTTTTGGTACAGATCCGTACGAGTCGTCAAATAGCCGCCGGTATAAGCAGAGAGTTGTCCCGTATATTTGTCACCGGCGATTTTGGTGACTTGGTTGACAACGCCTGAAAGCGCTTCGCCGAACTCGGCATTGAATGTGCCGCTGAGAACCTGAATCTCCTGAATGCTGTTCACTTCTGGCTCCAAGGCGGAGTTCCCCGAAAACACATCGTTCACGGAGAGCCCGTCCACCAGATATTTTACCTCACCCGTCCGGCCGCCACGAAAGTGTCCCTCCACTACTCCTGCCTGCAAATTGACGACGGACGACACTGTCTCAAGCGGGAGCTTCGAGAGCTGATCGCTGTTGACTGTGGATGTGGTTGATGTCAGGTCTTTTTGAACGATCGGACGCGCTGCTACAACCGTGACCGCCGTCATTTCGACCGCTTGTTCCTGCAACTCAAACTCTACTTTGGTCGTCTTGTCAACAGACACTCCGACGTTATTTACCACGAAGGGTGTATATCCGACCAACGTCGCCTTAAGTTGATACGTCCCCGGCGGAACATTTATGATGAAGTACGTGCCGTTTTCGTCAGCTGAGGCACCCATCGTGGTGCCAACAATGACAACATTGACACCGATCAGAGGTTCTTTCGTCCGCGCATCAAGGATTTTTCCAGCAATTTTGCCCGTCGTACCTGCGTACCCCTCGCACACGAGCAGCCCCAACCCAACAAGCAAGCACAACAATGGACGTCGAATGACGTTCATCGATATTCTCCGTTGGCTTGTTCGCGATAAAGGAAACGGGGTGCAGCCGTTTAGCCACACCCCGTTTCGATTGACATCACTTCAACATGAGCATCTTCTTCACGAGTGCGATCGATCCGGTTTCCAAGCGATAGATATAGACACCAGATTCGAGCGTACGTCCTACCTGATCCTTACCATCCCATGTCACGGTGTATTGACCCGCAGCATAGACACCCTGTACGAGTGTACGAATACGCTGGCCCAGTAGATTGTAAATAACAAGCGAAATGTTTTGCTCGTTTGGCACAGCGAATTGAATCTTCGTTGATGGATTGAAAGGATTTGGATAGTTGTTTGAGAGCTCAAAGACTTTTGGGATGCTGCTGTTACCACTGCTCACACCAGTCGTCGTTCCCACTTTCTGCACGGTGAGATCGTCGAAGTAGACCGTTCCCACAAATGTCGAATACACGTGCAACCGTGTCTCCAACGCCTTTACTCCGACTCCCGCCGGCACCTGCACATCCAATGAGTACTGAGTCCAGTCGAATGATTTCACATTCGGGAAGGTGAACGTGTAGTCGTTCGAGGGTCCTACCGGATTATATCCGTCGTTGTTGCCATACTTCGCAAACCACAACGGCGTGAATCCGACTGCCCACGTCCCAGGATACTTCGCAGCTGAATCCGGCACCAAATTGCTTGCCTTGATCCACACACTCAACCGCACGATGTCACCAGGATTGATGGTCGTGCTGGTGCTTCCACCGTTCAACGGGAAACGTTTCGTTCCGACGAAGCCATCGTGAGAACCACGTCCGGCCGGCATGTTGAACTTCAACGAATACAGACCCGAATGTGCCGCTTCGCCCGTCACCACCGTGGTCTCAAACCCGTACGCCAACAACCCATCGTTCCCTCCGTTC
>JAPLFP010000210.1 GCA_026390585.1 Ignavibacteriales bacterium | reverse complement strand
TTTTGAGCCACCCTCGCAAAGTTGGTTCAGGTTAAGCCCTTACTTTCTTTTCGCCGACAGGATGATGATCGGCTGAGCAGGTACGTCCTGAAATTGCCCGACGGTGCTCGTCTTGACCTGGGCAATCTTGTCGACGACATCCATGCCCTCGACAACCTTGCCGAACACTGCATACCCCGGGTTGCGTGCGTTGAAGTCAAGTGCGGCATTGTCGACCAGGTTAATGAAGAACTGCGAGGTTGCGCTGTTCGGATCCATTGTTCGAGCCATTGCCAGCGTTCCCCGTACGTTCTTGAGGCCATTGTCCGATTCGTTCTTGATCGGAGGGAGCACCGGCGGACGTTTCGTCATGTTTTTCAGAAACCCTCCCACCTGAATCATGAATCTGGGTATGACGCGATGAAAGATGAGCCCGCTGTAGAATCCGCTGTCGACGTAAGAAAGAAAGTTTTTCGCCGAGCTCGGCGCTTCTTTTTCAAAAATGACTACCGTGATTGATCCCATCGTAGTTGTCACCACGATAGTATCAGATTTTGCCTGAGGTTGAGGATCTGCCATAGAAGTTGCCACCGAGAGTATGAGTAGAAGACAGAAAAGAGTAATGTATTTCATAAGTTTTCCAGCGCTCCAGTTATTTGTTTGTTATTGGTAGTGCAATATATGAAGGAAATCTCTTGGATCGATACACTCTCTGTGTGGCAGCCTGGAAGTCAGTGTCCTTCGCAAGGAAAATGTTGTCGACATATTTCTGCGGATTCCGATCAATGATCGGGAACCAGGTACTCTGTACCTGCACCATGATCTTGTGGCCCTTGAGAAATGTGTGATCGTTGTGGTGGATGTCGACAACGAACTCAAAGACTTCACCCGGCTTGATGGGCTCGGGATTCTCGAAGCTTTTCCGGAAACGCCCGCGCATGACCTCGTTGGCAATCATCAACTGGTAGCCGCCCATGGTGCGATCCTTCGGCTCCTGCTCCGGATAGACGTCTATGAGTTTGACGATCCAGTCGCTGTCGGTTCCCGTTGTCGAGGCAAAGAGGTGGGCAACGAGATCACCAGTTACTGTAACGTCGTCAGCGAGCGTTTCGGTCTCCCAACTCAGGACGTCCGGCCGCATATGAACGAACCGTTGATCTTCCGTCAGCCAGGTATACCATCGCGACCCGGGGCCGTAGGTTTCCTCGATGGGCCTCGAGCGATAGGGGACCGGATGGGCAGGATCAGACAGGTAGCTGTCAAAAGCCGCCACATCCTCCGTCTGAGGGGCCTCAAATGAGAGCTTCGCGTTCACATGAAAGTAAAGATTCTTGAGCGTGACATCATTTTTGGGAGGCCACGCATCGTACGACTTCCATTCATTTGATCCCGTTCGAAATGTCCGTGCCTCAGGGAAGTCACCCTTGCCTTTGTCTTTGAGCCAGTAGGCAAACCATGGAGCCTGGATCAATTCCCTGTACGTTCTTGATGTCGCGGTATCGAAGCTCACGTTGCCGAGCTTTCGGCCTTCGCTTCTGCTCCAGCCGCCGTGATTCCATGGACCGACCACAAGGTAGTTGAGATGCTTTGAGTCCTTTTTTTCCAAGGCTTCATACGCTTTCATCGGCCCATAGAAATCTTCCTGGTCCCACCAGCCCGCTACGTGCATTGTCGGCACTGTGGGGGCGTCGAGACGGTACGGGAGCGACTGTTTCTTCCAGAATTCATCGTAGTTCGGATGGTTGACGAAGTCGTTCCACGTCGGGATTGTTCCGTGGAAGTATTTCTCATTCACATGAGAAAGCGGTCCCAACTTCAGATACCACTCGTACGTATCATATGTCCCAAACGGGAACAATGTGTCAACTTTCGATGCCTCTTCACTGAAGGCGTACTCGAATCCATAGCTCAACCGAAAAGCTCCGTTGTGGTGGAAATCGTCTCCGAGGAACATATCCGACGGAGTGGCCTGCTCCGATACAGCCTTCAGTGCCGGATGAGGATCGAGTGTTGCCATGACTGTCAGCCAGCCATCATAGGATACCCCGAGAACGCCGACGCGTGCCTTGTTGTTGGGAATGTTCTTCAGAAGCCACTCAATGGCGTCGTAGGTGTCGGTACTTTCGTCGATCGAATTTCTGTTACGGCGATCGCGGGAGAACCGCTGCATCTCAAACGTCCCTTCTGAACGGTATCTTCCGCGAATATCCTGGCAGACAAAAATATATCCTTCGGCAGCAAGATCTTTGACATAGGTTCTTTTGTCCGGCGGAAATATGTGCTCGACCCCATAAGGAGTTCTTTGGAGAAGGAAGGGGAGGCTTTCTTGCTGATCCTTCGGTGCGAAAACGACAGTGTAAAGGCGAATGCCATCCCGGACAGGAATCATGAACTCCTTCCGATCGTATCCAGACGGAGTGCCGGTTCCTGATTGGGCCGAGGCCTGAAACGGGGGAACGCAGAGAACGATGACGATGGAGATGAGAAAAAGAACTGCGAGTCTGCCAAGCCAGGTAGTCATGCAAGCCTCTTTAGAAGAGCACTATTGTCTTTCCAGGATGAGATTGTAGACAAGGGCAGCAAGTGCCGCTCCGGCAGCAGGACCAATCCAATAGATCCAGAAGTTATCCATCGTCCCACTGATGAGTGCAGGTCCGAAATGGCGGGCTGGATTGAACGCACCGCCGCTGATGGGTCCTGCAACGAGAAGACTGACTGCAGAGACGAGTCCGACGAACAAGCCTCCCAGTTTGGGGCCACGCTGATCAAGCATTGTTCCGTAGAAGACAAACATCAGAAAAAAGGTCAGCACAAATTCCGCCGCAAGACCCTGAATGAGGGAGATATTGACTCCGAGCTTTGGGGTCCCGAACCAGACTGCAGCAAGCGAGACAGTCGGCATCGTGAGTTGAAGTATCATCATCGCGACAAGGGCGCCAAGGCATTGGGAAATGACGTAGCTGATGGCTGTACCTCTGTCGATCTTGCGCGCAAGAAAGAGTCCGAATGTGATGGCTGGATTGAGATGGCCGCCGCTGATGGCAGCTGTGGCGCTCATCATAGCCGCCAACGCAATGCCGGATGCGAGCACAAGGGCCAGAGGTCCAAGCCTGCCGGAGAGCATTTGGTCGGCTGCAATGGCTCCCACACTGATGAATACAAATCCAAATGTGCCGATGAATTCGGCAACGAGGGCTTTCTGTTTCATGCGTCGGGTCTCCTGTCAATGGCGAGGTATCTTATCCAATTTTCCGGTGTTTGTCAATTGGATGAAATAGCAAAGGCATCCGTTGATGAAGGATGCCTTGCCGTGTCTCCGAATGGAATTGACCGTTATGTTCCCGATGAGTAGTCGTTGAGGTACTTTGACTGCTCCGCTGTCAACTTGTCGATGTTGATGCCCATCGTGCTGAGTTTCACGGTCGCGATTTCGTGGTCCTGCTCCTTCGAAATGTCGTACACCTTGTTCTCGAGCCGCTTCTTTTTCTTGGAGAGTTCTGCTAACCGAAGCTGCGACATGAACTGATTGGCAAACGACATGTCCATGACCTCTGAGGGGTGGCCTTCAGCGGCAGCGAGGTTCACAAGACGACCCTTCGCCAGCAGATAAATCCGCCGCCCGTTTTTGAGCAGGTATTCTTCATTGTTCGCCCGGACTTCACGAACAGTCTTTTTCAGCTTCTCGAGATCGTGGACATTGACTTCGCAATCATAGTGGCCGGTGTTGCAGACGATTGCGCCGTCTTTCATAGACTTGAAGTGCCGTTCGACGATGATATCCTTTACTCCGGTTGCCGTCACGAAAATATCTCCGACCGCAGCAGCTTCGTTCATCGTCATCACACGGAATCCCTCGAGCGTTGCTTTGAGCGCTGTCGTCGGGCTGACTTCGGTGACAATCACATTTGCACCGAGACCTTTTGCCCGAAGCGATACGCCCCGTCCGCAATGTCCGAAGCCGGCAACAACCACATTCTTTCCCGCGAACAAGACACTGGTCGCACGGAGAATGCCATCAAGCGTTGATTGGCCCGTTCCGTACACGTTATCGAAATCCCATTTCGTTTCGGCGTCATTGACCGCGATGACGGGATACTTCAGGGCGCCGGCATTAGCCATTGAACGGAGACGGTGAACCCCCGTCGTTGTCTCCTCTGTTCCACCAATGACATTGGGTACAAGCTCCTGGTGCTTGTTGTGGATCGTGAAGATGAGATCCGCGCCGTCATCGAGAGTGAGATTTGGCTTGAAGCGTAGAGTTTCCTCGATGCACCAGTAGAATTCCTCCACGTTCATGCCATGCCATGCGAAAATCGAAACGCCATCGGCAGCGAGGGCTGCTGCAACATCATCCTGTGTCGAAAGCGGATTGCAACCGCTCCAACTGACCTCGGCACCGGCTTCGACAAATGTCTTGACGAGGACAGCCGTTTCTTTGGTGACGTGCAAACATCCGGCGATCTTGAAGCCCTTCAGAGGCTTAGACTTCCGGTATTTCTCTCGCAGCGCCATGAGCACCGGCATGCGCGATTCGGCCCATTCGATACGGAGCTTTCCGGCTTTCGCCAGTGATAGATCGCTTACTTTATAGACCCCTTTTTTCTCGTTCATTCTTTTTCCATTCAGATAATTGAGAGTTCTTCTACTTGACGGCGTTGAGAACTGTCTTGACGAGGTCAAGCCGCTCCCACGTAAATTCTTTTTCTGTTCTACCGAAATGTCCGTATGCCGCTGTCTTCTGGTAAATCGGGCGACGAAGATTGAGCCGCTTGATAATGCCCTGGGGCGTCATATCCACTTCATTCTTGATGATCTTCGCTATCTCATGATCGGCAACGATGCCTGTCCCGAATGTTTGCACGTTGATGGAAACCGGCTCGCGGATCCCAATCGCATAAGCCACCTGGATCTGGCATTCAGTGGCCAGGCCGGACGCAACGATGTTCTTGGCAAGATGGCGCGATGCGTACGCTGCGCTACGGTCGACCTTCGTGGGATCTTTGCCCGAGAATGAGCCGCCGCCGTGCGGGGCTCTGCCTCCGTACGTGTCGACGATGATCTTCCGTCCCGTCAATCCGCTGTCACCATGTGGCCCGCCGATTTCGAAGCGGCCGGTGGGATTGACATAATACCGCGTCTTGTTGTCCAACAGATGTTTCGGGATGATGTTCTTCACTACGTGTTCAATCACGTCTTCGCGTATTCGCTTCTGACTGACGTCCGGATCGTGCTGTGCTGAAACGACGACGGTGTCAATACGCTTGGCACGCTTGCCGTCGTATTCCACGGTGACCTGTGTCTTGGCATCCGGTCGGAGGTACGGCATCAGTTTGAGGTTCTTCTTGCGGATATCGGAGAGTCGCCGGGCGAGCTTGTGCGCATACATGATTGGCATCGGCATGAGCTCTGGAGTTTCGCTGCAGGCATACCCGACCATCATGCCCTGGTCGCCGGCGCCGCCGGTATCGACTCCGCGGGCAATGTCGGGAGACTGCGAATGAATGGCAGAGAGAACGGAGCATGACTCCGCATCGAACCGATACTCCGCTTTCGTGTAACCGATATCCTTGATTACCTGCCGGACAATTTCCTGAACTTCGATGTAGCCGTTGGTGGTGATTTCCCCGCCTACCAGTACCAGGCCCGTGGTGACAAATGATTCGCACGCAACGCGGGAAAACTTGTCCTGAGCAAGCAGCGCATCAAGCACGGCATCGGAAATCTGGTCGCAGACTTTGTCGGGATGTCCCTCAGAGACAGATTCGGATGTAAAGAGATGATTCATCAGGTGGTCCTTCATTGTAATAGTGGTCAGTCGAATTCTAATTCTGACGAGTCGCCAATGTTGATACGTTTGTATGCTCCTCGTACGGAGGCATTATTTCCCACGATCGAATCCTCAAGAAGCGAATTGGCGACCCGGGCGCCTTCGCTCACGATGGAATTCCGGATGATGGCATTTTCAACAATCGCATCATCCGCGATCGTTGCATAGGAACCGATAACGGAATTGCGTACTGCGCTTTTTCCGAAATGAAAACCGGCGGTTGCACAACAACACTGGGTTTGGCAAGAACAATAGACCGTTGGTCAAGCAGGTGCCGGTTGGTCTCAAGAAGCGTTTCAGGTTTTCCGCAATCAAACCATCCGTCGATCGGGAAGGTCTTCATCCGTTCCCCGCGATCGATCATCATCTGCAAGGCATCGGTGAGCTGAAACTCCCCCCGTGTCCGAATGTTCCCCTTTATTTCATCCCGCAGGCATTCGACGAGGATCTGGGGGTTCTTGACAAAGTAGATTCCAACCAGTGCCAGCTTGCTCTTTGGCTGGTCGGGCTTTTCCATTAATTTCGTGATGTATCCATGATCGATTTCAGCAACACCGAACCGTCGTGGGTCTTCAACCTCTTTTACCCCCAGGACAGAACAGTCGGTGGTCATAAGCGCTTTCAAATCAACATCAAACACCGTATCCCCGAGGATAATCAAGATTGGATCCCGGGAAATCGTATGCCGTGCGAGGTAAATCGCATGCCCGAGTCCGAGTCGCTCCTCTTGCTCGACAAAATCGACTTTGATCGAGTAATTCCTGAGTATGTACTCCTTGATCTTCTCGCCAAGGTAGCCGACGATAATCGTGGCTTCGTCAAATCCGTTCTCGATCACCCTGTCGAGGATGTGACCGATAATGGGCTTGCCCCCAACATTCAGCAGCACCTTTGGAACTGTATATGTACGGGGACGCAACCGGCTGCCAACGCCCGCCACAGGAATGATTGCTCGCATAGAAGAATGTCTGTGCTTGACGTACGCGTATCACTAAAATAGGAAAGTATTGACTCAAAACAAAGAAAGAACTCAGTGCAGGCGTTTCATCGCGCTTCAGCTGTTACCTTGATTCTGGGAGTGCATTTCAGTATTATGCCTGCAAAACTCCGGTCACATGAAATCCCCTCGGACCTCGACACGAAAACAAGAGCATGTGGCACTGACCCTGGCAAAGGACGTTTCGTTTCGTCGCAAGACCGCGGGGTTTGAACGCTTTGAATTCCAGCACAACGCTCTTCCGGAGCTTGATTTTTCCGACGTCGATCCATCCACGACATTCCTTGGTAAAAAGGTCTCATTTCCGTTCGTCATCTCGAGCATGACAGGCGGATATGATGATGCAATGAGAATCAACCGGCAGCTTGCCGAAGTCTGCGCTGAGAAGCAGATCGCGATGGGCGTCGGGAGCCAACGACAGGCACTGGAAGACAAGAAGTTCCATCGATCATTTAGCGTTGTGAGGGAAGTTGCACCTGCGATCCCGGTCTTTGGCAACATCGGCGCCGCGGAGGTTGCCAAACTCAAGGACGCATCAAAGGTCAAGCGTCTTGCGGACCTGATTCAGGCAAATGCATTTGCTGTCCACCTCAATCCGCTGCAGGAGTTGCTTCAACCGGAAGGGGATCCCCACTTTCGGGGGGTCCTCAACGGAATCGAGATGCTCGTCAAAGAACTGTCGATCCCTCTCATTGTCAAGGAAATTGGAGCAGGGATTTCGCTTACGGTGGCAAAACGCCTCGTTGATGTCGGGGTCAGCATCATCGATGTCGCAGGCGCTGGTGGAACGAGCTGGGCGGGGGTTGAGATTCTCAGGCGCTCAAAGGGGAGCCTTGCCGGGAGGAGCGCTCGAAAACAGAGAGACGATCCCAACGATATTTTCTGGGATTGGGGAATACCAACTGTCGACGCTCTTCGGCAAGTGTGTAGCCTGAAGATTCAAACGCCGTCACTAACCATTATTGCATCCGGGGGTGTGACGAATGGCCTGGAAATTGGAAAATCGATCGCTTTTGGTGCTGATCTCGCGGCTTCAGCCCGGCCGATGCTGAAAGCGCTGGAAACCGGCGGCAAGGAGTTACTCCTTGCGACAGTTTCTCATTTCGAACACCAGCTCAAAGGAGCGATGTTTCTCACCGGCTCCCGAACGATACAGGATCTCCAACGACAGCAATTGATTCTTCGAGCATGACTCTATCATGAAATTTGCGAACGCACACGCATCTCAATACGATAAGTACAAACGACTTGTAGAACGGTCGCTCTCGGGGTTTGTCAGAGAACAAGTCCCGCAATCGTTGTACGAGCCGCTGAAGTACGTATTGGATGGAGGAGGGAAGAGGATTCGTCCTGTTCTTCTGCTGCTCTCGTGCGAAGCGGTCGGAGGCAATCCGGCAAAAGCAGTCTACGCAGGCACAGCAATCGAGATCCTGCACAACTTTACACTTGTGCATGACGACATCATGGACCGCGCCTCCTCGCGGCGGGGGCGCAGGACTGTACACACCCAATGGGATACCAACGTAGCGATTCTTGTCGGTGATGAGTTGCTGGCTCTGGCGTATCGGGCATTGTTGAAAACATCGTCTCCGAACATCCAGGAGATCTGCAAGCTTTTCACCGAAGGCGTGGTCGAAGTTTGCGAAGGCCAGGCCTATGACAAGGAATTCGAAACGCGATCGTCCGTATGCGTGAAGGATTACATGCTGATGATCGACAAGAAAACCGCGAAAATGGTTGCCGTAGCTGCGGAAATTGGCGGTCTGATCGGCAATGGCTCGCGATCATCGGTCCTGGCGCTACGGAAATACGGCGAATATGTAGGGCGTGCATTTCAAATTCAGGATGATCTGCTCGATGTCATTGGGAACGAGCGAGAACTCGGAAAGGCTATTGGCGGCGACCTCGTGGAAGGAAAAAAGACATTTCTGCTTCTTGAGGCTCTCCGTCTTGCCCGTGGTAATGACAGGAAGCTGCTTGCCGAGATCGTGAGAAACAACGGGGGTTCCCGCCGCCTGATTTCCACCTACAGGAGAATCTATTTCGAGACGGGTGCGATTGATGAGGCCCGCCGCCGCATTGAGAAAGATATCAGCAGGGCAAAGAGGGAACTCCACAGGCTTCCGGCATCACGAGCGCAGGCGATGCTTGCATGGTTTGCGGATATGCTGCTCAACCGGACATATTAAGGAAGAGAGTTCGGGGACGCATGATCCAACGCGAGGTATCGATCAGGAACAGAGCCGGGCTTCACACCCGGCCGGCAGCATCGCTCGTGAAGCTCGCAGCGAAGTTCAAGGCGGAGTTCTTCATGGAAAAGGATGGAATGGAGATCAACGGAAAGAGTATTATCGGTGTGATGACGCTGGCGGCGGAACAGGGCTCAAAGCTCATGGTGCGGTTCTCCGGCGAAGATGAAGAGGAAGCGTGCAACGCCATTGTCGATCTCTTTGCCAGAGGGTTTGACGAAAAATAACTATTCTGAATCAGGTGAAAACAGAGAGCACACATAAGGAAGAAACCGTTCTCAAAGGCATTCCTGCTTCGCCGGGGATTGTGATAGGACCGGTATTCCTTTTCCAGAAACAGGCTCCGGTCTTCGAAGAACGGTCCATTCATCTGGACGATGTCGATCGCGAGCTCGGTCGACTGGAACAGGCGATCGCCCGTTCCCACAAGGAACTGAGCAAGATCCTCGAGTTTGCAGAGAAGAAACTCGGGGAAGACAAGATAAAGATCTTCGAAGCTCAACTGATGTTTCTGGAAGATGCCGTCCTGTTCGACGCCATCTATGCCCGGATCAAGAGTGAATTGAAAAACGCTGAGTTCATTGTCAACGACGAGATCGGCAAATATCATCGCATCATGCTTGCCTCGAAGGATGAATACACGCTTGAGCGCGCGCATGACGTTGAAGATGTGCGAAACAGGGTGATCCGGAATCTTCAGGAACAGAGAGCCATCTCGCGCCTGGAAGGATCCTCTATTATAGTTTCGCAGAATCTCACTGCTGTCGACACCCTCATCCTTAGTCGCAACGATGTCCTCGCATACGCGACCGATCTCGGTGGCATTACATCACACACGGCTCTTCTTTCCAGGGCGCTGAAGATCCCGGCGGTTGTCGGCCTGAAATCGATCTCGCATTTGGTGCACGATCAGGACCAGATTGTTCTGGACGGGTACAGCGGCAACGTCGTCCTGAACCCCACGGAAAAAACCATCAAGAAGTACGAGGCCAAGCGAGAACGATATCATGAGTTCGAGGCAAAGCTCGCCGGTTTGCGCGATCTCCCCGCCGAAACTCTGGACCATCATCGTGTAGAGTTGTCCGCCAATGCCGAGTTCGAAGAGGAGCTCGACTTCATCAAGATCCAGGGAGCAGACGGCATTGGCCTCTACCGGTCGGAGTATTTGATCGTCGGCAAAGAGGTGTTTCCATCGGAAGAAGAACAGTACTCGCAATACAAACTCCTTGCCGAAGCGATGTACCCAAAGCGCGTCATTGTCCGCACATTCGATATCGGCGGGGATAAACTGATGGTCGAGTCCATCAAAGAGAACAATCCCTTCCTTGGATGGCGCGGGATCCGTGTGATGCTGGACAAGCCGAATTTGTTCATTGAGCAACTCAGGGCAATTCTGCGGGCAAGCTCCCGGAAGAACATCGCGGTGATGTTTCCCATGGTCTCGACCCTGACCGAGGTGAGAGAGGCGAAGAAGTATCTCGACGAAGCGAAACACCAGCTGAAAAAAGAGAATGTTCCGTACGACGCGCGTATTAAAGTGGGCGTTATGATCGAAGTTCCTGCCGCTGCTGTGATCGCGGAGGATCTTGCCGAAGAAGTGGATTTCCTCAGCATTGGGACGAATGATCTCATCCAGTACCTTCTTGCCGTTGATCGCGGAAACGATGTCGTGTCAAGCCTCTATCAGGAGTTCAATCCTGCCGTCGTGCGGTTCCTCCGGCGGATTATTGAGCGGGGAAAGAAGAAGGGTGTTTGGGTGGGGATGTGCGGTGAGATGGCAGGCGATCCACTTGCGACGATCCTGCTGCTCGGCCTCGGGCTCGACGAGTTCAGCGTCGTGCCCAACATGCTCCCCGAAATCAAGAAGATTATCCGGTCTGTAAAGTTTACGGAAGCACAGAAGATTGCGAAGTATGTATTGTCGCTGAAGACCGAGGCCGAGATCAAGGATCATCTCAGATCGGTCATGAAGAAGAAATTCCCCGATATGCCGATTGACTAGAAGCGATCTCAAAAACACCTCACGCCCGCCTGGGGCCGAAATCCAAGACGGCGCGAAGGTGTTTCATTGGATAGATTGCTTCGCAAACAGCGCTCGCAATGACATGCTGTTCTCAGTCATTGCGGGCAAAATAGCCAAAAAGTGTTGCTAGAATTCTTGTAAGTTATGCTATTTCAATTCGTTTCCGGAAACAAACTCAAATAAATCG
>JAPLFP010000033.1 GCA_026390585.1 Ignavibacteriales bacterium | reverse complement strand
AGATTTGCCTTGATTCTTCTCAATTCATTATTCCTTCTGTTCTTTTTTGTTATCCTGCACGTTGAGGCCTGGTTTGCTCCTTCAATACCCTCCTAGTACTCGATCCGCCACGTCACTTTGGTAGACGAGTCTGACAAAACAGTCACTTCCCGAACCATTCCGTGCCGGGTCGACGTGACGACTTTCGCGCCGGTGCATTGCACGCCATGATACACGTAGTCAGCCGGTTCAAGCACATAGAGAGTATAAGCATCATTTCCCACGATTTCACTTGTGCCGGACAGTGTACTCCCAACCCAGTTGAGATCCTTCAGCTCATAACCACCGCATGAAACATGCCGACCGGTTGCAATGAGCTGAGGATGAGTCTCGCATTGCCTGATGCAAAAGAGCTGACAACCGTAGTTCGGAGTGATTTTCCCGGGATCGAATCCCTTGCTGAACATTCCCATAAGCGACTTCGTCCAGAATTCAAAGACAAGATACTCCTGATCCGTAGGGAGGCCCAGGTCGGTGAAACGGATTTCGGAAAATTCTCCTCCCGTCCGTCCGAGCACCACCCAGGAACCAAACGGTCTGTTGATTTCGAGCGAATAGAGAAAACACTGAGGAGTATATCCGGCATCGAACGGACGCGGCCCTGAACCACTCACCTCCGCGTCGACCCGAAAGAGATTGTCGGATCGGGATGGATCGACATCATACAATTGACCTGGCCGCGTGAGAAGGACTGGCACAGCGCGTTTCGCCGGCTCGATGACCGATGTCCGATACACGGCCGGCTTTCCGACGAGCTCGGGACGAATCCCCCAACAGCCGAGCATGAAGTGGTCTTTGCCAATTTCCCCTCTTACCGTCTGAGCATATCGACGATAGGCGTCGACGAGATTGATCTTGTTTCTGTCGAAATAGCCGCGATTGGCGTTGTATCCTTCGTATCGCAGATGGCGTAATCCGTCGACTTTGAAGTACTCCCACCCCTGCGCTCGGAATCCTCTGAAGATGGGCCGAACCACGCCGTTCAGTGCATCGTCATTTGATGCATCGAGTGGATATTGAATCCAGTTGCCGGTAACAAGTCTCCCTAGGCTGTCGCGAAGAAACCAGTCAGTGTGTTTTCCTGCAAACTCACCGTCGAAGAATCCAACTCCCATCCAGAGGCTGGGTTTCAGTCCTTTGCTTCTGATGTAGTCGGCGAGGTATTTCAGACCGTTCGGAAATTTCTCGTTCGGCTTGAGCCACAGCTCCGGTTCGCCGTTTCCCCTTTGATAGCCATCATCCATCTGAAAATAGTCATAACCAAACGGACCGAGCGTCGATGAGAATACATCCGCTGTCTCCACCATGTCTTTTTCGGTGACCTTGTCAAAGAATGCGAACCACGAGATCCAGCCGGCCACAGATCCTGGCCAGACTTTGTGGTTCCAGGGCTCAAAGAACTCAAGCCCCCGGTGATACTGGAAGAAATGCGGCCTGAACCTCAGAACGATCTCATATCCTTCAATTTCCAGCGAGAACGAGTTCTCGTCTTCCTTCACCGCAGCAGGGGTGACCAGGACTTTCGGGTTGGCATCAACGGAGAGGACCCAATCTGATTGTCGATCGTATATCGCACGATTCCGCAAGTTGCGACCGAGACCCGACGCATTTCTCACGATCAGCGGGCCCTGGCTCGCACGGTCAGTCGGCCGATCGGCTTCGCACGGAAACGATTCCTCGCTCGCCAATACCGTCCCGTTGATCCTGATCTTTCTGTTCCAATCCATGGTAGTCAGGAGAATCACTTGCTGGATCTTGTTCCCCTCCCTGTAGACTTGCGCGCGTTGATGTACCGTCGCGCTATCACTTCGTATCTGCCCGGAGAATATCAATCGTCCATCGTAGCGAATCGCGATGGTATTTCCCACGATTTCCACGTTCGCAGGGCTGTTGGGAGGTGTCGGCCGAAGAGCGCTCACTTGGGCAAAGGCGCATCCACACCATACTGCGAGGAGAACACCAACGACCGACTTCAGGGAGATCATGAGTTATCCACTTCGTTGTGCCTCATATCTTCTTCGCGCAGTCTATTGTTTCGATCCTGGCGGCAACAAATCGACAATACCGACATCAATGTACTGGCCGCCTCGAGTTTGCTTGCAGTGCACCGCGATTGCATTCCTCCCTGGCTTGATTGCGTCTCGGCCCGCGGATGTCAGAGGAACCTCTTCGTATTCGCTCGTGTAGCCACCATACGTTCCCGCCAACACTCCATTGATGTACACTTCGGCATCCTCATCATGATGGAGTCTAAAATGAAGCGAAGTGAACTGCTCGCCGGAAACCATCACCTCCGTGCGCATCCAAATATCGTTTGATTTCCACTCGGTTCGGACGATGGCACCCTGCGTTCCTTGCGTACCGAAACCGCCCATACCATTCTTCCAACCGCTGTCAGAAAACTCCGGCTGCATCCAATTCTCCATCGGCTTGTCAAACGTGTAACGCCATTCCCTCCCCTGTTCTTCCGATGTTGGAACTATCGTCTTGATGATCGGCGAAGGCGGAACGTTCGAAAAGTCTCCGCGATTTGCTGCGGCGACACGTTCGAGAATCGGCTTGACGATCTTCCGGTCGTAGGTCATCAATCCGTTGCACTCAACCTCGACATCCGTGGTCTGAGTATAGATAGCAGCTGAGAGTCCCGGTGTGCCTTTTAACTCGTAGACGCGCTTCATGAATTTCTCGTACCGCGACGTAAGTTGTTCGACATCGGACATTCCCTGATAGCCCCAATGTTCCTTCTTCCATGTGTGGCCATCAATCCCAAGGCCCAATCCGCCGAACTCCCCGAGAACGATGGCCCGGCTCGAGTCGGGCTCGGGCGACTTTGGCTGCGGGTAATGATGAATGTCGAGAACGTCTCCCGCCTTCTTATCCGTCCATCCGCTGGCATTGTTGACGAGTCGTGTCGGATCCAACTGCTTCACCCATGCTGCAAGACGCTCAGTATCATATTGTCCCCATCCCTCATTGAAAACAACCCACATGATGATCGAGGGATGGTTGTAGTGAGTCACGACCAGATTTGCCAACTCCGTTTCGAATTGCATCTTGGAGTCGTCCGTCTTGTTGTTTCCACTAGGCATGTCCTGCCACACCATCAGACCGAGCTTGTCCGCCCAGTAGTACCATCGGTCAGGCTCGACCTTCACATG
>JAPLFP010000061.1 GCA_026390585.1 Ignavibacteriales bacterium | reverse complement strand
GGTATATGCCATGTGACATTCAACAAAGCAGGGGACCAAACGATCAGCGGAACCGGATCAACGACAAGATTCCGAAGCATTACATTGAACAAGACCGCTGCGGCAAACAAAGTGATATCAAGTATCAACGTGTCTGCGGCAGGTACTCCGTTGGCGTTTGTAGCCGGCACCTGGGAACAAAACGCCGGGAGATTCACTGCTACAAGCGGAACTATTGGGGTTGGATCTGCCACTGTCACAAATTGTGCGTTGAACATTATTGGCTCAGGGAGCGCCTCAATATTCAGCAATCTAAATGTTTTTGGTACTTTGCTCGTAAACACCACTGATTCTCTAATCGTCGGTGTCGGCACGGGAACCGGCAAAATCGATCTTACGAACATAATAGGGGCTGTTGCCACCTTCACCAAGGGGACGGTGGTCATCTATGGAAAGCTTGCCACCGCTGGCGTGACCGCGACGACATTTAATGGTGCTAACGTCATCATCGATCCCAAGGGTTTTGCAACTGCCGTCCCGGCGGGCACGGACTACTCTTTCAGGTCAACGACCGGAACTGGTGGCACCAATGCTCTTACGTTTACCAGCGGTACAATCACAATTCTCAACCCGAATAGCACAACAGGCTCCAGTCCTGAGCTGGCGATGTCATCAAACGTTGCCCCGAATATTTCGGGAGCTGCCACATTTGTTTTGGGTCAGGGTGCCAACACAGTAGCCAGCGCTGGAGGCTATAAGATCAATCTGAATCTTGCTGCCGCCCTGAACAATCTCACCGTAAACACGGGCACTGTCGGTGTCGCGCTTCAGACTAACGTCACTGTCAAAGGAAAGCTGACAATCACAAGTTGCGGCGCCCTGAGCGGCACTGGTTTCACCTGGACAGCACCCAGCTATGTATTCAACGGCAGTGTTCCACAAGTCACCGGATCGATCATGCCGGCAACAGTGAAAAGCGTGACCATCAACAATCCGGCCGGTGTCACTTCATCTCAAGCCCTCACAATCACAGATACATTGTTCCTTGTATCAGGAGCATTGTCGGGACCGTACACTGCCGGGGCCACGGTGAGGATCGGTACAGGAGTCCAGGACAACTCCATGGGAGTTCCGCAAGAATACTCTTTGAAGCAAAACTATCCCAATCCCTTCAACCCGAGCACAAACTTCACCTTCCAGGTTGCCAAGGAAGGATTTGTCTCGTTGAAGGTCTATGATGTTCTGGGCAAGGAAGTGGCGACACTCGTCAATGAGGTCAAGCAAGCCGGTACCTATGGCACGACATGGAATGCAGCCGGCTTTGGGTCCGGCATCTACTTCTGCAAGATGCAGGCCGGTTCGTTCACCGAAACGAGGAAGTTGATTTTGATGAAGTAGGACGACGCCGTGTAATCATAGGGCTGATTCCCAACGATCAGCCCTATGATCTTCTTATCCGTATCGCCGTTCATATGACCATGCAAGAGGAATGAAAACAGTGCCAAATCTTTGCTCTCTGGACTTATGGTTACTCGTTCTGCTCCCCTTTGCCTCGATCATCGCACAAAACAGCGTTGAGGTAGGATCTGCGAACGAACTTCGGAAGGCTCTGGACAAAGCTCAGCCAGGGACGAGTATCATCTTGTCAGATGGTGTATTCGATTTCGGCGGTGAGTTGAAGGTCGCCAGGAACGCGGCAAAAGAGAAACCGATAACAATTGCCGCCAAGTATAGAGGCAAGGCAACGGTTGTCGGGGATTCGCGTTTTGTTCTCATAGCCGCAGAAAACATTGTCATCGAAGGATTGAATTTTGAAAGCACGAATGGCCCCGCTATCGAACTTCGTGCCAGCAGCCACGTCCGCGTTAGCCGGAATACGTTTCATCTGAAGGAAAGCCAACGCGGTTCATGGATCCTCATCGATGGAATAAAGGGAGATTCGGTTCGGCTCAGTCACCACAACCGGATCGATCACAACGTCTTCGAGAGGAAATCGCTGCTGGGCAATTTTATCACAATCGAAGGAACGATGCGGGCGCATCCGCAGGTGTCACAGTATGATCGTATCGACCACAACCTATTTGCCGATATCGGTCCGCGGGTGGAAAACGTCCTCGAAGCTATCCGCGTAGGCGCTGCGGAATATTCCATCTCGAGTGGCTTCACTGTCGTGGAAGATAATCTGTTCGAGCGGTGTGACGGCGATCCGGAGTACATCTCGATCAAGTCCAGCGACGACACTATCCGCAACAACACATTTCGTGAATGCCTCGGTTCGTTGTCTTTGCGTCACGGCAATCGCAACACGGTCGAGGGAAACTATGTCCTCGGCAACAAAAGAACCGGGTCTTTCCTCGATAGCACAGGAAAGACGTGGAAACTGGGGACAGGCGGTGTCCGGTTCTACGGTTCGGGAATGCGCATCATCAACAACTATTTCGAGGGACTGACAGGAAAACAGTGGGATGCAACGTTTGCCATCACGAGCGGGAATGCGGAATATGGCGACGGTAAACCCCTCACAAGACACTTCCGGATTTGTGACGCAGTGATTTCGTTCAATATGCTGGTAAACAACGCCAGCAATTTTGAAATCGGATACGATGGCGGTGGTTTTCAGGGCAACTGGTGGCACCTGGCCCCCATCGGCATGCGCATCGAGAACAACATCATCGTTGGCAATCAGGATACAATCATCAAGATCTTCGCCCAGCCGGTAAAGTCTTCATGGAACAACAATATCGCCTGGCCAACAGCCGGAGCTGTGGTCTCTCGTTCCACAATTGACGGAATAGAAGTGAAGGATCCGAAGCTCGTAAAAGACGGAGAGATCTGGCGCTCTCCACATCACATTTTGCGTTCTCGTCCCCTGAACAGAAAAAACGTAGGTCCCGATGCGAGATAGCATTCTTATAAGATGGCATCGTTTAGTCTGTCTCGCGGGATTGTGGACAAGTCTCATGTTCTTCCACTGTCAGGCGTCTGAGATTCATGTCTCCTCAGTGGCAGCACTTCAGGCTGCGATCAATGGTGCTTCCGCAGGGGATGTCATTGTCCTGGACAACGGCACATATCTCAACAGTACTTTGGCGATTGGTACCAGCAACATTACTGTGAAAGCAGGCACTCCGGGAGGGGTTCTTTTGAATGGTACGAATGCCATTACGATATCTGGAAGCTATGTGACATTCACTGGCTTTCAATTCACTTCCGGCAGCATAGATGGAATTGCTATCGTCGTGAGTGGTAGTAATGACTTGTTGACACAGCTGAACTTTAGGGGGTACTCAGCCCAGAAATACATCAATCTTCAGGGCCAGTATGATGAAGTATCGTTCTGCAATTTTGAAAACAAACCCGTGACTGCTCCACAAGGAAATCTCATACACATCGCCCCGAACGGCATTGTCCCCAATTACGCCAGAATCAGGTATTGCTCATTCAAAAATATGCCTGGTGCTGGCGGCGACAACGGCAACGAGTGTATAAGAATTGCCAACGGAACGCAATCGACGTACGTCTGTAAGACGCTTGTCGAGTTCTGCTATTTTGAGAACACAGGAATGGGAGATAGCGAAGCGATATCTGTCAAGAGCCAAGAGAATGTTCTCAGGTATAATACATTCAAGAACAATCAAGATGCTATGATGGTCTTCAGAAACGGAGACAACAACATCGGCTATGGCAATTTCTTTATCAGTGCCGGCGGTATTCGGGTAAAGGAAGCCAACAACATCTATTGCTATAATAACTACTTTGAAAACTCGGGCATTGGTGGCAATTCGGATGCGGTGACGTACGTGTACTATACTGCCAACACCACAAATGTTCTTCAGAACATCAACTTTCTCTATAACACGTTTGTCGAATGCGGAGATATCGATTTGGACAAAGGTGCGACCAATAATACCTGGTCCAACAATATCTTCCAGAAGAGTTCCGGGAATATCTTCATCGCGAGTTCGATCGCAGGAATATCCTGGTCCGGGAATATCTATACCGGCACGTTGGGACTTTCCATCCCATCGGGAACGACAAATGCTGATCCGAAGCTGGTAAAGAATTCTGACGGGTATTATGGATTGTCTTCCTCGAGCCCGGCCATCGATGCATCGAACGTGGGCTTTCCCCCAATCCTGGACATTGCAGGCATAGATGATGATCCTTCATTGCTACTTGATGTCAGCGGACGATCAAGACCTGTAGCGGTGACGCTGAAAGATGTCGGTTGCAGCGAGTATGGCGCGACGGGTGCTGCCACAAATCGGCCGCTGAAACTGTCAGATGTAGGTCCATCATATCTGGGTGGTCCGGCCACTTCTGTGGAGAAGGATCACGACAAGAACATACTTGTGGCTGCACCAACTGGATTCCAACTTGAAGAAGCCTATCCGAATCCGTTCAATCCGACAACGACGATACGTTTTCATATTCTGTCAACCACACATATTTCATTGAGAGTATGTGATCAGCTTGGGAGAGAAGTGGTGACGCTTGTTGACGGAATAAGATCAGCCGGGCAGTATCAGGTGCGATGGGACGCGGCACAACATCCCAGCGGCACCTATTTCTGCCGACTGCAAACTGAACAAAGAACCGAAATAATAAGGCTTCTCCTCTTAAAATAATCCGAGGATCATATGAACCGTACACGACGTGATTTTTTGTCAAGTGCTGCAGTGCTCGGCGTTGGGGGCATGATCGGCTATTCTCCGATCAGAAAACTGTTTGGGGAGAGTCTTTCAGAACTTACCTCGATAACAGCCCGAAGGAAAAACGTACTTTTCATCGCTGTGGACGATCTCCGTCCGGAATTGGGATGCTATGGCCACCCGATCGTCAAATCTCCGAATATCGATGCTCTTGCGAAAAGCGGCGTTCTCTTCGAACGGACATACTGCCAGCAGGCCGTTTGCGGACCGACTCGCGCGAGCTTGCTGACCGGAAAAAGACCGGACACGACCAAAGTGTATGATCTGAAGACGCACATCAGGACAACAATGCCGGATGTTGTGACTTTGCAGCAGCATTTCAAGAACAACGGGTATTTCTCCGAGGGAATGGGAAAACTCTTCCATGCAGGCCTTGAAGATGAAGCGTCGTATAGCGTTCCTCACCGCTATGCAAAAGCGGAGCAATACGCTCTTGATGCCAACAACAAGCTAAAAAAAGAAGGTGGTAAAGTGACAAAGACAGACCCCACCGAACAAGAGAGCGGCGGTCGTATGCGTGGTCCGGCAACGGAATGTGCAGATGTGCCGGATAACGTGTATGAAGATGGAAAGTATGCAGAGATGGCAATCGAGTCTCTTCGCCGTCTCGCACCAAAGGCGCTTTCGAAGAAGGCAGGGGAACACCAGCCATTTTTCCTTGGTGTCGGTTTCAGAAAACCGCATCTGCCATTCGTTGCCCCCAAAAAATACTGGGACTTGTACGATCGTAGCAAAATCCCGCTTCCGTATCCTGACAAACCCCACAATGCACCCGACATTGCATTTACCAATTGGGCGGAACTCCGTTCCTATTCAGACATACCAGATGTAGGACCGTGTGATGAAGCGAAGACAAGAGAACTAATACATGGATATTATGCGTGTGTCAGTTACACGGACGCTCAGGTTGGCAAGCTTTTAGCTGAGCTTGACAGACTGGATCTACGAAAAGACACGATCGTTATTCTGTGGGGTGACCATGGCTGGAAATTGGGGGAATACTCACAGTGGAGCAAACATACGAACTTCGAATTGGACACTCATGTTCCCATGATCCTCTCTGATCCTGATTACCCCAAAGGTGTAAGAGTGAATGCGCTGACAGAGTTCGTTGATATTTATCCAACGCTTTCAGATCTCTGTGGTCTGCCGATCGCAAAAGACCTGGAAGGAGTAAGCATGGTTCCCCTGCTCACTGATCCGAAGAAAGCCTGGAAGAAAGCGGCTTTTAGTCAGTATCCCCGTCCGCATAACATGATGGGGTATTCCATGAGAACGGATCAGTATCGCTACAATGAATGGATTGATCGGAAAACACTAGAGGTAAAATTCACAGAGCTGTACGACCTGAAGAATGACCCGCTCTGCAAGGAGTGTATTGTTGCCAAGCCGGAATACAAGGAACTGGTGGCGAAGCTCCACGAACAGATGACATCCGGTTGGCAGGGCGCGAAACCGAAATAGAGATGAAATAGAAATATTGAGAACTTTCCGGAGAGAAATTCTGTGACACGGGTTTCTTTATTTCCATCTAAAGTGGAGGATGCACAATGAAGCGAAGAGAATTTGTGAAAGCTGCCGGCTTGATCGCCGCCGGGACTGCAGGCGCGCACGATCTTGCGTTCGGTAAGAATTTCCTGAATGGCCTGCTGAGTTCCGAGAAGAAACCCAATATCATCTTCATCCTCGCGGATGATCTTGGCATTGGCAACGTGAGTTGCTACGGCGCCGACAACTACAAGACGCCGCGCATCGATAAACTTGCGCGTGAAGGTGTCCGATTCACACATGCCTACACCGCGCCGTTGTGCGGCCCTTCTCGGGCGCTCATACTGACCGGCCGCTACGCGTTCCGCACCGGGGCGGTGAACCAGGACATGACGGGACTCATGAAACCGTCAGTCGAAACCATGATGCCGAAAATCCTGAAACCGGCGGGCTACGTGACCGCAATGATCGGGAAATGGGGACAGCTTCCGTTGGCACCGGCAGACTTCGATTTCGACGAGTACCTGATGTTCACCGGCAGCGGAATCTACTGGAACACGCAGGCGAAAGGGAAGACGTACAGCGTCAACGGCAAGAAAGTGCCGTTGCGCGACAAGGAGTACCTGCCGGACGTCATGCACAACCACGTTGTCGACTTTGTCACGAAGAATCATGACAAGCCATTCTATCTCTACTATTCATTGTCGCATGTCCATGCAGAAATATTGCCGACCCCCGACAGCGCTCCCGACAGCAAGGATCTTTACGCGGACAACATAGCGTACATGGACAAGCTTGTCGGCAAGCTCATCGACGAGTTAGAACACCAGAAATTACGCGAGAAGACGCTCATCATTTTCTTCGGCGACAACGGAACGGGGGGCAAGTACGCGGACCACTCAACCATTGGCGGCCGGCGCCTTTCAGGTCAGAAGGGCTCAATGCTCGAATGCGGTGGACTAGTGCCGATGATTGTCAATTGGCCAGGGACGACACCTGCGGGCAAGGTCAACACCGATCTTATCGATTCCACCGATTTTGTTCCGACCTTTGCCGAACTAACGGGGGCCAAACTCCCCCGGGAAAATCCCATCGACGGACGCAGTTTCCTTCCCCAGTTGCGAGGGGAACAGGGGAAGCTGCGCGAATGGATTTTCGTTGAGCTTGGCAATCAATGGCATGTGAGAGAGCAACGGTGGAAGCTGAATGGCTCGGGGCAGCTCTTCGATATGAGCAACGCGCCATTTGAAGAAAAGCTTGTGCCCAAGAGTACGAAAAATCAGGAAGCTATCGCCGCCCGCAAACGCCTTCAGGCAGCTTTGAACCAGTTGAATCCAGCCGGCGGAATCCTGGATGACTCAGACGGCTCCGGACGCCACGCGAACAAGGCCAAAGTAAAGGGAAAGAAGCAACAGAGGCAGTCAAAGAAGAATCAAGACGACGAGAACTGAAATTTGAAGAGTGACTGCGGGAGACGATGGACTCGGGGAGGATTCTATCGAGAACAAGACAAGCCCTCTATGCAAATGCAGACCTGTCATGGAAGCTGCAAGACGATGGAAACCTGCCACAAATGGCGAAATGACCAATTGAAAGTATAGTGAGAGGTATTCAATGAAACGACGAGATTTTTTCAAGGCTGCCGGGGTGATCACCGCCGGTACCGTCGCTGCCCGCGATCTTGCATTCGGGAGAGGCTTCCTGTCTGGGATTCTGGATTCCGGCAAGAAGCCCAACATTATTTTCATTCTCGCGGATGATTATGGTGTCGGCGAAGTGAGCTGCTACGGCGCAGATAACTACAAGACGCCAAACATCGACAAACTTGCGCGCACAGGAGTCCGCTTCACCCATGCCTATACACCGTCTCTGTGCGGACCATCGCGGGCAACGATCCTGACAGGGCGCTATCTGTTCCGCACGGGGGCGACTAATCAAGATTCCACCGGGCGCATGAAACCGTCTGTTGAAACCATGATGCCCAACATCCTGAAACCAGCCGGCTATGTCACTGCCGCGATCGGCAAATGGGGACAGCTCCCCCTCGAGCCATCTGACTTTGGCTTCGACTATTATCTGAAGTTTACCGGCAGCGGGATCTACTGGAACACGCAGGCCAAAGGAAAAACCTATCTCGTGAACGGCGAGGAGAGAATTCTGCATGACAAAGAATACATGCCGGATGTGATGCATACGCATGTCGTCGACTTCATCACAAAGCACCGCGACCAACCGTTCTACCTTTACTATTCACTCTCGCATGTCCATGCGGAAATTCTCCCCACACCAGATAGCACGCCAGACAGCAAGGACATCTACGCAGACAACGTTCACTACATGGACAAGCTCATTGGCAAGCTGCTTGCGGAACTCGACAAGCTGAAATTACGCGAGAACACGCTGATCGTTTTCTTCGGTGACAACGGCACGGCCAAAGCACATTCGGACCAGGCAAAAATCGGCGGCCGGCGGCTGGCCGGCGAAAAGGGGACGATGCTCGAAGGCGGGAGCCTCGAACCGCTGATCGTCAACTGGCCGGGCGTGACTCCTGAGGGCAAGGTCAATCATGACATGATCGATTCTACGGATTTCATCCCGACGTTCGCTGAGATTGCGGGAGCGAAACTGCCCACCAAGAATGTCCTCGACGGGCACAGTTTTACAGCACAAATACGCGGAGAGAAAGGGAAACCGCGTGAGTGGATATTCATTCAACTTGCAGGGATGTGGTACACCCGGGAAGCCGGATGGAAGTCAAATCAGAAGGGAGAACTCTATGACATGAGCAACGCGCCATTCGAAGAGAAACTTGTCCCTGCCGACACGAAAGATCCTGCGGCGATTGCCGCGCGCAAACGTCTCCAGGCGGCCCTCGATCAACTGAATCCGGCTGGTGGTATCAAGGACGATGGAGATGGGACTGGCCGTCATGCCAACAGGAAGAACAGGAATGAAGACAATTGACGGGATATCCTCAGAACAGAATGGAGGGATGTACAATGTTGCGCCGTACACTTCTTAGCTTGTGTGCATCACTGTTGTTGGGCGCGGTCGGCAACACTACCGACAAGGGGTGGTATACCGAAGGTAACTTTGCCCCAACAAAACGGCTCATGATTACTCTCACCAATACCCTGAACATGGATCGAATAGACTGTCCCGTGGTGATTACCCGGGAACAGTTTCCCGTGAAGAAGTTGCACGAGATGTGGGTGACGGTTGTCGATCCGTCGCTTCCCTCTAAACCTGAACCGACCAAGGAAGAAATTGCCTTTGTCGGTGGTCATGGAATTCGGAAAGAAACAAATGGTCACCAGATTTTCTATCAACTGGATGATCTTGACAAGGACGGGATTTGGGATGAGCTGTACTTTCAAACCGATCTGAAGGCGCACGAATCGAAAACGCTGTATATCTATTTCGGGTTCTCGGGCCGCGGCTGGAATCAGCACGGGACGCACGCAACCATCGGCAGCTACATGCGGCACATCATTCCCTGGTGGGAATCGGCAAATATTGGCTGGAAACTGTGGTTCCCCACCAGCGTGGACATGTACGGCAAGCGCAAGCCAATGTTGATGTCGGAAGAAATGTGCATCCGCAATCTCTGTGGATATGCTGGGGTTCCCAAAGTGAACTTTGATTACGGCTCTGATATTATGGCTGTTGGAAGCACCTTTGGTGCCGGCGGGATCGGGCTGTTTGAATTTGCGGAAAAGCCGGACTCGATTTCCACGCCACGGTTTACACCTGTTCCGGGAGACAAAATCTCCGAGCGGAACTTCAACGAGGATCAGATTACAGATACCCGCTATTCTTTTGATGTCGTCGTCAATGGCCCGATGAGAAGTGTCATCCGCGTGCGGACAATGAACTGGAAGACGGGGAACGGTTTCTATGAACTTGTGCAGGACTACACCGCGTACACAAATCAAAGCTACTCGACGTGCAAGGTGCAGTTCTCGAAATTCTTTCCCGCCTTGAACGGCGTAAGTTTTGCGTGCGGAATCAAGGCCAACACCGATGAATCGTGCAACGTCGTTGAAAAAGGGATTGCTATACGAATAGGGAGCGAGCTCGTTGCTGATCCTGATGATGACACGGGACAGAAAGCGCATAAGGTGGATTTCATCGGTTCTGCACTTGTTGTGAAGGACAAATACAGTCCGGCCTATCAGCGTGTCAAGACCTTAGGCCCGAATCACACGTTTCGCATACCGGTGACAGGCGATATGACGTTCGAGTATTTGATCGCGGGAGCGTGGAACGAGGGGGTCGTCTATAACACCCCTGAGTTGTTCAAGGCGTATGTCAAAAAAACTGCGATGGAGTACAATAATCCGGTACAAGTTGCATTTGGTGGGCTAGAGCAGCAGTAGGTCTCGCAGGAAGTCTGATCGAGGCGGCACTGAGAAGTCGACAACGCACGAGTGGTCTTGCGGGCGATTTGCCCATTACAAAATCAAAAGCAAATGAGGAAACAGCTATGAAGCAGTTTATCAGCTATCGAATGTTTCGTTGGATCTCCGTCGGGCTTGTCGCTATCACCATTGGTGGAATGATTCCGGGGTTAGCGCTGACTCAGACGCTGTCTCAGGACGCGAAGATGAAGTGGTTCAGGGAAGCAAAGTTCGGGTTGTTCATCCACTGGGGGCTCTATTGTATACCTGCCGGTGAATGGAAGGACCAGAGGATCGCCGGTATCGGTGAATGGATCATGAACCGTGCAAAAATTCCAGTGAAGGAGTACGAGCAACTTGCAGCGCAGTTTAATCCGGTGAAGTTTCATGCCGAGGATATCGTCAAACTCGCTGAAGATGCAGGGATGAAGTACATCGTCATCACGAGTAAACATCATGACGGATTCGCGATGTACCATTCCAAAGTGAGCAAATACAACGTCGTGGACGCAACACCTTTCAAGCGGGACGTCTTGAAGGAACTCGCTGATGCATGCGCAAAGCGCGGAATGAAACTCGGATTCTACTACTCACAGGCGCAGGATTGGCACGAGCCAAACGGTGCAGGCAATACCTGGGACTTCGGCGTCGATTCCTTGAAGAACTTTGATCAATACTTGCGCGACAAGGCTGAACCCCAGGTAAAGGAATTGCTCACGGAGTACGGCCCGGTGTGCTTGATTTGGTTTGACACTCCACGGATGATGAACAAGGACCGGGCACAGCGATTTGTTGATATTCTCCATGAGCTCCAGCCGGCCTGTTTGATCGACGGACGGCTCGGCATGGCAGGAGATTACCGGTCAATGGGAGACAACCGCATCCCGAACGAGGTGGTCAGGGAAGATTGGGAAGTGCCGGCGACACTGAATGACACTTGGGGCTACAAGAGCTACGACGAGAACTGGAAGACTCCGGAAGACCTGACGTTCAAACTTGTGGACATCGTGAGCAAGGGGGGGAACTACCTGCTGAATGTCGGTCCAACGTCAGAGGGCGTTGTGCCTCAACCAAGTCAGGACAACCTGCGGACCGTTGGGCGCTGGCTCAAAGTGAATGGAGAATCAATCTATGGTGCCGGGCCCTCCCCTTTTGGTCAGGAGTTTGGCACGCCGAATCCTGACACGAGCAAGAAGGATACAAGGGGGAATCGGCTTTTCGACGCAAAGACAGAGTGGCGGTGCACGACAAAGCCAGGGAAGCTTTACATCCACATTTTCAAGTGGCCTTCGGGTCAGTTCGAGCTGGCAGGTGTGACCGGAAACGTTGGCAAGGCGTACTTCCTTGCAGATTCGACCCACAAACCACTCGCAGTGAAACAGGAAAAGGACCGGGTCAGTATTGCGCTTCCACCGGATGCGCCCGACAAATTGGACTCGGTGGTTACTCTGGAAGTTGCTACGAAGTAAAGTCCAGTGGTGGTTAAGCAATATCGATGAAAGGCTATCGATGAGATCAACGATTCTACCTCGAGTGGCTGCATTGGTGTTGATTGGGGTGATCTGTGGTTCGGAGGCAAGCTCCCAACAGACCCCGTCACGGGAACAACGGTCGCGGCGGCTTATCCGCGTCGTTCCAATGAAGCAAGTCGATGTGACAAGCCCAAATGGGAATGTGAAGTTTTCTCTTCTCCCGAATGCGGAACGCCTGACCTTCACAGTGTCAATGGGGGGAGCGGTAGTGCTGGATCCATCTCCGATCGTGATGAAAGTCGACGGATACGATCTCTCGTCGGGTGTAGTTCTTGACACGAGTGAAACCTATAGCATTGACGAGGCATATCCGTGGATGGGAGCGCACGCACTCGAGGTCCGTGTCTTCGATGACGGGATCGCCTTTCGTCACGTCATCCCCGGCACCGACACATCCGCACGCGTGCCTGATGAGTACACGACATTTGTCGTACCCAACGGTTCTACAGTCTGGTACCATGACATGGATGGTCATTACGAGGCTGATTACATCAAACAGGACATTGCTGCGGTGCTTCCCGGACAATGGGCTGGACCACCTGTCACATTCAAATTGCCGGGCGAGACCGGTTATGCCTCCATTACTGAGGCAAACCTCGTGAACTACAGCGGCATGGGACTGGAAGCAGATGGCCGGCGCGGACTGATCATCGGCCTCGGACATCGCCAACCGTTGAACTATCCGTTCGAGTTGAGGTATGGGCGGGACGAGGGGAAACGGCTGGGTCAAGCGGCTGCGGTGAAAGGTACAATCACGACGCCGTGGCGAGTCATCATGATCGGGAGGGATTTGAACACGTTGGTGAACAGCACGATAGTACCAAACCTCTGCCCGCCTCCGGATCCATTGCTCTTTCCAAAGGGAATCAAGACTTCCTGGATCAAACCTGGTCGTGCTGTTTGGCGCTATGTAGATGGCGGGGACGGATCGTTCGAAGGCTTAAAAGAGTTTTCGCGGCTCGCGGGCAAACTCGGGTTTGAGCATCATGTCATCGAAGGTGTTTGGAGCAGATGGACGACGGAGCAGCGAAAGGAGATGGTGGAGTATTCACGTCGACAGGGGGTCGGGGTCTGGTTTTGGAAGCACAGCAAAGAGTTGAGGACGCCAGAAGCTCGGGAAGAGTTTTTCAAAATGCTGAATGACCTTGGCGTAGCGGGAGCCAAAATTGACTTCTTCGATCATGAAGCGAAAGAAGTTGTCGATGTCTATGAAGCAATTCTGTTGAAAGCCGCTCAGTATCATATTCTGGTCGTCTTCCACGGTGCCAACAAACCCACCGGCCGGGAACGAACCTGGCCCAACGAGCTTGTCCGCGAAGCAATCCGCGGCATGGAATCGAGCAGAATGATGGAGCGGGCGCGGCACCAGACGATTCTCCCGTTCACACGCTACCTGGCGGGCCCAGCCGATTACACAACGATGATCTTTAGCCAACGCCGTCGTGATTCGAGCTGGCCTCACCAGATCGCCAGCATGGCCGTCTTCTCCAGCCCCATCCTGACGATCGCAGCGAATCCCGACAGTATTCTGCTAAATCCGGCGGTCGATGTGATCAAAGGTATCCCGGCGGTTTGGGATGAAACTATCGTGCTTCCTGACTCACGAATTGGAGAGCTGGTGCTCTTCGCACGTCGCACTGGAACAATGTGGTTCCTGGCAGCAATGTGTGGACCGCAAGCCAGGACAATCCAGGTTCCGTTGCGTTTCCTGGGAGAGGGGAGCTACAAATCGACGTTGGTTCGGGATAACAAAGCCGATGCAGCCGCCGTCGTTCTGGAGAACAGAACTCTGACAAAGAGCGACACGATAACCATCGAAATGATCAATGGTGGTGGCTTTATCGGTCGGTTTGCAAAACGCTAACATACCTCAGCTCAATGATTCGGAGCATGAAAAGGAGTGGACGCGTGAATCTTGCATCGAGGTACGGTGAGAAACTCATTCTGCTTGGAGTTCTTGCGACCGCCAACTTGTGGGCGCAATCGAAGCCGCCAGAGGTTTTCATCATTGATGGTTCAACTCTCTTGGCTGCGCGCGATTCGTACGGCAAGTCCGCCGGAGAATTCAAAACAGCGATTGATGCGTTGCTCGACGATGCACGGAAGGCGCTGAAGTCGGAGCCCACCTCTGTCGTTCAGAAAACCGGGGTGCCGCCGAGCGGGGATAAACATGACTACATGAGCCTCGCTCCATATTGGTGGCCGGATTCGACGAAGCCGGGGGGTGTACCCTACATACGTCGCGATGGAGAAAGGAATCCCGAATACTACTCTTTTGGTGATCATGTAGCCTTGGGGAAGATGACCAGTAATGTTCATACGCTGGCGCTGGCATATTTCATCAGTCGTCAGGGAAGCTTCGCGGAAAAAGCTGCAGGACTGTTGCATGTTTGGTTTCTGGATTCAGCCACGCGCATGAATCCAAATCTCAACTTTGCTCAGGCGATCAAAGGTATCAATAACGGCCGGGGGATTGGTATCATCGAGACATATCAATTCAGAGACCTCATCGATGCCATGCAATTGCTGAAAGGATCGCCTCATTGGACGAAGACATTGGACCAGGGGATGAAAGTTTGGTTTTCTGCTTACCTGAAGTGGCTGCAAGAAAGCCCCAATGGCAAAGATGAATCTGGTGAGAAAAACAACCACGGCAGCGCATATGATATTCAGGTCGCATCGATCGCACTCTATCTTGGGAAGAAGGATGTCGCCCGCGACGTTCTGACGAACGTGCCGAAGAAGAGAATGGCTGTCCAGATAATGGCCGATGGTTCGCAACCCCTCGAGCTTGCACGCACAAATTCTTGGGGATATTCGCTGATGAACACTGAGGCATTAATCCACCTTGCGTTGCTGGGAGAGCATGTCGGCTTGGATCTGTGGCACCAGAGCGACCCTGACGGACGCGGTATCCGCCACGCAATTGATTTCTTGCTTCCGTATGCACTCGGACAAAAGGCCTGGGCATGGACACAGATTGTCCCAATGAAACGAGAGCAAATGGTTCCGATACTCAGGATTGCCGCAGTGAAGTACGGCGACGAAAACTATAAGAAAGCATCTGAAATACTGACGAATGCTGATGTCATGAAATCGCGGGAGAACCTTGTTTTGCCGCGAAGCTCTACCAAATAGCCTTAGAGTCCTGGGGAAGATGAGAAGGTTGAAGGAAACTCGTTCTAGAACCTATCTGAAAAGCGCTTTGGGGAAGAAAACAGTCTCCCGCAAAGTGCCGCTGGTCGCAATGAGCCAGAGCAATGAGTCATTGCGAGCGTTCTTTGCGAAGC
>JAPLFP010000080.1 GCA_026390585.1 Ignavibacteriales bacterium | reverse complement strand
CATGGAGCACTTCATATCCATTCTGGAGAAGAATTTGAGTCAGGGTTACAGTGTTGAGGATGTCGTCGTCAATGATGAGGATTTTTTTGGGAGGCACGGGTGTGGTTGTTGGTGGCATCTATGAGGTTTATGTCGTCGCTTGTTGTCAGAGGATAGATGGTTCCGCTCTTGACCTGCTCGTGTTCGTCAGAATCCCCCCTACCCCCCTTTTGTATAGACTGGGGAGAGGGGGCTCAAGGGGGATTTGCCTGCGACCAAAAAAACGCATGTCACTCAATGACTCATTGCCGCTTTCAAAAAGAAAGCAAGGAACGGACGTGACCCCGACAGTAATCGTCGGGGTAAACTCCGCACGTCCCTCCAACAGAATCGGACGAAGCGTCACGCTCAGTCGTGACCGTTTCGTTTCTTCATGTCTTTTCCTCGACATGGCATCAACGCTTTGGTTCCCCCCACAACCTTCGGAAGGACACCATTCAGCCAGAATATCCTTCGGAAGGTCGCCTCCCCTTTTCTCGTTCCCCCGCAACCTTGACACGATTCAGCCAGAGTATCCTTCGGAAGGTCGCTTTCCCTTCTCCACGCACCGAAGCCTCACCACCGCTTCCCAAACGAGCTTTGTTGCACCATCCCTCGCGACAGTATCATCCCAGGCGATTCCCGCGTCTCGTAGCAACGTTTTGACGCCATCCGTCACAGCGTCTCGATGAGCGTTCAAAAACTCCGGATCGTCGTCAAGAGCCGACCGCAATTGACGAGCATAATCGAGTCCGGGGCGCCGGAAAAAGACGCTGACGGCTTTTTCGAATCCATCGATGTTCATCGGCAGATCTCTCAGAGTCGTTCACAGGGCTGCTTCATCCAGCTAGGCGGGCGCCGACAATTCATCGAGACGGACGGTCCAGTACGTCTCGTATCATCCTCAAGACTTCATTCGGACTGTAGGGTTTCTCGAGGAACGCTTTGGCCTGTGCATCCGGCAATTCCGATCTCGACTTCAAATCAAGGAAACCGCTCGCAAAGATGGCCTTGAGTTGGGGATTGATCTTCCGGAGAGCCTGGATCGCTGTCGCCCCGTCTATTCCTGGTAACCCCAAATCAGTGAACACCAGCGCGATCTCGTCTTTGTGCTCCGTATACAGCCGGATAGCTTCGATGCCATCCTTGGCCGTCAATGCACGGTATCCATTGTCCTCAAGTACCGATTTCATCAGGCGACGCAAACTGTCTTCATCCTCCACCAGAAGGATCGTCTCCGTCCCTCCCCGAACACTCTGGCTCTCAACAGCTGCAGTCTCTGTCTCGTCAGCGCATTTCTCAATGACAGGCAAATAGAGACGGAATGTGGTTCCAGCATTGATTTTGCTTTCGACATCGATGAACCCCCGATGGGCCTTTATGATACCGTACACCACTGCAAGTCCCCACCCTGTTCCTTTGCCCGGTTCTTTCGTTGTGAAAAAGGGCTCGAAAATCCTTCCCTTGGTCGTCTCATCCATGCCTTTGCCCGAGTCGGAGACACTGATGCAGATGTACCAGGATTCCGTAGCATCCGCGTGTCCCTTCAGAAGACTGCCCGGGATCACTTCCGTGCGAATGGTGAGGAGTCCGTGAGCTGACGTCTGGGGCGCAAGATCATTGATCGCATCGCGGGCGTTCACGCAGAGATTGAGAAGCGCCTGGTGAAGCTGTGCGTGATCCATCGTAATGACAGGAACGGACGCATCCAATTCAAGGTTGAACTCGACCGTCTTCGGGAATGTCTCCTCAAGCATCGTGGCAAGCTCACGAATCATCGTATTGACGTTGACCGGAGCGAGTACAACTTCCGACTTGCGAGCAAACGTGAGGATTTGACGTACGAGCGAAGCTCCCCGCTGCACTGCCTTCGTCATCGAGTCGACGGAATCAGCCATCATCTCGCGGTTTTCGCCACAGCGCTCAAGGATCGACGCCTGCCCGAGAATGATGCCGAGGATATTGTTGAAGTCGTGAGCAATCCCTCCTGCGAGAGTCCCGAGGCTTTCCATCTTCTGCGCCTGGATCAGTTGATATTCAAGAGACTTCCTCGCCGTCGCGTCACGCGCTATTCCCAGGACACCCACGATTCTCCCGTCTTCTCTCTGGGGAGTGATCGTCAACTCTCCCAGGAGATACTCACCCGACTTTGTCCGCAACCGATATTCCTGCACCGGGGGGGTCATTCCCTCCAGAGCTTGACGAAAGAACTGCAGGACAGCTCTTGCGTCGTCGGGATGAAAAAGATCCGAGAATGTTTTTCCTATCCATTCCTCCCGATCCCAACCTGTGAGGGTTTCGAAGGCGCGGTTCAGGGAAGTGAATATGCCCTTTGGCGTAATGGTGATGATCGCGTCTCGCGCACTTTCGACGAGGCTGCGATATCGATGCTCGCTGCGCCGCAGTTCCTCTTCAACCCGTATACTTTCGGTAATATCTTCCGCCATTGACAGGACGCCAGCGACTTCCCCCTCCTCGGTCTTCAGCGGCGTGTTGATCCAACGGCAAGTGATTGTCCGGCCATCCTTCGTGATATTCTCGTTGACGCTATGAGCGGACGCATCTCCCGTCAACAACCTTCTCCACACCTCCTCCACATCCTGTTGTGCGCTCCTTGGCACAATGATTTCGTACGGGAGCTTGCCAATCGCCTCATCATCCGTGAACCCAAAAATTCGCCGCGCTGCCGGATTCCATGATCGGACGCGGAATTCTGTGTCCCACACGATGTTCGCCAATGGCATACGATCAATCTGCAGCTTCATAAGCGTTTCACTTTGCATCAGCACATTCGCAACATGTTTCCTATTCGCCATATTTGTCGCAGCGCTTGACATCGCATCTCTCCGGACGAGCAACAGAGTGCCTCGTCTATTAAGCCGGCATTGTATCCTCGAACGTATCATCAGCAGCCAGCAGAGTTCGGTCGCTACATCGACTCCTGTTCAAATCTATTGGGACAAGCGGGCAGGCGCAATACCGGAAATCCGGTATATTGAGGGGAGTGGCACAAGTGGGAAAATCGCTAGATCAGCCTTTCTTTTGAAGCTTTTGTGACCAATCCTTGCCGATTGTGGACGTTGAGCTTCTGGTAGATGTTCTTGATGTGGGTGTCGACGGTGAAGTAGCTCAGGTTGAGCTTGGAAGCCACATCCTGCACAGTCAGATCGCTCGCCAGGCACTGAAGAATATCTTTCTCTCTGCTTGTCAGGAAGTAGCGGTTTTCTGAAGATTGCAGGAGGAACGCATCCATGACCCGCTTGGTAATCATCGGGTCGACGGGTGAATCCCCCTTCTGAGCTTTCTCGATGGCGTTGATGATTTCGACGGGTGTGCAGGATTTGAGGAGATAGCCGGAGGCACCGCGATTCATCGCCGTCCGGATGTTCTCATCCAGATCATACGACGTCAGCATGATGATCTGCGTGGCCGACGTGACGCTCTTGATGGATGTGATGGCATCCAACCCCGACATTTTCGGCATCTTGATGTCAAGGAGTATGACGCTCGGAGGAGAGTCCTCCGTCGTGAGAGCCTGCAAAGCTGACTTGCAGGAATGAAAACGTTTCTGACACTCGACGGTGCCGCTCAGGTTCAGAGCTTCTGAGAGGATGAAGCAGAATTCTTTGTTGTCATCGATGATCCAAACCGGAATGCGGCAATTTTTGTTTTGCGGTGAATGCATGTTTTTTTAATTCCTCACGCCAAAGAATCTCACGCAAAGTCCCGCTCTTAGATTCCGCTCTTAGGCGGGATTCATAAAGCGGAAACGCAAAGTCGCGAAGGAATGAAGGTGTTTCTTTCTGCTCGGCACTTCATACTTTTTTCTTTCTTTTCTCTGCGTCTTTGCGACTTTGCGTGATATTTCCTGAACTTTCTTCTAGCTCCCCGAATCAACGAGGGCCGGGAGATAAACCCGGAACGTCGTCCCTTCGTTTTCGACACTCTGAACCGTGATGAATCCCATGTGACTCTTCACAATCCCCTGCGCGATGGAAAGACCCAATCCTGTTCCATTCCCCTGCTCCCGAGTTGTGAAAAACGGTTCGAAAATCCTGTCCAGATCTTCTTCCCGAATTCCTTTGCCCGTATCCGTGACGCTGGTCAGGACGTATGGTCCCGGATCAGCGTCCGGATGGTACCCAAGAAGACTCTCATCCGCGTCAACGTCCGCGACCGCGACGGTCAACACCCCCCCCGCTGGCATGGCATCCCGGGCATTGACGCAGAGATTGAGGAAAACCTGTTTCAGCTGATTCACATCTCCAAGGACGCACAATTTGTGGCTGTTTAACTTCCGCTCGAGGCGTATCGACTCCGGCAAGCCTTGTTCCATGATGCTGAGCACCTGATCGAGAACCAGGCCGATGTTCACCGTGGATCGCTCCCCTGCAATTCCCCTCCCGTATGTGAGAATATTCTTCACGAGATCAAGTCCGCTGCGGGCGCTTTCCTCCACAGCCTTCAGGATGGCGTGGCCAGCTTCATCGTTCACCTTCGGTTTCAGCAAATGAACGGACATCGCGATCGGGGCGAGAATGTTCTGCAGGTCGTGAGCCATCCCCCCGGTCAGGAGCGCGACGCTCTCCATTTTCTGCGCCCGGATGAACTGGGCCTCGAGCCGTTTCTTC
>JAPLFP010000278.1 GCA_026390585.1 Ignavibacteriales bacterium | reverse complement strand
GGGATATCCGTACGCTACGCTGCTCTTTGTCGCTGCTGCGGTTTGGATTCTCTGGAACACGGTGGTCGAAGACACTCGCGCAGCAGTCATTGGGATTGGCTTGCTGCTTCTGTCACTCCCGTTCTATTTCTATTGGACGAGGAAGAGAAAAAGAGTGAAGAGTCTGCCCTGAGCGAGGCCGTTTTGTGGCCGAGTCGAAGGGTGAAGAGTGAACTGAGAATTGACGCCTACTTACTATTCACTGTTTTCTTGTATTCTGACTCCTGAATTCTGCATTCATCCAGGAACTACCAAAATGATAAAACCTCTCCGCCCATCAGTCAATATGCTCAGCCAGCAATTTGTCGAAAAGATTGTTGGAGAAGCATACCAGGTTCTGGAACAAACCGGTGTTTATGTCGAAAACACGACAGCGATAGAGTTGTTCCGTGGCGCGGGAGCAAGAATCGACCAGTCATCAAAACGGGTCTGCTTCGAAGCCAAGATCATTGATCAATCACTTTCGACAGCTCCTCACTCGATCTCGATGTATGATGCGACCGGGGAGAAGTCATTTCTCGTGGGTGAAGACGAAGTTCATTTCGATCCGGGGTCTGCGGCCCTCAAAATCTTCGACCACTCGACACAATCGGAACGGAAGCCGGTAACGAAGGACCTTGTAAAATTCTCCAGCCTGATTCAACGGTTGGAGAATTTCGACTTCCAGAGCACCGGACTGATCAGCAGCGACGTACCGGAGAAGATTGCTGATTGCCACAGGCTTCTTGTTGCGCTGCAGTGCTGCTCAAAACCGATTGTCACAGGCTTGTTTGTGGTGGAAGGCTTTCGACCGATGTATGAGATGTTGAAAGCGGTGCGAGGTGGATCGGAGGAGTTGAGGAAGAGGCCCCTGGCGATCTTCGATGCGTGTCCCTCGCCGCCGTTGAAGTGGAGCAATCTCACCACGCAAAGCCTGATCGATTGTGCCCGTGCAGGTATACCGTCTGAGCTCGTTTCTATGCCTCTGACGGGAGCCACAGCGCCGGTGACACTCGCAGGTGCGCTCGTGCAACTCACTGCGGAAAATCTCGCAGGCGTTGTCATCACACAGCTCGCCTCTCCCGGAGCGCCGGTGATTTTCGGAGGCTCACCTTCATGCTTTGATATGCACACGGCCAACCCTCCGATGGGTGCGATCGAAACGATGATGATCGATTCTGCCTACAGTCAGATTGGCAAATGGCTCGGCTTGCCTGTTCATGCCTACATCGGTCTGAGCGACTCGAAATGCGTCGATGCCCAGGCTGGATTGGAAACGGGGATCGGGGCAGTGCTCGGCGCTCTTTCAGGCATCAACGTGATCTCAGGAGGGGGGATGATGGATTATGAATCGGCACAGAGTCTCGAGAAGCTGGTCATTGATAACGACATTTGCGGTATGGCTTATCGCCTCATCCAGGGAGTCGCTCAGCGTGATGAGCCGATTGCTGTCGACCTCCTGAGTGAATTGGCAATCGGCGGTGACTTCATGACCCACCCTCACACGCTGCAATGGCATCTTCTTGAGCAGAAATACTCCCGCGTGATCAATCGAGACGGGTATGATCAATGGGTGCAGTCTGGAAAGCCGACGTTGGCTCACCGTGCATCAGAGCGCGTAAAAGAACTTCTTGGGGAGGAGGTAGTCGGAATTCAATCTCCCAACAAGGGGGAAGAACTCCGGAAGATCTTCGAGGCTCATTCGAAGTCGCTTGGTTTCGTGATGTCTCCAAGTGTTTCCAAGATTTGAGGGGCGGACAAAGTAGCGGATCTCTGTTGTGGAAAACTGTTCGTTTGGGGACGAGTTCTGGAGTCTTCGGATGGCACCGTCTACGGAAGGAGTCTCTGTTTTGTTCTGTTGCCTTTCTGCCGAGTCTGCAGTAGTTTGAAGAAGAGGAACCTCGTATGCCCAAGAACTAAGAGCGACTCCGGGGCAACGTGTGTTCTGCTTTCGCTGATCACCGTGAGTCTCCATCTTCTGGAACAAATTCCAATGGGAATGAGGCACGTACGAAGTTTAATCGAGTCGGGAATTCCCCTGCCGCTCTTCTTCATTGTTGTGTTTTCGCTCGTCATCGGAAATCTGTCCGCACAAACGGTTGTTGAGATAAGGGGAGAGAAGTTCTACATCAACGGCGAGCCAACCTACAAGGGGAGAATATGGAACGGTCGACAGATAGAGGGCCTCCTGTTCAACGCAAGGATGGTGCAGGGAATTTTTGATGACTTGAATCCAAAGACACGAGAGCTATGGAAATATCCTGACACAGGGCAATGGGATCCAGACCGCAACACGGATGAGTTCGTCGCCGCCATGCCTGAGTGGCGGGAACATGGCCTGCTTGGATTCACATTGAATTTGCAGGGTGGCAGTCCTACAGGATACGGGAACAAGGGATGGAAGAATTCTGCGTTCGATGAAAACGGCGACCTTCGTCAGGCATATTTCGGCCGCCTGGTACGGATCCTCACTCAAGCCGACCGATTGAGGATGGTTGTTATTCTCGGCATCTTCTATTTCGGACAAGATGAGCTCCTCGCAAACGAACACGCGGTGATCAACGCAGTGGATCAAACAGTCGATTGGCTTTTCGACACCGGTCATCGCAACATACTGGTTGAGATCAACAACGAATGTGACGTACCATCGTACGACCATGAAATCCTGAAACCATCCCGTGTGGATGAACTCATCCGGCGCGTTAAAAACAATCAGAGGCACGGTTATCGTTTTCTTGTCGGGACCAGTTTCAAGGGCAAATCAATTCCCAGCTCAAATGTTGTGAGAACATCTGACTTCGTACTTTTGCATGGGAACGGCGTGGATGATCCCGCCATGATAAAGGAGATGGTAGTACAGACGAGGCATGTGGAAGGCTTTCGTCCGATGCCTGTCCTCTTCAACGAGGACGATCATTTCGATTTCGACAAACCGGAAAACAACTTCGTTGCCGCCGTGAATTCCTACGCTTCGTGGGGATTCTTCGACTATCGATTGAAGGGAGAAACCGACGTTCGCCAGGGCTATCAGAGCGTGCCGGTCGACTGGCGGATCAGCTCAGACCGGAAACGAGGGTTCTTTCAACTCCTCTCTCAAATCACTCGCGGTAATTGACCGAAGCGCGCGCACTCTATGATCAGCCCAAGAAAAACACGATTCTGCATCGTTTGTCTCTTCGCACTCCTGGTCTTGTTATTTGGGAAAAGTGTTGCACAACATCAATCCTCGCGAAGCCCACGTGGTGGTGTAGATGTCGTGATTGTGTGGAATCAAAATGCGTCGGCCAGAGATTCCATTGATCAGGAGAGCTACGCTGCGATGATGGCCAGCATGGGCTTCACTGCGTTGAAGATCAATGTTCATGAACTGAACAAGGCGGAGCTCAACGATCGTACGTTACTTCTTGTTCCCGCTGCTTCATCTCGATCCCTCTCTTTGAAAGATGCCAATCGCATTGTAAGAAAAGTGGAGAAGGGGCTTAGACTCGTCACCGGCGGGGAAAGTCCGCTCCTGTCGGCGCTCCATTTTCAACTTGGAAAGCCTCATCGTGTGGGTGTGGTTCTTGATCATCATCTTCCTGCCAATCACCTTCACTGGGCCGATCGGCCAAGGGTGAAGTGGATTGCCGCTCTCCCGGATCTTCCCACAGAGGTTCTCTACGCCGATTCTTCCACAGGGCATCCATTGGTCGTCGCGGCAAAACTGGGAAGAGGGAAGTACATCGTTCTTGCGCCACATCTCGATGCTGTTTCTGGCAAGGGCTATTCTCGATTTCCGACGATGGTCAATGCCATTGTTCGCAACCTCGACTGTACACCCTCCTTCCGTCGCCGGGGCGTCGACGCGTATTTCGATCCAGGGTACCGTTTCGGCATGTCCATCGAAGAGTTGACAGCACGGTGGCGTCGGTGGGGGATTCGCGCCGTCCATGCCGCGGCTTGGTACTCCGACAGCGCACATCCGTACGACTACAAGAAATTGATCGATGCAGCTCACAAGAATGGAATTCTTGTCTACGCCTGGCTTGAATGGCCGCACGTGGGGCAGGGATTCTGGAATCAACATCCGGAATGGAGGCAAAAGAACGCACTGCTTCAGGACGCAAGGTTGGATTTTCTCCATCTCATGGATCTTCAGAATCCCGATTGCATGAACGCTGCTCTCAACGATCTGTCGCGACAAATGGATCTGGATTGGGACGGCGTTGACATCGCCGAGTTTACCATTACCGGGGCCGGGGGCGAAGCATTGGAAGGTCCGTCAAGGCCTGACTACTTCACGAGTTTCGGTACACCGATGCGGACGGAATTCGCCCGGGTAGGTGGGTTTGATCCTCTTGAACTCGAAAACAAGAACTCTGAACACTTTTGGCAGCGCGATTCACTCGGGTTGGAAAAGTTCTACCAGTACAGGAAGGTCGTCAACAATCGCTTGCTTCGCCGGGTCGTGGAGTTCATCGTTGATCTTGAAAAAAAGGGGAAACGGGACTGGGAACTGATTCACACGATAGTCGACAATACTCTACATCCCGAATTTGACCATCTGCTCGGTTTTGATCTCGACGCAACGCTGGCTCTGCTGAAGGAATTCGGAATCACTCTGAATGTCGAAGATCCGTACATGGAATGGGCCGAGCCGCCAACGAGATACGGCCGCCTGCGTCGGACGCTTGTTTCGATGATCCCTGAGCATAGTTCGATGATTGATATCAATGTTGTACCTATCCATCCGATGGATCAGCATGGATTTCCCTCTGAGCAGGCAACAGGAACTGAGTTGTTGCAGCAGGTTCAGTCGGCGGCTGAGCGCAACGGCCGCGTCTGCTTCTACTGCGAGTCGTCGCTCTTTGAACAGGATTGGCCGCTTGTTCCTCATGTGTTGGCCGGAGGATCGACAATCCAGAAGAGTGCTGAAGGATGGGAGGTCAACGTTCCAGCCACCGTCACGCTGGATTGGGGAATGAGGGGCCTCTCTCCGGTCGTCGATGGAAAACCATGGCCCTGCTTTGGCGACGACGGCATTATTCTATCCCCGGGGGCGCATCAGCTTTCGTTCGCGAAGAGGTCGAAACCTGAGAACTCAGACCAACAACCTCTTCGCCTTGTCGACATTGCAGGCGAGCTCATCGAATGCCAGCAAACGGCCACGGGGCTCAATCTCATTTATGTCTCTCCATCTCGCTGTCTGGTGACCTTCGGCTCACTCCCAAAACATTTCTTGTTGGATGACTCCACTACCGACCTTCCCGTGTTGAAGGGAGCGGGCAAGTTCATTCTGCTTGCCCCTTCTGGTAGACACAGGCTCTCCGTTCAAGCGCCCTGACAATCTTGGCATTTAAGTGGCAAGGCGGGATGTATCTGTTGTTCTCATCGAAGAGCTTATCCTCACCGGGACGAAACCTCTCCTTGACGATACTCTGGGCGACTTCACTGACTGGGACTGGTCTCTGCCCGGCGGGGGAACTCGCCAGTTTTCCTTCAAGATTAATAAACGAGCGAGATGCTTTTGTGGTCGTTGTCCATGGAAGCTGGCATCTGCCGGCTTTATCGCCAGTCTCCTAAAAGCTGCAATCGCCGAGAAACACATTATTCTCCTGAAAAAAGAAAGTCGGAACTGGATATCCTACTGATTGCCGACCGAGGCTTGTCGACAGTCAGAGATCGTTCTTGTTGCGGGAATGATCTTCAGGCGTATTGAAATTGGCGAAGAGATCTTCTCGGTAGAAGGGGAGGTCGGGAGAGATTGGAATCACTGCTGCATGTATACTCTCAACGAAATCAACAACGCGCAATTGGCATGATTCAAGTCGTTCCGCGATGGCTGGCAGACACTTCTGAGTATAGATGCCGCAGAGGGGATGGAGTTGTTGCTTGAACGACGGAATTCTTGCAGACGCGTGCGAATCAAAGCCGACGATATATCTGAAGAGATCTCTCGTCACAAAGGGAGTATCGCACGCAGAAACAAATATGTCTGCACTTCCTGCATGTACCAATGCCGAGTGTATTCCGCCGAGCGGACCGCATTCCCGATAGATGTCTTCAATTGTTTCCAACCCTAAAAATCCATATGCGGAAGGGTCATTCGCCACCAGGATCACCCGGTCGAAAACCTCCTGAACGGTCGTGGCGACGTGCGACACGAATGGACGACCGTCGAATTTCAGTAGAGCTTTGTCTCTACCCATGCGCAGACTCTTGCCGCCGGCTAGTATGACTCCAATAGTCGTATTGTTCATTGCGTTGCCACGTTGTCAATTCTCCCTACAACGATCACTCCCTCCTTCATCATGGTTCAGAGGTAAAGATATGAATAGCGTATCAAAAATAGCTCAATGGTCTTCTACAAGCAACAGATTGAGTGTGCCAAATCACTTGCCGAAGAAATACCGTTTAGGCAATTGATCCGACAAGGCTATTGTCTTGACTGTATGCTTTCGCACCGTTACATTGAACCTCCATCAGTCGCAAGCCCATTAGTTTGGATCATTCTCCATCAACTCACCAAGGGAGTACATGAACGGACCTCTCTATAAGTTTTTTGTTGAAGATCATAGAAGGCTCGAAAAGCTGTTGAATCATGCTGCGGCCAGCGCTCCGAAATATGACATGACCGCCTACGGTGAGTTCCGTGTTGGGTTGCTAAAGCACATCAAGATGGAAGAGAACGTCATCATTCCTGCGGCACAGAAGGTGCGTGACGGCATACCTCTTGCCATTGCCCCTAAGCTCAGGCTTGATCACGGCGCGCTTGTGGCCTTACTGGTCCCACCGCCTTCGCCGACGGTTGTCAAAGCGATTCGGGGAATCATGTCGGACCACAATCGAACAGAGGAATCGCAGGGAGGGCTCTATGATTTGTGTGAACGACTTGCCGGCGAACAGATCGATGGACTCATGAAGAAAGTTGAAGACGTCCCGGAAGTGCCGGCGCTACCCCACAGGACGGGGCCAAACATTCTGGACGCTGCGAAACGGGCTCTCGAGAGGGCAGGATATGATCTGGACGACTACTCTTCAGGCTGAGGTCGATCACGTTTCTTGGATTCATGAGTAAATTCCCCGTGTCAACGAAACCGACCAAACTCCGCCTTCCCCTCATTCCCAGACACCATGTTTCGTTTCTATCTGATCTGCTGTTGCCGGGATTGACTCTATGTGTATCAAATCATCGGGAGATCTTGAAATGAACAGACGCATGCTCATCGCAGTTGGTGTCTTCATCATCATTGGAGCGGCTCTTTCTCCTGCTCAGCAGACAGACCAGGTGAGAAAAGATGAACCCACAGCCGCCGGTAAGGTATTCGTTGACCTGCTTGCCAAGGGTGATTACGCGAATGCAGTCGCGATGTTTGATAGCACCATGAAGTCAGTGATGCCCGAGGCGAGACTGAAAGAGACTTGGGAATCTGTCACAGCGCAAGTCGGTCCACTCAAGGGCATGCCCGGAGTCAAGACGCAGAAATATCAGGCGTACGACATTGTCCTTGTCACATGCCAGTGCGAGCGAAAGACCTTCGACACTCGGGTTGTCTTTGATGCTTCCGGAAGAATCGCCGGATTGTTCTTTGCGGGAGCAACCCCTGAGTACAAATCTCCGTCATATGTCAATCGAGGAGCGTTCAAAGAAGAGGAAGTCATGGTTGGGAGTGGCGAATGGTCATTGCATGGAACGCTGAGCGTTCCAGGCGGAGAGGGACCGTTTGCCGCCATCGTTCTGGTGCACGGATCCGGTCCAAACGATCGTGATGAGACCATCGGCCCCAACAAACCGTTTCGCGATCTGGCTTGGGGACTTGCTTCGAAAGGTGTGGCTGTCCTTCGATATGAAAAGCGGACGAAGGAACATGGCTCGAAGCTCGTCGCCTTGAAGAACACGTTGACGGTGAAAGAGGAGACAATCGACGACGCTCTTGCGGCTCTGGCGCTTCTCCGAAAGACAGAGGGAATCGACGCGAAACGGATTTATGTTCTTGGACATAGCCTTGGAGGGATGCTCGTGCCGAGAATTGGAAAACTCGATGCCGGGATCGCAGGGTTCGTCGTGCTTGCCGGACTAACCAGGCCTTTGGAAGATGTCATCCTGGAACAGATGACATACATCATCGGCCTGAAAGGATCGCTCTCGGACGCAGACAAGAAACAGCTTGAAGAAATCCGAAAGCAAGTGGACAAGGTGAAGAATTTTAAGGAGTCTGATGTGAACTCTTCGGAGTTGGTCTTTGCGACCCCGCCTTCCTATTGGATCGACGTGCGTGGATATGATCCCCCGGAGGTTGCCCGCACGTTAGCGCATCCGATGCTTGTGTTGCAGGGAGAACGAGACTATCAAGTCACGATGAAGGATTTCGAGCGATGGAAGGCGGCTCTCGGTGGGAAGAGCAGCGTGGAATTCAAATCATACCCGAAACTGAATCATTTGTTCATCGAGGGTGAAGGAAAGTCCATTCCTTCTGAATACGACAAGGTTGGCCACGTTGCTGAGTATGTGATTGAAGATATTGCAGGTTGGATCAAGAGGTAGGGCTACACACGATCCAGATTGTTTCTAATGTGTTTTGTACCAAGGGGTGTCAGGGTCCATACCCTGACACCCTTTTGCCTTCATGGTGGCCAAGTCTGTGTCAGGCTCGAAGGGCTTCTTCGGAGAAGTGGTTCTTGACACCCCAGAATCCGCTTGGGGGTGGTGTCTTGTTGAATGATTCCTGTCATGAACTGAGAGGTAAGCAGCTATTACGACGCAATCAGAGAGTGCCAGGTTTCTTTCTCAAGGAAACTGCCTTGGACGTTCGATTCCATTTTGCGGAACATCGTTAATGGAACAGAGAAGGTAAGTATGTCGTGTCCGAGCGTTGGGGCCGTATATGTCCTTGCCGCAATGTCTGTTAGTCCAATCACAGCCCGGGGTCGGTCTGACCCCGCTTCCTTGTATGCCAGAATCCCGATGCTCTGACAGCCTGCAACAGGCTGGATGATGACGGCATCGAGGGTTCCACGGTCATAGTTGGCAAGTGAGACAAGGGCCGAAAGCTGGTCGGCGTTCACTGGGAATATTACGACCTGCGGTTGTTCCTTCAGTTCGTCGACAGAGCTGAGAGGTTTGAACACAACATAGCGATCGGGAATATCGACCATAGGCATGGAATCGACGAACACCTTTGCCAACTCGGGAGATTTGACAAGCCCTTCGCCGTGGAGGAAACGCTCGACCGCCACCTTGCGCCCGGTCCGGGCTATCTGCTCGGCGATTTCCGAAGCATTTTCACGATCTGCATTGCCATTCGACAGAAACCCATAGAAACACTCGATTCCTCCGCGCCAATTGACGTACTGATTTCCAAATCCCAGGCCGACACCCCCTCCGAGGCAACCGAATGTCTGCCGGTCGAAGACGGCGGTTTTTCCTGTGGCAGCCTGAGCGAACATCGCCATGACGCAACCCCATTTGTCCTGATGGAATTGATGCGCCTCGGCGGGTCTGTTATTCGTCCAAAGAAGAGCAACTGGCTGGTGTTTAAGGTGGAGAGATGAAGCGATTCTTGAATCCATGGTGACCCCTCTGACATGCCTGAACACTGTGGTGCTCCAATATAGCTGACAGGTTCCGGACAGGCAATATGACCATTGGAAGGAAGACTGAAATTCTCTCCCACACTGTGCCTTTTCTTCATTCCAGTTGCCTTTCTGGCTTGACTGCAGTAGTTTTGTAGAGACGTTTCCTCATCCTGCCGCACCGCAGGATCATCTTGCTATCCATCCAATCTTCATGGGCGATGGTTGTCGTTCCTGTCGCCACGAACTCACAATATGTTGTTTCCATGTGACTACTCTCTCATCAACAGTACCACCAACGGAGGCTCATCCATGAAACAGCTCTCGCACCCAATCCTCCCGTTCATCGTGTTCGTAGCGTTTTGTGTATTTGCTTGCAGCACGGTCGTGGGCCAGTCCAAAGTTCAGACCCCGTCGCAGTTTCTTGGGTTTGAGGTCGGCGCCGATCGCCAGTTGGCCGACTACAAACAAATCGTCTCGTACTTGAATCATCTCGCAAAGGGATCAGAGAGAATCGAAATCGAGAGCCTTGGTGCAACAACGCTGGGGAACGACATGATCATGGCGGTTATCTCGTCGGAAGAGAACCTGAAAAACAAATCGAAGTACCAGGAGATCGCCAGGAAGCTGGCAGATCCGCGCGGGCTTTCGCAGAAGGAAATCCAGGGTCTTGTCGAGGGTGGAAAAGCGATCGTTCTCGTCACCTGCAATATTCATTCGACCGAGATCGGATCGACCCAGATGGTTCTCGAGTGGGCGCACTCGTTGGTGACCGCGCAAGATGAGGAAACCCGTAGGCGGCTCGACAATGTCATTCTGCTCATCCTGCCGTCCCTCAATCCCGACGGGCAGTTGATGGAGGTGGAGTGGTACCGCAAGTATGTTGGCACAAAGTACGAAGGGGGACGATCACCGTTCCTCTATCATCCGTACGTGGGTCACGACGACAATCGCGACTGGTACATGTTGACCCAGAAGGAAACGAAAGCCGTCACAAGGGCAGTGTTCCATGAGTGGTATCCGCAAGTGTGGCTCGATGAACATCAGATGGGTTCGACGGGACCGCGGATCTTCACGCCGCCATACACGAATCCGGTCGCAGAAAATGTCCACCCGTTGATCTGGCGCATCGTTGACCACATCGGGTCGATGATGGCATGGCGGCTCGAGGAACAAAAGAAATCAGGAGTTATCTACGGGGCGATGTATGATACCTATTGGCCCGGGGCTACGGAACAAACGGCATTCTGGAAAAACATGGTAGGTCTCCTGACCGAAGTGGCGTCAACACGCATGGGGACTCCTGTGGAAGTGAGCCCGGGAGAACTCAGCGGCGGTACAAAAGGCCTTGTGGAGTACAAGCAACAGTCGAATTTTCCAAATCCCTGGCCCGGAGGCATATGGCGAGTCCGGGATATCATGGACTACGAACGCATAGCATCCGATGCGTTGCTTGAGTCAGCGACAAACTATCGTGAAGACATTCTGCGAGGGATTGCGATGATGGCATTGGATGCCGTGAGGATGGGATCGCCCGGCGAATTCTATCGCATTGCAGCCCAACAGCATGATCCGGCATCCGCTGCTCACCTTGCGTTCGTCATGCGGGACAATGGCGTCGAAGTGCTCTTCTCGCCGACCGAAAAAGCGTACTACATCCCCACAGCGCAACCGTATGGGCGGTTCGTGAAAGAGATGCTCGGAGTGCAGCGCTATCCAGAAGTAAAGTTGGTGGCAGGGCCGAATATCGTCCCGCCGTACGACATGACCGCATGGTCACTCCCGCTGATGATGGGAGTGACAGTCGAGAAAATGAAGATCTCAAAGGAAAAGCAGAACAATTTGAGAGAGCTCAAAGACTCGGATTGGCCTCAGGGAGAGGTGAAGGAGGCGGGTGCATCGAGGTTTATCGTCTCGCATGAGAGTAACGGCGTTTCAAAACTGATCAACAACGTCCTGGCGCAAAAAGGGAATGTCAGCCTGACCAGCGAAACCGTCAGAGCGGGTGGCAGAGAATTCCCTCGTGGATCAGTCGTCGTCGACAACGTCAAGGATATCAAGGAGCTGGGGAGGAAGTATGCTCTCGATCTTGTTGGTCTGGACGACACACCAAAGGCCAAAATGGAAAAGGTCGGCAAGTTCAAGCTTGGAATGTACAAGCCATGGGTTGCTTCGATGGATGAAGGGTGGACGCGCTGGGTTCTCGAGCAGTACGAGTTTCCGCTCAAGAGCATCAGTACGAAGGATATGAAGGAGCAGAAGCTCAACACCGAGTATGATGTCATCGTCATCCCTGATGTCTCTAGGGATGTCATCGTCGATGGAAAGCGAAAGCCGGAAGAAGGTGGGATGAAGTATTTTGTCGATCTGCCGCCAGAGTTTTCCGGAGGGATAGGCAAGGATGGTGTCAAGAATCTTAAGGACTTCGTCGAACAGGGGGGAACGTTGATTGCCATGGCTTCGGCGTGTGACTTCGTCATCGAAGAATTCAACGTTCCGGTTCAGAATGTTCTCGCGCGGGCAAAAAGCGAGGAATTCAATTGCCCCGGCTCGCTGCTCCGCATCAACATCGATCCAAATCATCCGGTCACCTATGGAATGCCTACGGAAGTTGCTGGATTTGTGAATCAGCGAATTGCTTTCCAGACGATTCCTCCGGCCCCAGAAATGACACGATCGGTTCTGGCATGGTACCCGAATGAAGCTGTCGACATCTTGATGTCAGGCTGGATTCTCGGAGCTGAGAAACTGCAGCGCAGAGCGGCCGCGGTCGCGATGAGCTACGGAAAAGGCAAGATCGTGCTCTTTGGATTCCGTGTCCAACAGCGCGCACAAACCGAGGCGACATTCAAACTGCTCTTCAATGCGATTCATTGGGGAGCGATGAAGCAGAATTAAGCCATTGTTCCATTGGATCAATGAATCAATGAAGAGATGAATCAATTCTGAAACATCGGGTGATTGGGCCATTGAATCATTTGGCCACTGTATCAATGAACCAATGAAAAACTGAATCAATTCGGTCGGATTGAGTGGTCGCGCCAAATCGACCGCAAGCGGGAAAAAAGACGCAGCAGTCAGACCAGAGATGGAGGAGAACACATGGAAAAAATCAGAGAGCTCTTTGTTGTCGTCGAAAACAGACCTGGAGCGCTTGGTGAACTACTTGGTTACCTCTCAAAAGAGAAAATTAACATCGAGGCGATCGGACTCTTTCAAGATGTGGCGAAAATCTCCGTCACCGATCTCGACCGTGCAAAGAAAGCTCTTTTGATGCGCAATTACGAGGTCGAAACGAGAGAAGTGCTGCGTCTCGAGCTCGACAACAAGCCCGGGACGTTCGCTTTTGTTGCCTCACGGCTCGCGAACGCAGGGCTCAATCTTGACTATTGTTATGGAACTGTGGCGAAAGGACAAAAGACTGCAGCGGTGATCCTCGATGTGCCGGATCTCGATCGCGCAATGACTGTTCTCGAAGGAGTCGAGCACTGAACAAAGATGCCGACTTGCCTATGGATCATCGAGCCATCGGGTCATTGGACGAAGCAACAATGAATCAATGATCCGATGGTTCAATGTCTCATTTCGTCTCCTCCTTCCTTGCAATTGAGCCACCCCTTTTGTACCATTTCATCGTCTGGCATGGCAGAGAATGCCATGTTCCGTACTGATAACGTCTTCTCCTTGCTACACCTGCCATCGTCACCGGTCATCAAAAAGGATCCTTCATGTCTCAACGATTTTTACTCTCTCTATGCATCGTCGGTGCACTCGTCATTGCTTCAGGTTGTGCTGTTCTCAGACCGGGAGGGGGCGGAGAGAAAGTCAAAATCGGTCCGAGAGTCGAGCGTGAATTCCGGGGAGTCTGGGTTGCGACCGTCGACAACATCGACTGGCCCACCAAACCTGGACTGTCAACAGAGATTCAAAAGAAGGAAGCGCTTGCGATTCTGGATACCGTGGTTGCCCTTCGTCTGAATGCCATCGTGCTGCAGGTGCGACCTCATTGTGATGCGATGTACGCGAGTCAGCTGGAACCATGGTCGTACTATCTCACCGGCGTTCAGGGCAAAGCTCCCGATCCGTACTACGATCCCCTCCAGTTTTGGGTGGAGGAGGCCCACAAGCGTGGGATCGAGCTGCACGCGTGGTTCAATCCGTACCGCGCGCATATGGCAAAAGGGGGCGAAGTTACGGATAGCTCCATTATCAGGAAGCGGCCGGGGCTCGCGAAGAAACTCAGGGATGGCATGTATTGGCTCGACCCGGCGAAGCAGGAAGTTCAAGATCACTCGTACAGTGTGGTCATGGATGTCGTCCGGCGGTATGATATCGATGGAGTTCACTTCGACGACTATTTTTATCCTTATGGAGACGGATCATTCCCTGATGATGACCCGTGGGCAGAGTACCAGAAATCCGGAGGCTCCCTCTCGCGTGAAGACTGGCGACGCGCGGCGGTGAACGCATTTATCGAACGGGTGTACGATGGAATTAAAACGGAAAAGCCTCACGTGAAATTCGGCGTCAGTCCTTTCGGCATCGGTCGCCCGGGAGATCCACCGTCGATACAAGGCTTCGATCAATATAGTGGCCTGTATGCCGACGCCGTTCTCTGGCTTCACGAAGGTTGGATTGATTACTGGTCCCCTCAGCTTTATTGGGCAGTCAACCAAATTCCGCAGAGTTATCCCGTCCTCCTCGGTTGGTGGGTGAAAGAGAACGTCAGGGCACGCCACGTCTGGCCTGGGATGTACACGGGGTCCTATCTCAGAGGGCCGACAACCGAAAAGGGAGCGGATGAGGTGATCAATCAGATAATGATTGAGCGCGGGTTCGTCAATGATGCGCCGGGACACATTCATTTCAGCATGAAAGGATTTCAGAGAGACAGCAGTACGCTGAATGCAGGACTCAGGTCGGGACCATATCAGAAAATGGCACTCGTGCCCCCATCTCCTTGGCTTGACGACGAACCGCCGTTGCCGCCGAAACTCGAGACGCCGATGGCCAACGACACGGTCCTCGCACTAACCTGGTCGCATCAGAATCCTGCGGATGTCTTCCGTTGGGTGGTCTACTACAAGTACAACAATTCCTGGGAGTACACAATTCTCAACGGCCAGGAAAAAAGTTACTCATTGCCACTGTCACGTGCTGTGGTGGACCGGCCTCGCGCCCGACGGGGAGAACAGGCCAGCAGCCAGACACGAATAGAATCGCTCACGAATGTCGCGATATCTGCAGTTGACCGCACCGGTAATGAGAGTGAGTTGGTATTTCATAGTATTACTCCAAAGACGGCACAAGCCGTGCAATGATGTCACTACCATTTTCAATTGACAGGGAGGCCCACGATGAATAAGACAGACAAGAACGATCTCATGACCGTCGGCAAGATTGCTCAGGAACTCGCTGTTCCTGGCGCCAAGGTGAAAAAGGCTATTGCCGATCTGAAGATCAAGCCTGTTGCGAAGAAAGGTGTTTGCAGCTACTACTCAAGAGACGTTGTGGCCAAAATCAAAGCCGTTGCCAAGTAGTTGAACAAATCCTGCGCCGGAGGCGCATCCGCCTTTGGCGGAGAAATCCTAGTATCGAAATCCGAAGGAAATCCGAGACCACGTGTACTGTTCGGGAGCCAAGTGAATAATCGAGGAGGGGGTCAGCTTGGAGTGAAGAAAGTATAGGGGCTGAAGACTGTCCATAACGATCTTGGGACTGTTACCATATTCCGCGAGGAGCAGACCGTGAACATCAATGTCGGCAAAAATATCCGGATGAGCGACTTCATCGACTCGAAGGACAATCGGAGCATGTTGCTGGACCTGACGGTGACGTCATCGATCGGAGCGCAGCCTGGGACTGAGAATATCTCCGAAACGCTGAAACAATACAACACGATTTTCGACGGAATCATTCTGAATCCCGGGCAGTTGGAGCACCATGCAAATCTCGTCGGGGGGAAGCTCCGGGCCGCTCCGCTTGTGCGCGTTGATTGGACAAATGCGTACCGTGACAAAGAGTTCTGCCTCCCTGCTGCGACTGTCAAACGGGTTTCTCTTTCGGACGGCGCGGATGCTCTGACACTTGGTGCATCGGCCGCGGTAGCGACATTCTTGCTGGGTTTCGGCGAAGACCTGGAATCCGAAAACATCAAATCCATTTCTCTTCTCGCACGAGAGTGCTATCGTCTCTCACTCCCTCTTGTCGTAGACATTCGTCCGATTGGTGGCAACATTTCTGCCGACAACTACACGGGGTCCATCAAGCTGGGCGCATCCTTCATGATGGAGGCGGGGGCCGATGCTCTCATCCTTCCGGAGTGTGAACCTGAGACCTGCAAACTGATTGGAATGTGGGCAACGGTACCTGTCATCATGCGATGTGACGAAGTGCCGACCTCTGAGAAAGCACAGCGGATGCTTGAAGCGGGAATGACAGGCATCGTTCTTTCCGAGAAATCGCTCCCGGTTCCAGGATTCGACGGGAAAGCAACTGCTTTGAGATCCCTTCTTCATCAGTAAGAGATCCACATGATAATATCTTCTGGAAAAACGGTTCGTCTCAATAGGATATTCAACCCGAACGATGGGCGGGCTGTGTGTGTGGCGGCAGATCACGGCTGGATGTCTGATCCAACTCCCAACGTGCTCGAGCTTCGAAGGATTCTCGAGCAGGTCGTTCTGGGAGGAGCAGATGCCGTCCTCGTCAGCTATGGCACCGCTCTCCGAATGGGCAATTTCTTCCACGGCAAGAACTCGCCAGCGCTTCTGATTCGGGCCGATTGGATGAACATGCCACGTCTTGGCGGATCGAATGTAAGCAACATCCTTCCGGCCGTGAACTTCAAGAAGCAGGCTACGTCGACGGCCAAAGACGCGTTGTTGGTTGGCGCCTCGGCCATTACCATTTACTACTTCATCGGATACAGCGATGAGTTTGAGGCCATCAACATCGAACAAGCTGCCACATTCGCCAAAGAGTGTCGAAAAGTCGGCCTGCCCCTCATTATCGAACCAATGGCCGTTGGCGCGCCAGTCACGGGAGTGAACATCACCGAGATTCTGATTGCTTCAGCACGGATCGCCGCGGAGATCGGTGCCGATGCACTCAAGATCCCCTACACCAATGACGTCATGTCATTCAAGAAGCTCGTCGATGAAGCAGGCGTGCCCGTCCTCGTTCTCGGCGGGGCAAAGTCTGATGAACCGCGGGATGCTCTCGAGCTTGTCGACGAAGCGATTCGCGCGGGCGCAAGTGGAGTCGTCTTCGGGCGAAATGTGACGAAGGCGCGCAACCCGCGGGGCATGGTTTCCGACATCTGTGCGTTGGTACACGGCAATAAGACCGTTAATCAAATCCTGGGGATTGGTGCGAAGAAGCGAGGGAGGTTGAGACCGGTAGCTGCGAATTGCACTGGCTGCCAGATGTGTGAATTCGTCTGCACGCATTACCATTCTTCCGAATATGGTCAGGAGAAGAGCCGGCTCAGAATTGAGTTCAAATACAAACCGAATGAGCCCCACACCTCCAAGCCGATCGTCTGCCCGCTGTGTGAAAAGTGCGTTGAAGCCTGCAAAGAGGGCGCGCTCACAATTGGAGCCGAGGGATATCTCGTCCTCGAAAAGGAACGCTGCAACGCGTGCGGTGACTGTGTGGATGCCTGTCCGCTTCATTTGGTATTTCTCGATGATGATAAGCCGATCTTGTGCGATCTCTGCGAAGGCAATCCACAATGCATACTCTGGTGTAAGCAGCGGGCAATTGTTCTCACTGAAATCAAGGAAAGCAAACAGCATGTCTCTTAAGGAACGAGGATACGCAGACAACGTTCTGCGAGTCGATCTGACGAAAGGAACATGGACGACCGAACGCCCTGATCCGGACGTGATGAAGCTGCTGCTCGGAGGAAAAGGCCTGGGAGCGTACTATCTCTACAAGGATTCCGAACCTCTGGTCGATCCGCTCTCGCCGGAGAACCCCTTCATTTTTGTCGTTGGTCCGCTCACCGGAACGAATGCACCGACGGCCGGGCGCTTTGGCGTTGTGACGAAGAGTCCGGCGACGCACACTTTTCTCGACTCGTACTGCGGCGGGTTCTTCGGCCAAACGATGAAGTTCGCCGGCTATGACGCCATTATCATCGAAGGCGCCTCCCGGTCACCCGTCACGCTGGTCATCGACGACGATCGCATTCATCTGGAAGATGCAACCGAACTTTGGGGGATGACGACGCTTGATTCCACCAAAAGGCTGAAAACAAAGTATGCGGGCTTTCAGACGGCCGTCATCGGTCCGGGCGGCGAACGTATGTGTCCGATTGCGGGCCTCTTCAGTGACGAACGCACTGCGGGACGAGGAGGCGCTGGGGCTGTGCTGGGCTCGAAAAAGCTCAAAGGTGTTGCCATCCGCGGAACCGGTTCGGTGAAAGTATACAACCCGACGGGATTTGACGAAGCAGCGTGGGTTGCCTATCGGATGCTGCGGATGTCCAATCAAATAAAACGCATGACTGAAGATGGGACCGCAAACATCCTCGGACTCGTTAACGCTGCCGGTGCGTTGCCGACGCGAAACTATCAGGAAGGGCAGTTTGAACACAGCAGCGAGATGACAGGCGAGGCGTGGCGGAAAGAGTACTGGACAAGGTCGATCGGGTGCTATGGGTGTCCGATCTACTGTTCGAAGATTGCTCACGCGAAGACCCGCGACATTGCAATCGACGGCCCTGACTTTGAAACGATTTGGGCGATGGGTGTGAACTGCGGGATCACCGATAAGGAAGCCATCATCTACTCGAACTATCTTTGCGACCTCTATGGCATCGACACCATCAGCGTCGGAAACATCGTCGGCTTTGTGATGGAGCTCTACCAGCGGAAGATGGTCTCTGCCGCAGAGCTCGATGGAGTCAAGGCTGAGTGGGGGAATGGAGACGCGTTGGTGACTTTGACGGAAAAAATGGCGAAGGGTGAAGGAATCGGCGAACTCCTGCAGAAAGGTGTCCGCGAGATCAGCAAGCACTTCCCCGGGAGTGAAGGCTTCGCGATGCAGGTGAAAGGTTTGGAAATGCCGGCATACCATCCTAATGCTGCAAAAGGGATTGGCTTGAGCTATGCTGTTTCCGATCGGGGAGGCTGTCATTTGCGAGGATCACCGCTCAGCGAGATCCTCGGAGGAGCGGACCCTTTGAAGACCGACGGAAAGGCCGAACTCTTCATGACGAATCAGTTTGACACATCCATTATTGACGCAACGATTCTCTGCTACTTCGTCAAGTTTGGGATCACCCTCAAGGAGATCTTCCAGTTGGTGAATCCTTGCACGGGATTCGAGTACACAAATCCCCGGGATCTCGAGCGGGTGGGTGAACGCATCACTGTTCTGACGAGGCTCTTCAGTGCCCGAGAGGGGTTCACCGCAAAGGACGACATTCTTCCGAAGCGAGCTCTCAGCGAGCCGCTCCCTTCAGGTCCTGCCAAGGGGCACGTTCTGGAGCTCGGTCCATTGCGTACGGAGTATTACCATTTGATGGGTTGGGACGAGAACGGCATCCCAACCGACAAGCGTTTGGCCGAGTTGGGGCTGAAGGAACTGCTTGCCTGAGAGTGATGAGATTAAGGTCCCTAATCCATTCGGCGGCAGCTTCTGGGTTTCCCTCACCAAACGGTGAGACGAAGACTCACGAGTCTGCAGATTCTCAACGAGCAAGAGACCTGAAGAGGGACGAACTCCCATGAGCAACATGATTGTTATACTCGGCGCTTCAGGTGATCTGACTGCCCGCAAGCTCATCCCCGCTCTCTATAACAATTTTCGGAAAAAACGATTGCCGGAGGGCACGTCGGTCCTTGGCTTTGCGCGGCGGCCCTATACTGACGATGAGTTTCGTCAGAAAATGAAAGAAGCGGTGGTCTCCTTTGCGGCGGACGATTTCGATAAGGAGGAATGGGAGAGGTTCTCGGGGCTGTTGTTTTATCACCAGGGAGCGTTTTCAGATGAAGAGCACTACCAAGGGCTCTCGCAGAGAATGAGCACTCTTGGCTCTGCTCCTCAGAACTGTGTCTTCTATCTCTCCACAGCTCCTGAATTCTATCCAATGATCGTCACACACCTTGCTGCCGCGAATCTTCTCTCCGAAACCGAGGGGGGGTATCGGCGCGTCATTGCCGAGAAGCCCTTTGGCCGGGATCTCGAATCAGCACTTTCGCTCAACAGGGTGTTGCACGGAGCCCTTCAGGAGCATCAAATCTACCGGATTGACCACTACCTGGGGAAAGAGACCGTTCAGAATGTTGTTGTCTTCCGCTTCGGCAACGCCATCTTTGAGCCACTCTGGAACAGGAACTACGTGGACCATGTACAAATTACCGTTGCAGAATCCGCCGGCATTGAACATCGGGCGAACTACTACGATACGGCGGGTGTGCTGCGCGACATGTTCCAGAACCATCTTCTCCAATTGCTGTCGCTCGTTGCGATGGAACCGCCTGCTGTTTTTGATGCGGACACGCTGAGGAATGAGAAAGTCAAGGTCCTCAGCGCTCTGAGAGAAATCTCGCCTGAGCATTCTGCCCGCTCGACTGTGCGGGGACAGTATGAAGGATACCTCACTGAGAACGGCGTGGGACGAAACTCGACGACTGAGACCTTCGCGGCTGTGCGGCTCTTCATCGATAATTGGAGATGGCAAGGGGTACCGTTCTATTTGCGATCAGGGAAGTTGTTGAAAGAAAAAGTCTCGGAGATCACTGTGCAGTTCAGACGCCCCCCGACTCAAATCCTCGATGTTCAGGCGGGGAAGACGGAGCTCTTTACGAATCGGCTGAGCATACAGATTCAGCCCAACGAGGGAATGCATTTGCGATTCTTGGCGAAGGTGCCGGATGAAGGCATGCAGACGCGGCCGGTCGAGATGGCCTTCAACTTCAGGGAGTCATTTGGCGCGAAAGCAATTCCAGAGGCATACGAGCGGCTGTTGTTGGATGCCTTGAACGGCGACGCCTCTTTGTTCGCCCGGAGCGATGAAATCGAACTTGCGTGGAAATTCATTGATAGCATCCGGGAGGGATGGAAAAGCGAATATGCGCCGCCTATGATGCAATATGAAAAAGGAACTTGGGGCCCGAGGGCGGCAGATGATCTGCTGGGGCGTGATGGGAGATGGTGGGGACAGGGGAGCGGAAATGACGATGGGCCAATGCAGAATCCGATCGCAAGAGCATGACGCCACATCCAACCATACGAACGTTTCTCTCGGCCGATCATCTTTCGCTGGGTGCGGCTCAGGAGTTTGTCCGCATCGTCAACTCAGCGATTGAGACTCGCGGAGTGTGCAACGTTGCGTTGGCGGGTGGAGAAACCCCGCGCCGCATGTACATCCGGTTGGCTAAGGCACCGTTCGCGCATGCTGTGGATTGGAGTAAGGTGCATTTGTTTTTCGGGGATGAGAGAGCTGTGCCTCCCACCGATTACACCAGTAATTTTGGAATGGTCGATCTTGAGCTTCTCTCACACATCGACATCCCCTATGGCAATGTCCATAGAATGGTTGGAGAGATCAATCCAGATGAGGCCGCACGACGCTACGAGCGGGAGCTCGAGCGGGCGTTTGGACAACAGGAAGTGCGGTTCGATTTGGTGCTGCTCGGGTTGGGCGAGGATGGGCACACAGCGTCGTTGTTCCCAAAGACTACGTCGATAGATGATGAACAATCTCTGGTTTGCGCTGTGTATGTCCCCCAGCTCGAAAGCTGGCGAATCTCTCTCACTTTCCTCGCTATCAACAACGCTCGAGGTGTGCTTTTCCTGGTTGCTGGCGGCAGCAAAGCGTCGATCCTTGAACGGGTTCTCAGTGCGAAGGAGGCAACGAAAGAACTGCCCGCGACACTCGTGATGCCCAAAGAAGGAACCCTGCTGTGGATGGTGGACCAGGATGCATCTGTGAATATCAAGGGTCGGATTGAGCGGTAGGCCCAGCGGCCTTGTACGACGAATCCAGCTTCGACCACCGGGAGAGCCCACGAACCCGTCCCTCGTGTCAGAAGATACTCAGAGCACCTATCGGTTTGCCTACCGCAAATGCGTGCAATCTTGTCATGTCGATTGGAAATGGCGGTGAAACTGTCTCTGAGGTATCCCGCTGGCTGGTAATCCGTTCATTATTGCAGAGCAGGGAGAATTGCTAGCAATCAGAAAGTAGTCCGATTCGATGAACTTAGAGAGCCCGGCGAGGATTCACCTAGCCGGGCTCCCTAGGTTTATTTGAGCTGGGACTGTCGGACCTTGGATGATTATGTGACGAGAGAATCTTATGTCTTCTCTTTCAACTATCGTCAATTATTGACAAATTCAGTCAACCGATTTGCGAAGCAATCAAATCTCCAACTGTTTTGATCCAAATGAGGTGAAAGAATGGTCCAGAAGAATGCACTCGCCTGCAAAGCTCTCCTCTTGCTCGTTCTTCTCTTGTGCTTTACCACCTTCTCCGCAGTGTCACAGAAGTCAAAGAAAGAAAAGGCTGAACCCAATACGTTGACGTCCAAGGAAATATCGAAGGGGTGGAAACTTCTCTTCGACGGCAAAACAATGAATGGCTGGCGTGGGGCGTACATGGATTCACTGCCGAAAAAAGGGTGGGAAGTTCGCAAAGGGATGCTCATCGTCAATGAATCGGGCGGTGGCGAGGCTTCCTTCGGTGGCGATATTGTCACCAGCGATGAATACAGCGATTTTGAACTGACCGCCGATTTTAAACTCACTGAGGGCGCCAATAGCGGAATAAAGTACTTCGTGATTGAAGCCCAACCAAAAACACCCGGTTCTGCCAAAGGCCTGGAATACCAGATCCTGGATGATGCGAAGCATCCGGATGCCAAACTGGGGATCAATGGTAACCGAACATGCGCGTCGCTCTATGACCTGATCCCTGCCACGAACACGAAAGTGAAGCCAATCGGCAAATGGAACCATGCCAGAATCCTTGTGAAAGGGAAGCATGTTGAGCATTGGCTCAATGGGAAGAAGGTCCTTCAATTCGAGCGCGGAGGGAAAAAGTTTCTTGCTCATAAAGCGGAGAGCAAGTTCAAAGATATTCCCGACTTCGGTGAATATCCGAAGGGCCATATTCTTATCCAGGATCATGGCAACCAGGTGTTTTATCGCAATATCAAGATTCGAACATTTTAGCTCCAGTTGTTGGGGTGTCCAAAAAAAGCAAACGTCATTCTGAACGGAGCGAAGCGGAGTGAAGAATCTGCTTGTTTAAGTCAGATTCTTCGGCCCGATTGAAAACATCGGACCTCAGAATGACTTTTGGGACAGCCTTGGGGGAGGTTGAAGAAGTTCCAACCCCCTGCGCTCTGAGAAGCGGAGCGCCTCCCCCTTTTCAAGGGGGACAGATCGAGCCTTCAGTAACGTTGATATCTTTTCAATGGAGGACTTTCATGTCAATGCAATCGCGTCGCGACTTTCTGAAACTGGCCGGACTTACTGCCGCCGCTGGTTCGCTCCCGCTGTCCGAGCTTCTTGCCACTTCATCGCTTTCAGCAGGCAAGGGATCAATTCCATTTGACTTGGGAATTGCCTCTTACACGTTCCGCTCCTTCACGCTCGATCAGGCAATCGAAATGACAAAACGCCTTGGCATCAAGAAAATGACTCTGAAAGACATGCACTTGCCGATGAATATCACAGAGCAGGAAATGCATGTGGTTCTGGATAAAATGAAGACCGCCGGGGTGGAGCTTTCTTCGTGTGGTGTCGTCTACATGAAAACCGAAGACGAAGTGCACAAGGCATTTGCCTACGCAAAAATGGCGGGCATCAAAATGATGGTCGGCGTCCCCGGCGCCCCGCTTCTCGAACTTGCCGAGAAAAAAGTGAAGGAGACCGACATAGCGTTGGCTATCCACAATCACGGACCCACGGATCAACGTTACCCAAGTCCTGAGAGCGCCTACATGCTGATTGAGAAGATGGACAAACGCATGGGCCTCTGTATCGACGTCGGTCACACGCAGCGACTCGGATTGGATCCGGCGGACGAGGTCGCTCGTTTCTTCGACAGACTGTTCGATGTTCACATCAAGGACGTCAGTTCCGCAGACGCGAAGGGATCGACCGTGGAAATTGGCCGTGGAGTCATCGACACGACGAAGCTGCTCAAGACGCTCGTGCAACTGAAATACTCAGGAACGATTCATTTTGAGCATGAGAAGGATCAGAAGGATCCGCTCCCGGGCGTGGCAGAGTCGGTGGGGTATGTACGAGGTGTGCTGGCTACGTTGTAGGGCACGTGCGATTGGCAATCGATCGACTAAATTCGAAACACAAAATCCGAAATCCTAAACAAGCACAAAATTCGAATTCTCCAAAGATGCGTCCTGGATGAAATCTCGCTTCTTAAGTCTATCTTTTTTCTGTTGTTTCGAATTTGTTTAGAGGGTCGGTTTTAGGATTTCGAACGTTTCACATTGTTTCAATGCCATATGTTTGCATCTCAGCAAAGGAGGCTCAATGAAATCCCGACGTGAATTTCTCAAAGATATTGCCCTAGGATCAGCCGGACTTGCTGTTGGACTGAACGCAAAAAGCTATGCCCGGATCCTGGGGGCCAACGAGAGGGTGAACTTTGCGGTCATCGGCCTCCATGGTCGTGCGTACGCGCACCTGGAGAGCATTCGCCAAAACAAAGACGCGATGATCACCCATATCTGCGATGTCGACAAGCGGGAACTCGGCAAGTTTGAAGCTGAAGTGAAGAAACAGTTCGGCCAAAGCCCGGTCGCGCAAAAGGATTTTCGAAAGATCCTGGAATCGAAAGATGTTGATGCCATCACCAATGCGACACCTGAACATAGGCACGCTCCGATGGCGATCGCTGCGCTCCAGGCTGGGAAACATGTCTACGTCGAAAAACCGTGCAGCCACAATCCGTACGAAGGGGAGCTGCTTGTTGAGGCGCAGAAGAAGTATGGAAAACTCGTTCAGATGGGAAATCAACAGCGCTCGTCCGAACATACAATCGAAATCGTCCGAAGAATCAAAGACGGACTCATTGGCAGGCCGTATTTCGGGAAAGCTTGGTACAGCAATACGCGAAAAGCTATCGGGGTTGGTAAGATCGTCCCTGTCCCCGAACATCTCGACTGGGATCTTTGGCAAGGCCCCGCGCCGAGGAAGCCGTACAAAGACAACATCCATCCCTACAACTGGCACTGGTTCTGGCATTGGGGGACGGGCGAAACACTGAACAACGGCACGCATGAAGTCGACCTCTGTCGCTGGGCTCTCGGTGTCGATTATCCGAACACGATATCCGCATCCGGTGGCCGATATCATTTCAAAGACGATTGGGAGTTCTACGATACTCTGGTCACCAGCTATGAATATGATGACAAGATGATCACCTGGGAAGGAATGTGTTGCCAGGGGAAGGAATACTATGGGAGAAGCCGCGGCGCAACTATCCACGGCACGGAGGGAACGGTGCTGATCGATCGGAGCGGATACCAGGTATTTGCGCTGAATGACAAGCTGATCAATGAGTTTAAAACGCAGAAAAGCAACACGTCGCAGGATCTCCAGAGCATTGATTCAATGACGACGAGGCATTTCGAAAACCTCATCAATGGAATCAGGAAAGGCGAGAAACTACGGTCACCGATACACGAAGCAAATATCAGCGTCACGATGTTGCAGCTTTCCAATGTGGCGTGGAAAGTTAACCGCACGCTCCAACTCGACAAGCAGACAGCGCATATCCTTGGAGATGAGAAAGCCATGGCGATGTGGCGGCGGGAATATGAAAAAGGTTGGGAGCCGAAAATCTGATTGGAAAGAACCATGCCGGAAGTCATCCGAATACCTGTAGTCCAGATGGAACAAGAGTTCCGTCGCATCCTCATGAAGTTCGGTTTCGAGACAAAGAAGGCCGAGCAGTGCGCTCACATCTTTGCAGTCAACAGCCTTGAGGGCATCTATTCTCATGGGGTCAACCGGTTTGCCCGGTTCACTCAATCCGTGAAGGAGGGTCACATTAACCCCAAGGCTGAGCCGGAGAAGAAGCACAGCTCCGGCGCACTTGAGCAGTGGGATGGAGGATTTGGGCCCGGACCGTTGAACGCGACATTCTGCACGGAACGGGCGATCGAGCTCTCGGCTGAATACGGCATCGGCTGCGTTGCCATCGGCAGAACAAACCATTGGATGCGGGCCGGCTACTACGGTTGGAAAGCAGCGAAAGCCGGATTCGCTCTCATCGCGTGGACAAATACAAACGCCAACATGCCAGCATGGGGCGCGCTCGATTGTCACTTGGGAAACAACCCTATGGTACTTGCCGTGCCGTACAAGAGCGAAGCCATTGTCCTGGATGTCGCAATGTCCCAGTTCGCCTACGGCACGCTCAATGTCTATCGGCTTGGTGGCAGGGAGTTGCCGATTGCCGGTGGTTACGATGCTCAGGGAAATCTCACCACTGACCCATCAGCAATCCTCGAGACCCAGAGAGTCTTGCCGATGGGATATTGGAAGGGCTCGGGCCTATCACTGTTGCTCGACATTCTTTCAACAATTCTTTCGGGTGGCTTATCGGTGAAGCAAATCACCGACCGCGGTTCTGAACACGGGCTCTCGCAGGTATTCATCGCCGCAGATATCTCGTCGCTTGGAAATCAACATCTCATTCCGAAAGCGATAAGCGATATCATACTGGACTATCACAGCTCCAAACCGGCTTCTGAAAGGGACACAATCTTGTATCCAGGTGAACGGGTGCTTCGGTCGAGAAAACAAAACACGGAGGCCGGAATACCGGTAGACCAAACGGTATGGAGAGAGATAATCAGTCTATAGCACGCAGCCAGAATAAGGAAGAATTCTGAGGCTTGAGTCTTCGAAACGGGTCATCGCAGATAGCCTAATTGAGAAGGTGCGAAATGAGCAAGAGAATTATGATCCTGATCGTCACCGTTGTTGTTGGTTTTGCCGGAGTCAATGCCCAGACGGCAAAACGTCCGCACGTCGTCGGTTTGTCGCACGCTGCCTTTTTTGTGCATGATGTCGACAAGGCGCGGGCATTCTACAAGGACTTCCTTGGCTATAATGAGCCCTTCAGTCTCACCAAATCGGATGGAAGCCTCGATCTGACATACATCAAGATCAATGACCGGCAATCGATTGAATTGTTTGTGGAGAGGGGACAGGGAGCGAACCGATTGTACCAAGTGGCGTTTGAAGTGGACGATGCCGAGGCGATGCGTGCGTACCTCGCAGCCCGGGGTATCAAAACACCGGAAAAGGTAAACAAGGGACGTATCGGCAATCTAAACTTCACCGTCAAAGATCCGGACGGGAACGTTGTTGAGTTCGTTCAGTATCTTCCGGACGGTTGGACGCTGCGGGATGCTGGAAAGCATCTGCCGGCAGATCCGCTCTCAACGCATCTCAAGCATGTAGGATTTGCCGTCGACTCCCTGGAGCGATCGCTAAAATTCTATCGCGATATTCTTGGTTGTCAGGAGACCTGGAGAGGGAATGCGCCGCGTCAGCAGTTACAGTGGGTGAATCTGAAGGTCCCTGACGGAAACGACTATATCGAGTTGATGTTGTATACAGATCCCCCCTCTCTGATGCGCCTTGGAAGCATGAATCATATCAGTCTTGAAGTGGCTGATGTCACAAAGACGGCAGCGGCACTGGAATCGCGGCCATGGTTCAAAGAATATGGGCGTGCACTGACAGTTCGAACCGGGATCAACCGAAAGAGACAGCTCAATGTGTTCGATCCCGATAGTACCCGAACTGAGTTCATGGAGCCCAAAACAATTGATGGTCTCTCGGTACCATCATCAACGGCAAAGCCACCGAGATAAGGGAGATGTCAGATCGTTGCACGCTCAGAATGAGCATCATAAGAGCACATCAAACCGCAGCCCGGTTACAGTCCATGCGACCGGGCTGTTTCTTGTTGAAACGGCCTGTTTTCATTCTGTTTTCATCTTGTTCAGCTATATTCAGAGACCGTGATTCAGATGCACGTTTCTCCCACGATTTGATCCACTTAATCGCTGCTAATGCTCTATGCTTCCCAAAACAGCACTTCGGACAATAATTTTGTGTCTTATTCTAACGTTGAACCTTTCTGCGCAGAACAGCAAGCAGGGAGCGATATCGGGAACGGTCGTCGACAAGGCGACAAGCCGCCCGATGGAGTTTGTCAATGTCGTTTTGCGCAACAAGGTCGATAGCGCCATCGTGGCCGGAACAGAAACGGACTCGAAGGGCAAGTTCGGGTTCATCGAGATAGCACCCGGTGAATACTTCATACGGTTTGGTTTCATCGGCTACTCGGAAAGAATCACGACTGTTCACAAAATCGACGCCCGCAGTCCAAGCTGGAATCTTGGGACTGTTTCCATGACCGAGTCATCTGTAAATCTTGACGAAGTCCTTGTCACTGGACAAAAAGCCTTCTTCAACAATTCCGTCGACCGAAAGGTCTACAACATCGGCCAGGATATCATGAGCAAGTCGGGCTCGACCAGCGAATTGCTCCAGAACATTCCTTCGGTCGAGGTGGATATTGACGGCAATGTAAGCTTGAGGGGTTCGTCAGGCGTCTTGATCCTGATCAATGGCAAGACTTCTCCACTGATGGCAAAGAGCAGCGCCACGGTGTTACAGCAGATGCCTGCAAGTTCCATTGAGAGAATTGAAATCATTACGAATCCATCGGCCAAGTACAAACCTGACGGTGCTTCGGGAATCATCAATATCGTTCTAAAGAAGAATACTGGCATGGGTTCAAACGGAAGCGTCTCGGCGAATATCGGCAATGACAATCGCGCCAATGGGAATGTGAGATTCAATTACAGCCCTGGCGACTTCACGCTCTTTGGAAGCTATAGCCTCAGGGCAGATAATCGCAATCGCATCAACACAGACACGCGTACACAGATTGATGCGGCTTCCGCATTGAGTTACTACAGGGACGATCTGTACTCGTATGCAAATCCATTGTCGCACAGCGTTTCGCTTGGAGCGGAGTATACCATCGATCCTTCCAATAGTCTGGGTCTGTCCGGCAACTATTTCCACAACGGCTTTGTCCGCACAGAGAAGTCGACGAAAACAGTTCAGAATGCGCTCGCCGTCGTTACCGACAACTACGGCCGCAATCGATGGGACGACGAGTACGAAATGGAATATGGTCTCAAGTTCTTTGCCGAGCACAAATTTGAGAAGAAGGATCACAAGTTGCGTCTGGAGTTCTCCAATTCGAAGGCGCCTGAGCAGGAAGACAATCACTACACAGATCTGTATTGGCTCCCCCTGGCACCGAATCAGTACGACAACACACTGATCAAGCAGACTGAAGGGAAGAACGAACTGACGGTGGACTACTCAAATCCACTCTCAGAAGAGTCAACCCTGGAAGCTGGATACGCTGGAGAAATGAACAGCCGGGATATGGATTTCTACGGCGAGTTCTTCGATCCGAACCGGAGGGCTTTCGTCAAAGATCTTGAGGTATCGAACAGATTCCTCTTTGATGAAACTATTCATGCTTTTTATGCCACCTACGAACAATCATTCGGTAGTTTCGGAATGATGGCGGGTCTGCGAGCTGAGCAATCGAGCGTGAAATCGAACCTGGTGACGCTGGACTCTTCAATCTCGAACAGCTACTTCAGCCTTTTTCCCACGGTTCACTTTTCCTACAAGCTCAACGAGGCGGCGGAGGTCCGGCTCAGCTACAGCAGGCGTACGCACCGACCCGAGGGAGACGATCTCAACCCATTTCCGGAATATCGTGATCCCAGAAACATCTCGGCTGGCAATCCGAAGCTTTTGCCAGAATATGTGCATTCCGTCGAATTAGGATGCAAGTTTGAGACAGACCAAATCTCTTTGTTCCCGGCCCTCTACTATCGCTATACATATGACCGTTTCACTTCCATCACGACGCCTCTCAATGACTCGACGTTGCTGACCACAAGAACAAATCTCGCGAGCGATCAATCCCTGGGTGTCGAGGTCATTCTATCGGGAAACATCGGTGAAATACTCACTTCGCACGCAAGCGCGAACGTCTTCTTCAACCAGATTGATGCCTCCAACCTTGGATACAGCGGAAGCAAATCGACTACGAGCTGGAGCGGGGCGGTGACGATGAACCTGAATGCCACCAGATCTTCCATGGTGCAAATGAACGCATCGTTCAACTCGCGCAGGTTGACGGCGCAGGGTGAGAATCTCCCGAGCTATGTAGCAAACGCCGGAATACGTCAGGAGCTTCTGGATGGCAAGCTCGCCCTTGTCCTCACGGTCGCTGATCTCTTCAAAACGCTGAAAAGGACGTCAGAGCTCTCCACGCCGCTCCTGAATCAGAAAGTCATCAATGCCCGGGATTCGAGGATTGTGTACTTTGGTTTTACCTACTACTTTGGATCGAATGGGAAGAAATCCAAAGAGGAAACACTCAAATTTGATGACGGAATCTAGGGGAGGAGCGTATCATGAAGACGAACTGGCCCATCATCGCAATTCAAATGGTTGCACTGGTCATGGTTTGCGAGTTGAGGGTCGAGGGACAGACAAAACCACCGGAGACTCGCAAAGCGGATACGACGAAGTACACGATCGAAAACTGTCTGAATGAGTTCTCAAAAGACCAGATCGAAAAAACCGAGGCCGGGTATCAATACTGGTTCGTCAACAAAGATCTCGCCGATGGTAAGACGTTGAAGATGAGCGTCGTCAAGCCGCACTCAGCGACGCACGCACCCCACAGCCATGTGGAAGAGGAGTTCTTCTTTGTACTGGAAGGAAGAATTGAGTTCTATCTCAATGGTCAGCGAAAAGTCGTCGGGCCGTTCTCAAGCCTCTACTGTCCGTCGAATGTTGAGCACGGAATCCGGAATGTCGGCGATACTGAGGCGAAGTATCTGGTGGTGAAGAAGTACGAGAAGAAATGATGCAAGAGCTAAATCCGAAATCCTGATTTCGAAATCCGAAACAAATCCAGAACTCAAATGTCGAAATACGAAATGGAGAGCACCGTTCAGGGTTTGGGATTTATGGTTTGGAA
>JAPLFP010000208.1 GCA_026390585.1 Ignavibacteriales bacterium | reverse complement strand
TATCCGCGTCGATGAAACACAACCGCGCGTCGTGCGCTGGTCAGTGGATACCAATCGATGCATCCTTGAGGCAGAGCACTCTGCCTATCTTGCAATGCCATCACGCGTCGTTCATCGCCGACAATTTGAGCTTATCCATTCTCCCCTCTCTCTCATCATCACCGATACGTTGAAGGGAGCCGGCTCCCATTTGATCGAGAGCTTTCTACACTTCGCCCCCGGCGTCACCGTCGAAATCGCAGGCCCCCAGAAAGCGATAGCAAGAAATGTAAACGGGCGCTATATTATCTCCATCAGCGCGGGTGCAATCTCGCTTCATGACACTTCGTACTCAAGCAGCTATGGAGTGAGGCAGCGAAACAAGGCCCTGAGAGTCGCTTGGAACACGATGGTTCCGGCTGCTTTCCAGATGGTAATCCAGCAAGACTTGATGAAGTAGCTCGGACGCGGGATATCCCGATTTGAACGGGAGGACAAATTGAAATGACACCAGTATCCAAAAAGAAATCGTCTACCCAGAAGAAGGTACAGGTAATCTCCATCGCGATTCCTGTCTACAACGAGGTGGAAAACATTCCGCTTCTGTACGATCGTCTGAAACTAGTGCTGGAGAAATTGCCGTTTGCGTTTGAGATTGTCTTTGTGGATGACGGCAGCGACGACGGGACGTACGCCGTCATTCAAAAGCTGCGAGAGCAGGACCGACGGATCAAGGCAATATCGTTTTCACGGAATTTCGGCCATCAGGCCGCCCTCACCGCGGGTCTGCAATATGCCACCGGCGATGCAGTGATCACCATGGATGGCGACCTTCAGCACCCGCCGTCACTTATTCCCACGCTGATTGAGAAATGGCAAGAGGGAAATCAGGTTGTCTTCACTGTTCGTGAATCCACCGCAGACGAGTCATTCTTCAAGAAGCTGACGTCAAGACTCTTCTATCGCATCATGGCTGCATCTTCCAAGACTCCGGTGCAACCGTTCGGAGCTGATTTCCGGCTTCTCGATCGAAAGGTCGTTGCCAGCTTGAAAACGCTCGAAGAGCATGACCGCTTCCTGCGAGGACTCATCGGTTGGTTGGGCTTTACCGCGATTGGAGTACCGTACACCGCAGATGCGCGCGCTGCAGGTACCAGCAAATACAGCACGCGGAAGATGATCAAGTTCGCACTCGACGGCATCCTTTCGTTCTCTGCCACTCCGCTGCACTTAGTGACGTTCCTCGGTCTCTTTGTCTCCGTTCTGAGTTTCGCCTATGGAGCATACTCGCTTTACGCATTCTTCTTCACAGACCGAACGATCCCCGGGTGGACGTCGCTCCTCGTCACTGTCTTGTTCCTCGGCGGAGTACAGCTCATCAGTATTGGTTTTCTTGGAGAATACCTTCTCCGTGTCTACAACGAAACGAAACGCCGACCCTTGTATATCATCAAAGACTCCCTGAACATTGACACGCCACGATAATCTCATCCCCGACGTTTCGCTGCCGGCTCCTCTGTGTATCCTTTGCGGACACGATGCGGCCAATCACTTTTTGTACCCGGGGATTCTGCAGTGTCCTTCCTGCGGTTTCGTATTTGCGGATACCCAACTCTCCGCCGCGGACCTCCAGAAGCTCTATCAGCGGAACTACTTCTTTGGAAACGAATATCTGAATTACCTTGAGGACAAACCTGCGCTGCAAAAGAACTTCAAGGCTCGAATACAGACAGTCCTTCAACATTCTTTCGGCGGAAATCTCTTTGAAATCGGCTGCGCATATGGGTTTTTCCTCGAGCTTGCACAACGTCACTGGAAAGTTGCAGGATGCGACATTTCTGCGCCGGCATGCGAGGGGGCCCGCCGAAAGGGGTACAATGTCATTTGTGGTGAGTTCTTACACCTGCCGCTGAAGGAAGAACAATACGACGTCGTCGCCCTGTGGGACACGATCGAGCACCTCGCCCGGCCTGATCTCTATATTCAAAAAGCCTCGACGCTTCTCAGGCCCGGCGGCATTTTGTGCGCGACGACCGGCGACATCGCCAGCGCGGTGGCAAGGATGAGAAAGCATCGCTGGCGACTGATACATCCCCCAACGCACCTGTACTATTTCGACCGAAAGTCGATAGAACAATTGATGCACAAGAACGGCCTCGAGATCATCCATTTTGAGCATTGCGGTTATTCCAGAAGCGTTCAGCAGATTCTCTATTCACTCCTTGTTTTGAACCGCGAGACACCACTGAGGAAGAAGCTCTATGAGATTCTGAAGCCGCTGTTCGGATTCTCAGTGTACATCAACTTGTACGATATCATGTTTGTCATAGCCCGGAAGAAGTGATGAATCCTCCTCTTTTCACCCGATCCCGGCAATGGATCTTTACGGTGCTCTTGCTCGCCACGCTGACGAGGGTCGGATTTCTCTACAAGAACTGGAACAACCTCGATTTCGCTCCTTCCTTCATGCTTCACGCCGAGGTTGCCCGCAACATCCTCAACGGACATTGGTTCCAGGAGAACCGGGCCTATCTTCACCAATACGTCGACACCTGCCAGAAAGCCCAACGGCTCATCGATCCGGAAGACTACGCGCCGCCGAAAGACGAGCAACTGACTCCGCTCTACAATGATGAAGGCGGGTACGGCCTTCTGCTCGCGACGATCTGGAAAGTAACCGGTGCGAAGCGTTGGTGGTACATCCGCGTGCTCCAGATTCTTCTTGATGTCATCATGTGTTGGCTGGTCTACGCGATCGGGAAGAAAATGTTCGGCGAAAAGGTCGGACTTGCCGCCGCATTTCTCTACACCTGCTTCATCCCGGGAATCGAGCTTGTGGTTCGTCCTCATCGGGACATTTGGGTCACATTTCTCTTCATCACGACCGTCTACCAACTCGTGTCGTTGACGGAGAACAGGAATGCGCTGTGGCGAATGCTTTGCATTGGAGTTGCAACAGGTATCGTCGCCTGGATGCGGTCAACTGTTCTGCTGTTTGTCATCTTGATGATTCCCATCCTTTTCATGACACGTCCGAGAAACGATGCGCTCCGCTTTTCGCTTCTCCTACTCGTCGGATTTGCCCTGACATTTTCACCACTCATTGTGCGCAACTATGTCGTCTTTAACAAATTCATGGCGACACGAGGTGCCTTCTGGCATTCTTTCTGGGCGGGGGTCGGACAGACGCCGAATCCATACAATGTCCGGGATGACGATGATAACATTGTACGATTTGCACAGTCACTCGACTCAACTGCGCTACTCGATACAGACCACTACGAGCAAGTTCTGAAGCAGGAAGCGAAGAAATTTATTTGGGAACATCCTCTCTGGTACGCCGGGTCCGTGGCAAAACGGGCTGTGGTTTTTGTTTCTCCGAAGATCGGTCGCGAGCTGTTTTTCCAGCCACAGCTGCCGCAGCACGTCACGGGTACAATGAACGTTTCGTTTGGAAAGGTGTTCTTGCTGGTTGTTGATGGATTTCTGACAGGATTGTTCTTTGCAGGAATCTGGATCACGAGAAAGCGGTGGAAGGATCTTCTCGTGATTTGTTACCCGTATCTTTACACTCTTGTCTCGCTTGCCCCCTTCTATCTGGCAGGGCGAAACATCATGAATGTCTACTTCGTGGTGCTTCTGCTCGCTTCTGTTGCAGTCGTCCACGTTTGGGAACGGCTGCTTCGTAGCTCCAGTCAATTGATGCACCCCTGAACGCGAAGTCTTTGCCTGAGGAATCATTCCCCTCCTTCTCAAGGAGGGGCTAGGGGTGGTCCGTTGTGCATCTGCCCGAGAGCACACAGCACAAAAGCAAAACGCCCCTGCCCGAGTCATTCATTCGACGCAGACAGGAGCGCTTTCTTCTTATGTAAGGTTAGTTGCTACCTGGAGCCCGTTGTGGACGCGGTGCCGGCAAAGGCTTGCGGGGAAACATCTCATCCCGCATTGCAGCCTGATATGCGAACGCAGCCATGATTGTGGCAGCTTGTTTCATATCATCAGCCTGCACGCGCTCAAAAACGTCTGCAGTTGAGTGATGCACACGGGTATCGTATTCCAGCGGATCCTGGACAAACTGGAATCCTGGAAGTCCCACCCTGTCAAACGACTGGTGGTCCGTTCCCCCCGTATTTTGCGCCGTAATTGTTGAAGCTCCCATCGATACGAACGGAGCAAGCCACGCACGGAAGACCGGCCGTGCAGCCTCGTTCCCCTGTAGGTAAATACCACGGAATTTTCCGGATCCGTTGTCATGGTTGAAGTACACTGACAACTTTTCATAGTCTGGCTGCTTCTTCAGTTCTCCGCCACCTCCAAACATACCTCCCATTCCTCCTCCACCGCCGACCATCTCGCCGAAATGCTGCGTCACATAAGACCGTGATCCGATCAATCCTTCTTCTTCGGCAGCCCATAATCCAATGCGGATTGTCCGTCTCGGCTGAAGGTTTAGCGCTTTGAGAATTCGGACAGCTTCCACCACTGCTGCCACGCCCGTTCCGTCATCACTTGCACCTGTGCCGCCATGCCATGAGTCAAAATGCCCGCCCAACATAACGACCTGATCTTTGAGATCAGTTCCGGGAATTTCTGCTATGATATTAAAGGAAGAATCTGCTGGCGTCCATGCCACGTCCAAGGCCATCTCCAAACGCACTTTCTGGCCCTTTTGAATCATTCTCACCATGCGATCGTACTGTTCTACCGCGACAACAACCTGTGGAACGATCTGTGGAGCGTTTACATCATATGCATTGATCCTGATAGGCTGTTGAGCGCCTGCTGCTTGCTGAGCGGCTGCAGGCTGCGGAACGATAGCCCCTGCAACGAACACCGTTCCACCATCACCCGGTCTACTTACGTCAAGAGCCGCGATCGCTCCTTCTTTCTGGCAGAACTCGAGCGTCTTATCCCTCATCGACTGGTCAAAGAGTCGCGAGCGCTCCGCCAGCAGTCGTGTAATCGTTGCTTCATCCGCGTCGGGGTTACTCTGTCTGATCTGCACCCTCATCATCGAGTCACGAGCTGCCCGATTCCCACCGAACTGTCCCCCTCGCCCACCACCTTGGGGTCCCGCGTTCGCCAATCGCAAAAGTTCCGTATCCGTGAGTCGACGGCCCTCTGGTTCGAAATGAGCATTCACAGTTTGAAGAGGACTGACGAGCACGTACTTTCCCTTCAGCTTGCCTTTGTACGTATTCAATTCTTCATCGTTCATCGCACTGAGGAAAACAACATCAGCAGCCACTGAACCCTTGATTCCCGGCGACCACGCCTTTGGATACGCGGTAATCGGGAAGACCTTGGGTTGTATCGCGTTCACGTAGAATTTCTTCAGCGCCCAGCCTTTCGCGAGGGGCGCGGATGTCTCAAAGTGAACGTTCTGCATTCCGATCGAAGTGAGTTTCTGGCTCATCCACGCTGCCGCTTCTTTGTAGTCCGGAGATCCGGCCAACCGCGGTCCATAAATGTCGGAGAGGGTGCTCAGGAGATTCATCACCTGGGAATTCTTCAACCCTTCTTCTTTGATCTTGTTGATCATGACAGTATCGACCTTTTCGGCTACCATCTGTGCCAGACCGAATGAGACGAAGACGGCGATCAGCACAACAATACCAAGTATGCGTTTCATCATAGACGGATTTCTCCTTGAATAGGTGTTAAGGCGTGAATGAGGTTTATTAATGATTACATTGGGATTTTCAGACGGCAAGTGTAAGAATAGACGGAGAAAGGCACCAAAGGTGGCGCGGACTGAAGATCTTTTTGAGTTGACGCGGCATCTCAAATCACCTTGATGAGCTTGGAGCTGTGCGGATGCAAAGCGAATCTGACTTTCAGAACCATCGAAATCTCAAAGAAAACGGCAGTATGTGATCAAGAAATCGCATATTTTTGAATATTCGCAAAAAATACTTGACTGGCTCCCACTTTTTGTTCAATTTTGAAGTGTCAGAATTTCTCTCTTAAGCATAACTGGGTGCCCTGTATCGTGGTCGATCTCAACACACTCAATATAGATCCTGCGGTCCTGCATAAGATTTCAAAGAGCTCGGCTCTCAAGCTATCCGTCCTCCCGATCTCAGAACAGAACGGCGTCGTCATCGTCGCAGTTCCCGAGATATTTCCTGAGCGGCTTCTTACCGATGTTCGATTCATCCTCGGTACAAAAAAAATAAAACCAATCCCCGTCTCCCGCGACAACATCGTCGCCGCCATTCACCATTTCTACGCTACAAGACCGAAATCAAGATAGCAGTCCCCGCAACGCCCACGCATTTCACCGTATGCTGTTGAAGCTGACAAGTGCACACACCGAGCAATGCTTGAATCCCCCGATCATCTCATCATAGTGCTCTTCCTCATCCACCGCTCTCCTTAGCATTCTGTCTAAGGATTGCCCACCACAAACCACCAACCTCATGGAGGACGTCATGACAAACAACACTTCGCTCTACTCAACCATGGTCCGCTCCGGCCGGACGACATATTTCGTCGATCTCAAGGAAGCCAAAAACGGGAGCAAATATCTTTCCATCTGCGAGAGCAAGATCAACGGCGATGACAAAAAGCGCGTCACCGTCAGAGTCTTTGGTGAGACAATCGGGGAGTTCAAGAAAGCCGTTGAAGATGCAGCCGCCGCCATTCCACAATAGAGTACTCGATGTCGTCGGCATACAGGGCCGGCCCACGCGGAGGGCTGGCCCACCTTTTTCTCCCTTCGTACGCTTCGTCCGTACAACACAAAAGCCCTTGCTCGAAAACAAGGGCTTTTGCGCATTTCAAACGATTGTTCCAACCTCAGCTTATTTCACGACCTCTGACTCAGTCCGTCGGTTCAATTGACGGCCTTCAACGGTCGTATTTGGCGCCGCAGGCTTGTCAAACGCATATCCTTTGGTCGTCAGTCTCTTTCCCGAAACACCTTTCCTGATCAGGTGATTCTTCACGACATTCGCTCGGGCAAAAGAGAGCTTCTCGTTTAGAGAGCGTGAACCGGTAATATCCGTGTTTCCGGATACCTCCACCTTGACATCCGGATTTTCCTGCATCGTCTTGGCTGCTGCGTCCAGCTTTGCCTGTTCTGACGGAGCCAGCTTCGAGCTTCCAGTCTCGAAATATACCGGCTCAAACACGATTTCCTTTTTTGCTTCTTTCGGCTGCTCTGGCTTCAGCACAACTGGTTCAGCAGGTTTCTTTACTTCTTGTGCCTTCTGAGCTTCAAGTGCCTTTTGAGCTTCCAGCGCTTTCTGGGCCTCTTGCTCTTTCAGTCGTTGCTCCTCTGCTGCCTTCTTCGCTTCAAGTTCCTTCCGCTGCTTGTCTTCAGCGACCTTCATTTCGGCGGCTTTACGCTGTTGTTCTTCGGCTGCGGCTTGCTTCTGGAGCTCCTCCTGCTGACGCTCAGCGGCTGTTTTGCTCGCTAACGGCAGCCGGACACCGAAATGCCCTGAATAGTAGCTGTCGTTGGTCCCTGCTCGGTGGCCATTGACATCATCACTGAAGATAAAGTTGTAACCAAGGTTGAAATCGAGGGCAAGGCGATCGGAAATCTGAGATACGAATCCAAGGCCACCTGGCATGTAAGCGACCCAACCAGTCGTCTCGACTCCTGCACTCTTACGACTTGTACCGACAGAAACGTCATAGTGAAGTCCGCCAACGCCAAGATACGCGTAGGGGCTGAAGCCCTTGACATACCACGGGATGACCATGAACCGATAATCAATCGGCACGAGATTCGTTGAATAATATCGACCAACGATTTTACCAAAACTGGCGCCAACTTGACCGCGAACGTGGTTCATCAATCCGTAGTCAAGGAATACTCTCGGTGAGAATGTCTCAAACAACTGGACGGTGAGGTTGTCCAATCGAATAATTTTCATTTCTTTTGGTTGTTCGTTGTCTCCAATGAGGCCCCCGATCTGCACTCCTAACTGCAATCCTTTGTCCTGTAAGAGAGTCGGCTTCTCAGAGCCGGCGGTCTGCGCAAGTCCCACAGAGACAACGACGACCGCCAGCAGAAAAACATAAGCAATGCGTGTCGTCATGGTGTACCTTCCTTTCATGAAACGACGGTGAATTAGATGCGAATTTTCAGCTCGAGCATCCTAATCCCCAGGTGTCTTGTTGTTCGGTATCTTAGCTATATGAAACTAGCGGAAAACGGTTGGTCAATCAAGTCACGGAAGCGAATCTATCCAACGGAGATGAGTCAGAAATGAGAATGTCTGCAACCCAGTGTCAATGAACCCCCTACGTCATCATTGTGTACGAAGTTTCGACGTTGCTCTCGCCGTGTGATTCCTGCAACGAAGAGAAGCTGAAGAACGAAGAGCGCGTGTCATCGAATAGCTGTTAAGCAGCTCGCTCTCTCACGCAAGTCGTCGGAGGAGCACCACGGTCATGTCGTCACTCTGAGACGCGTTCTCGACGTGTGCGCCGACGGCCGCAAAGATCTTTTCCACCAACGATTCGGCGGCGTCCCTGATGTTGTATCGAACAACTTTCTGGACCTGTGCTTCTCCGAATTCCTCCAACGCGTCGTTCATTGCCTCCGAGATGCCATCGCTGTAAATCAGGAGTCTGTCTTCCAGACTGAGCAAGATTTCTTCCTCCTCATAGATCACATTTTCCTTCATGCCTAAGGCAATACCGCGGGTCCTGAGGAGTGCAGTTTTGCCACCTTGAGAGAAGAGAATTGGCATAACCTGACCGGCGTTTGCATAGCGCAGCGTATTTCGTCGCGCATCCAGAATTCCATAGAACAACGAGACAAACGTACGCGCATCAGTGCTCCGAAAGAGAAGTTTGTTCGCCTTTTCGAGGCAATCCTTTGGATCGTCATCAAACAGGGCCAGACTCCTAATCGTTGCCTGAAGGTTTGCCATCACAAGCGACGCCGCTAACCCCTTGCCGCTTACATCCCCCAGCCCGATAGCAACCCGATGGTCATCGAGGAAAATGAAATCGTAGTAATCCCCTCCGACATTCATGGCCGGGACATTTCTCCCGGCGATGTCATACCCCGGGATGTCGGGGTTTCCATTGGGGAGGAGGTTCGTCTGGATATTCCTTGCCATCCTCGCCTCTTCCTTCAGACGGATGCGAACTTCCTCCGCCTTTTTCCGCTCTGTGATGTCCCTATAGATCGCGTAGATACCCAGCTGCTTTCCATCATGGACAATGGGCGCACCCAGAATCGACACATCAATCAGCGTTCCATCTTTGCATTTCCGTTTTGAATCAAGTTCAACGCGTTCACCGTGGATAACCTGATACGAAAGACCGTCAGCCTCACTCCGAGACTCTCCAGTCGCGACAAGGTCGTTGATATGTTTTCCAACCGATTCATGACGAGAATAGCCGAACATCCGCGTGAACTCCTTGTTCACATCTACGATGATGTCGCTGTTGTCATGCAATACGACGGCCTCAGGTGCAGCGTTGAACAATTTTTCGAAAAACGTTTCTTGAATCTCGAGATCCTCTTGAGCTTTCTTGCGCTCCGAGATATCCCGATAGACCGCGTAGACTCCCATCTGCTCGCCACCATGGAAGATCGGAGCTCCAAGAATTGAGACATCGAACAGCGTTCCATTCTTCCGCTTCCGTCTCGCTTCAGATTCCACTCGTTGACCGTGGCCAACCTTGTACGAAAGATCCCTTGCATGTGACAGAAGCTCAGGGGTGGACACGAGATCATTGATGGGTTTTCCGATGGCTTCTTCGCGCGTGTAACCAAACATACGGGTGAACTCATCGTTGACACTGATAACGCGGTCGTCATTGTCATGCCATACGATAGCCTCAGGCGCGCTGTTGAAGAGACGCTCGAGATACGCAGTCTGCAGGCGAAGGTCTTCCTCTGATTTCTTTCGCTGCGTGATGTCGCGATAGATGGCATAATCCCCCATCTGCCTCCCATCGTGGATGATCGGCGCACCGAGAATAGAGACGTCGACGAGTGTCCCATCCTTGCATTTGCGCTTGGTGTCGATCTCTACGCGGTGTCCGCTCAAGACCTTCCGGGATACCATCTCGGCTTCGCGCAACAACTCCGGAGACGCCACAAGTTCGTTGAGGGGTTTGCCGATGGCCTCTTCACGCGAATAGCCGAACATCCTGGTGAATTCGGTGTTCACATTGACGACGCAATCGTTGTTATCGTGGAGGACGATAGCTTCCGGTGCGGAGTTGAACAGAATCTCAAGAAACGTTTTCTGAATGAGCAGTTGTTCTTCGGCTTTCTTGCGTTCGGTGATATCTTCAACAATGCCATCAAAGTACATCGCCCTCCCCCTCTCGTCCCTGACCGCCAGGGCAGTCATCGCGACAACAATCGGCCTTCCGTTCTTCTTTCTGAGGGTAAACTCCTCACGATGAGCAGAATCCTTTGCGGAAATGTTCTTGCTGAGACGAAGCCGGTCTTTGGGGTTCTGATAGATGCGAACGACATCAAGAGTTGTCAACTCTTTCCTGCTGCGATACCCGAGCATTTTGACGAGTGTTGGGTTCACCTCGAGGAATCTCCCCTTCGGTCCCGGCGTGCTTCGAAAAATCCCAACCGGTATGTTCTCGGTGAGCGTTCGATACTTCTCTTCACTCTCGCGAAGCGCTGCTTCGACACTCATGCGTGCTTCGTCCCTAGTCTTCAGTCGCTGCAGACGGGACTGTGATGTTTTGAGAGACGTCGGGTTTTTCCTCTTTCCCTTGGATTGAGCAATTTTCTTCATTGTTTGCCGGCTAAATGTCTTTGGATATACGGAAAATGGAAGAGGATGTTAGGCGAGAACTCCCTGGGTCTGTTCCTGCTTTTTGACTGCGTTCGCGGTGTTCGGTCCTTCTTGCCCCATCGCATGAGGAACTTAGCCAAAGAGTCGGGAAGAATCAATCAATGCAGTTTGGCGGTGCCTCTTGTCCCGGCAGCAAATTCAACCGGGAAATTCATCTTCTCATTGTTGGCATTGATCTGAATTCATGGATTTTCTGCGACGAATTGCTATCTTTGTGTGAATCGACGGAACATCTGACCGATCACCAAGACCCGAATGATACGATCTTCAATCACCTGGCTCACGGCATCGCTCCTCATTCTTCTCTGGCTCCCTCTGCTTGCGATCAGCCGACTTTTTGACCGCGATCCTGTGCTGTATCGGACTGGGTTTCTGTTTCGGAAGCTCGGCAACGCGTTATTATACATAAATCCCGCGTGGAGACTTCACATTTCCGGCGAGACGATCACAAATCCCCGAAACCCTTACATGGTCGTTTCGAACCATCAGTCGCTCGCAGACATTCCGCTCATCAGCAACTTGCCGTGGGAGATGAAGTGGATGGGAAAGGTGGAAGTCTTCAAGCTCCCGATCATAGGATGGATGATGCGTCTCTCGGGAGATATTTCCGTCGACCGGAAGAACCCGCGCAGCGGCGCGCAAGCTTTGATCAAAGCACAGCGGTACCTTGAGAGGCGCTGCTCCGTGATGATTTTTCCTGAAGGCACACGCACGCTTGATGGTCGCGTTCGCCCGTTCACTGACGGAGCATTCCATCTTGCGATCAGAGCAAAGGTGCCGGTTCTTCCTCTCGCTGTCGATGGCTCACGGGATTGCATTCCGAAGAACAGCTGGAAATTCGGCAAGCCCTCTGATATCCACCTCAAGGTGCTTCCCCCTATTGATACCTCGTCGATGACGATTGACGATGTGCCAGCGCTGCGAGACAAGGTTCGCTTGGCCATCATGAAAGAGGTTGCACAGTGGCGCTCTGTGCTTATCGAGGAGGTTGACGGACTAGCTCCACGGAAAAACTCCGATGTCCCCATATAAGAGATTTTGAAAGAGAACGAGGATGGATTGATGAACAATCACCAATGGGTTCGCGAATTCCCCGCAGCGATTACCGTGTGCAACTCCGAGGGAGTGCTGCTGGCAATGAATGAAAAGGCAGTTTCGACTTTCGAATCCGACGGCGGGGCGGCTCTGATCGGA
>JAPLFP010000364.1 GCA_026390585.1 Ignavibacteriales bacterium | reverse complement strand
ACCCTTGACCGCAGCAGGAATTTCTATATTGTTATCCCGGATGACCGGAAGATTGCACGGGATGTGTTTGTCGCCGCGGAACACTTGAACAAAGGCAAACCTGGTGACAAAGTCGTGGTGCAGATCGACTCGTGGGGCGTTGGGCATCTGAACCCGGAAGGCCGGGTTGTGGAAGTGCTTGGAAGAGCAGGAGAGGTGACTGCAGAATTGCAGTCGGTGATCAGAGAGTTCAGGCTCCCACTTCATTTTCCGGCCGAGGTCATGAAGGAGACCAACGAACTTCCGGAGACGATCCCGGCATCGGAGTATTCGCGAAGGCTTGACCTGCGCAAAGAAGTCTGCTTCACGATCGACCCGGAGGATGCGAAAGACTTTGATGATGCGGTCTCCCTTGCAGAGCTTCCCGATGGCGGCTACCGTGTCGGTGTACATATCGCTGATGTTTCGTACTACGTCACAGAGGGTAGTCAGGTGGATCAAGAGGCGCTGAAGCGAGGGACGAGCGTCTACTTTCCCAACATGGTTATACCGATGATTCCGGAAAGGCTCTCCAATATTCTCTGCAGCCTTCGGCCGGAGGAAGACAGGCTCACATATTCTGTCCTGATGACCGTTACGTCAAAAGGCATCGTCGCAGACTACGAAATCCGTGAAACCGTGATTCGGAGCGCAAAACGATTTTCCTACGAGGAAGTGGAAAATCTTCTGGATGCATCTTCCGGCGAACAGACGGCGACAACGATGGACGCGAAAATGGTTGAAACACTCCGCACGATGCAGAAGCTGAGTGTGCTCCTGACGAAGAAGCGCATGAAGGATGGGAGCATCGATTTCGAGACGGCGGAAGCAAAGTTCTCGTTCGATGAAGACGGTAAACCATCGGAGATCCGAAGAAAGGCACGGTTGCGGAGTCACCGCCTCGTCGAGGAGTTTATGCTCCTGGCAAATCAAATCGTTGCGAAACACATCGGGCTCGTCAAAAAAGAGGACCATCGGCAGCCGTTTCTGTACCGGATCCACGACTCTCCCGATCCTGACCGCATACGGGAACTCGCGGCATTTGTTGAGCAGTTTGGATACAAGCTCAACGTTGATGGGAGCGTTCGTTCGCAAGATCTCCAAAAGCTGCTCGACCAGGTACGCGGGAGCGAAGTAGAAAATGTGATTAATGAGGTCGCGATACGATCGATGGCGAAGGCTGTGTATTCTGAGCACAACATCGGGCATTACGGGCTTGGCTTCCACTATTATTCACACTTTACCTCCCCGATCCGCCGTTATCCGGATCTCGTGATTCACCGGCTTCTAAAGGAATACGCTCAATCAGCGACACTCGAGCGGCGAAAACAGATCGAGGGCCGGCTGCCGTTCATCGCAAAGCAATCCTCGGTGATGGAACGGGTGGCCATGGAAGCCGAGCGCGCCGCGGTAAAAGTGATGCAGGTCGAATTCATGAAGCGGCATGTTGGAGACGAGTTCGAAGGGATTATCTCCGGCGTCATGCGCTTTGGCATCTTCATCGAGATCACCGATCTGCTCGTGGAGGGCCTTGTGCACGTGCGTGATCTGGAAGATGACTATTACGAATACGATGAGAAAAAATACTCGCTCATTGGGAGCAAGACGGGAAAGCGATACCGGCTTGGCGATACTGTCCGCGTCCGAGTCCTAAGAGTCAACCCGGAAGAACGGGAAATCGATTTCGGCATTGTCGGCGCGGAAGAACCAACCAGGCATAGAAGGAAACGCAACCGCTGACTACGAGGAACTGACAGGTGAGGGGCTGTTGTTTAGTAGGAAAGCCCTGATTCGTTGATTTTTCCTGCGCTTTTGCCTACAATAGAAACAGGTCCATGAAATGCACATTGCAGAGGGGACGTCTATGAGAAGGATTTCGGCAGTCGGTGCTCTGGTGCTGTTGGTCTCGAGCCTGGCGCTGAGCCAGAACTCCGTGTTCGGGAAGAACAAGGTACAGTACAAGGTTTTCGACTGGGAGTACATACAGACAAGCCACTTCGATATCTATTACTCCCAGGACGGATATGAGCTCGCAGAGTTCACGGCGGATGCTGCCGAAGACGCTTACAGTTCTATCCGGAAAATCCTCCGATATGAGATCAACAATCGCATACCAGTCGTCGTCTACAACTCGCACAATGAGTTTCAACAAACGAATGTGGTGAGTGAGTACCTTGACGAAGGGATCGGCGGAGTAACAGAACTCTTCAAGAACCGGGTCGTAGTCCCTTTTGAGGGAAACTACAGCCAATTCAGGCACGTGATTCATCACGAGCTTGTCCACGCTGTTCTCAACGATATGTTCTATGGGGGATCAATTCAATCGCTCATCTCCAGCAGAGCGCCCTTTATCCTTCCCCTCTGGATCAACGAGGGTTTTGCTGAATATGCGTCGATGCGATGGGAGACAAACTCCGACATGTTTATTCGCGACGCGGCAATTCAGAATTACTTGCCGTCGATTGAAATGCTCGGCGGATACTTTGCCTACCGCGGCGGCCAATCGGTGTGGTACTACATTGAGAACAAGTACGGGGAACAGAAGATCGGTGAGATCTTCAATCGCATGAGGAGCACCCGAAGTGTGGAGCAGGGTTTCAAAAGCACCGTCGGGTTGACGATGAAGGAACTCTCTGAGCGATGGCAGAAGGAACAGAAGGTGCTGTACTGGCCCGATATCGCCAAGCGGGAAGAGCCCGCAGACTTTGCCCGTCGCCTGACGGATCACACCAAGGACAACAATTTCTACAATACAAGCCCTGCGATCTCTCCTCAGGGTGACAAGATTGCCTTTATCTCGGACCGCAACGACTACTTCGATGTGTACCTCATGTCTGCCATCGATGGTCAAATCCTTGAGAAGCTTGTCAGCGGTCAGCGGACCAACGATCTCGAAGAGCTTCACCTTCTGACCCCCGGAATTGCGTGGTCGCCGGATGGGAAGAAGATTGCGTTTGCCGTGAAGGCGGGCGGACAAGATGCCATTATGATTGTTGAAGTTGAGTCAGGAGACAAAGAGAAAATTGAACTTGGCCTGGATGGCATTTTCTCATTGAACTGGTCACCCGATGGCAAGAAGCTCGCGTTCGAAGGGCTCAAAGGACCGAACTCCGATATCTACCTTTACGAATTTGACTCACGGAAACTGACAAACATCACCAACGACGTTTTCTCCGATCTGGATCCGGTGTTCTCTCCGGACAGTAAGACGATGTATTTCTCCTCCGATCGTCGCGATTTTACGTCGCCCGGCAAGATGGTCCCTGGTTTGAGAATGTCGCAGCTCGATTACAGTCAGCTCGACATTTATTCCATCGATCTCGACACGAAAGCCATGCGTCGTATCACCGACCTCCCCAACTCGAATGAAACATCTCCTGTCGTATCGCCGGATGGAAAAAAGCTCCTCTACATTTCAGACCGGAATGGCATCAACAATATTTATGAGCGAGTCTTGGAGACCGGAGCAGATCGACCGATCACGAATTCGCTTTCCGGCATCTATCAATTGACCCTCTCCCATGACGGTTCAAAACTCGTTTTCGCTTCGCTGCATCATGCCGGATTCGACGTATTTTTGATGCGCTCTCCGCTTGAGCGTAAACTGAGCGTGGCACAACTGGAACCCACGGAATTCATCAAGCGTAAGTTTGAGCTTCCACGCACTGAAAAACCTCATCAAGTCTTTGCAGCGACCACGCCGAATGATACCGTCGTTGTTCGCGACAATATCGTGATCATACAGGACACCACTGCAGCTTCCTCCCGATATCAGACGAGTGCAAAGGCCGATCTCCGGGGCTACATATTTTCTCCGGAAAACATTCGGGATACCATGGCGGCCCCGAAATCGCCGATACGGTTCGAAGTTGCCAACAATCGCGATGCTGAGGGGAATTACGTCCCGCACAAGTACAAACTGAGTTTTACACCCGACCTCGTGTATGGATCCGCGGAGTACAGCACGTTCTATGGTATCCAGGGCGAAACAATCATGGCGTTCAGCGATATGCTGGGTGACCACCAAATCATTCTCCAGACAAACCTACTCCTTGACCTCAAGAACAGTGACTATGGTTTGACGTATCTCTATTTACCGGATCGTATCGACTATGGCTTCCAAGGTTTCCACACTGCCCGCTTCCTCTACCTTGGCGACGCCTACGGAAACGCCATGTTGTATCGGTTCCGCTCCTGGGCCATCGGGGGCATCGCGTCCTATCCCATCGATCGATTCAACCGCCTGGATCTCGCTGTTGATTGGATGAATCTCTCGAGAGAAAACCTCGACGACCCGTCAGAGCCGACGCAGCAGCGTTCGTTCATCATGCCGATGTTGTCATATGTCAACGACAATTCTCTCTGGCAGGGTGGATGGTTCGCGCCGAACAACGGCTCGCGGTTCAACGCCCAGTTCTACGGAAGCGCGAAGATTACCGACCAAGCGCTGGATGTGCAAACGTTCACCTTCGATTACCGGAGTTACAACAAACTGGCGAAGGAGCTGATTTTCGTCTACCGGCTCACTGGCGGCGCAAGTTATGGCAAAGACCAACAACGGTTCTTTATCGGAGGTACTGAGGGGTGGATCAATCGTCGGTTTGATCAGGGAGGCGGTGTTCCGATTGTAAACGTTGAAGACTACGCATTCCTTACACCTGGTTTGCCTGTGCGAGGCTACGATTACAATGCCCTGAATGGGACAAGGTTTGGCATCGCTAATCTGGAATTGCGTTTCCCCCTTGTGCGGTATTTCATCCTCGGGGCGTTGCCCATCGGTTTCCAGAACATGCTTGGTGCAGCGTTCATCGATGTGGGATCAGCATGGAGCGATACGAAATCATGGCGGGCATTCCAGTCAACGCCTGACGGCGGGATGCAGTACAAGGATCTTCTCGTCGGTACCGGCTTCGGTGGGAGGTTTTTCTTCTTTGGATTCCCCCTGCGTATTGATGTTGCTTGGAACTTTAACGGCGCCAGCTTCTCCAGTCCGGTCTGGTATTTTTCGCTGGGTCCTGAATTCTAACGGCTCATCGCCGTCAAATGAAAAGCCCCGCACGTCTTGTGCGGGGCTTTTTTGTTTGTGATTCTCCTCGGCAGCTTGAAAGACAGACATTGTTCATTGAGCCGCCGCAGCGAACGTTACTCGGGTGCTTTTAATCTGATAGGCTGCGTTGCAGGCACGACGTTCTTGTCAAGAAAGATCCTCTGTCCGTCTTTGGTCGCCACAAAGGTGCTAAACCCCGATGCGAAGCTTGCCACGGGTCCAAAAGTATATGCATAGATCGCGCGCTTCAAAGGGTAGTAATTCCGATAAATGTTTGCCGGGTGTGGCGTGCAGAATTTTCCCATTCTCTCCGGCGGCAGGCGGAACGTTGTGTCTTGTGTTTCGCGGGTCTCCGCAACCTTCAGGACTTTCGCAGACACATGGGCAGAGTCAACCCACAACACCCCGACGAGTCCGATGGAAAGCGGCCGTTCAACAACGGAACGCAGTGTGGCAAGGCTGGAAGTTGTCTTCTGCAGGTCCTTTCGCAAGCCCTTCCCATGCAGAATGCGGCTCTCGGCGAAGAGCGAGACGTCGGAAGAATCCTGATACAAGACCTCAATAGTCCCCTTCATCGTCTCTGCCTCAGAAAGCTGTTCCCATCGACGAATCTCCCCGGAGAGAATCTTTGAGAGCTCCACTGTCGTGATCTTCTCGACAACGTTTTTTGGGTTAACCACCACAGCTATCCCGTCGTAAGCAATGACAATCTCGTTCAGATCGAATCCTTCGACCCTGGGAAGTTGCTGTCTTTCCGCCGGACTCATCGGACGCGTCGACACGATATACCGCAGCGTATCGTGCAGCATGCGTCGGATGGCATCCTCGGATGATACTACTTCATAGGTGATATTGGCACCTGCCTTGCTGTAGGAACCCAAGAACTGGTTGACCTCTTCTATCATCACTGGCGCAGTGGATTCCGCGAAGAGCGCATGCAAGTTACCGCGAGTGGTGGTCTCCGCTTTCTCGCGTGTGCAGCCGGCGAGGAAAAGCAAGAGACTCAATGTTAACATCGTTGAGGTTTTCACGTTGTATTCCTGCAGAATGAAGTGTGGATCACTGTCATTGTTGAGAAGGGGGCGTGCGCCTCCACTCCGGTTGTGTCACGCCCTGCAACAGAATCAAACCCGCCAGGAAGAACATCCCGATGAAGAGCACGGCAACACGCTGGTTTGTGAAATAAGCAATACCGCTATAAACTTGTGGACCGATGACGGCGGAAGCTTTCCCGCAAAATCCGTCGTAGAATCCAAAGAACTCAGCTTCACGTTCCTTCGGTGTAAGCAATGCCATCAGACTTCGGCTCGCCGACTGGGACGAGCCTATTGCCGCACCCGCGCCCATGGCGACGACATAGAACTCGCCGACGGTTGTAACGAAGTAGGCCCCGACAGTGATGAAAATCCAAATGAGGAGGGTAATAGTGATGGTTTTCTTGGGGCCGATCTTGTCTGTGACGAAACCGAAAAGGAACGAACCGATAATCGCGCTCGATTGCACAACGGCAAAGAAGATGATGATCTCCCGGGGCTGCATACGAAGCACGGTTTCCATGAAGATTGCAGCAAATGCGATGATGGTGAGAATACCATCGTTGTAGAGGAAGAATGCTATCAGAAATCGGGCAATGGACGGATATTTCTTTTCGATGAACAACGCCCGAAACGTGTTTCGTGCCTGCTGGTAACCAATGCGAATAACGCTTGAGACTTTCTGTGCTGAGCTCTTCGGCTCCGGGACCCAAAGAAACATGGGAAGAGCAAAAATGAAGAAGAACACCGCTGCCACAACGAACGTCAGTCTCACATAGAAAAAATAGTCCGGATGCGTGGTGTCGGGCAGCATCAGTATCACGATCAACATGACCGCAAGAGCGCCGAGGTACCCCATGGCAAAACCATACCCCGAAACCCTTCCATAGGAATGCCGCGAAGTAATGCTTGGAAGAAACGCATCATAAAAGACGATTCCGCCTTCGAAACCCGTATTCGCAATGATGAACAGCACCATGCCGAGCAGCACCATTCCGGGTTGGACAAAGTACATCAGGGCCGTGCATATGATGCTCGCCAATGTGAAAAACCAGAGGAAGAGTTTCTTATTGTGCGAGAAGTCGGCTGCGGCTCCAAGCGGAGGGGCGATTGCCGCCGCCACGATCATCGAGAGACTTACTGCGTTACTCCATAACCAGAGCCGTCCTCCGGCAACCTGCTCGGTGAAATACCGCGAATAAATCACTGTCACAACGATGACAGAGAACGCGGTGTTCCCAAAATCGAACAACGTCCACGCGAAGATTCTGCCACGCGAATAGAATTGAGTGGACTGCACTGGGGCCAATGGCATAGGGGCAGACACGTATTTTTGCAGACTACTTGACTGGTTTCTTCTTTGTCGAGGTTTCAAGGAGCCCACGTCCGGATTTTCTCATCCGACCGGATTTCTTCAAGTCATCAAGGACCGAGTCGAGCACGCCGTTGACGAATTTGTCGCTCTTTTCAGTGCTGTAGCGACGGGCGATCTCAATGGCCTCGTTGATGGAGACTTTGGGCGGGATATCATCGAAATAAAGCAATTCACAAATGCTTATTCTGAGGATGATTTTATCGATAACGGCGAGCCGGCCGAACTCCCAGTTTGCCACTCGGTTTGTGATCAACTTGTCAACTTCATCCTTCGTCGCGATGACCTTCAGAAACAGTTCCTTGGCGAGGTCGAATATTTCCGGTTCCTTCTTGAGCGTTCCGACGATAGTATCAAGAATCAGGTCAACGGACTCATGGGAAAGTTCATAGGCATACAATGCTTGCAGGACCTTTTCGCGTATTTGTCGTCGGCGGATGGACATGGGACCTTCAGTTGGGAGTAATTCGATTTCCAGTGGTGTGCTGTGAGTGCTTCTCTTTCTTCGTAGCGAGCGGAATCAATGAGATCCTCATTGCCGAGGAATCCGGCAATTGATCGACGAGTACAGGAGTCTGATAGACCTGCTCGATATTTGCTTGCGTGAGGACGTCCTTCGGATGACCGACGGCAAAAATGGATGCACCTTCGTTTCCGGTGTTTGCGAGAAGCAGTGTGCGCTTGCTGAATGCAGCGGCAAGGTTCAGGTCATGTGAGACGGAGACAATCGTCAGGTTTCGCAGTTCGTTTTGTTCCCGTAGAATCTGGAAAATATCTATTTGATGACTGATATCGAGATGGGCATTGGGTTCATCGAGAAGGAGAATCCTTGGTTGCTGGCTCAGTGCCCGGGCAATCAAGACTCGCTGTCGTTCGCCCCCCGAGATTCCTGTGATCAGTTTGTCGGCAAGATGTTCGATATCTGTCAGTCGCATTGCTTCTCGCACAATTGCGAGATCCTGAGCGTTCTCGAAACCGGAGTGCCCAACGTAGGGAGACCTTCCCATCAAGACAACCTCCAGAACTGTGTATGGGAAGACCCATAGCGTGTCCTGAGGAACGTAGGCGATCCTCTTGGCCAACTCACGGCGGCTGAGTTCATTGAGGGGGCGCCCGTCAAGAGTGATCGTGCCGTTCTGAGGCAGGAGAATTCTGTCGAGGAGGCGAAGGAGCGTCGACTTGCCGGAGCCGTTCGGCCCAAGAAGACTTAGGAAATCTCCTTCTGGAAGATCAAAAGAAATGTTGCGGAGGACCGGAACGTCCGGATAGTGAAACGAAAGGTTTTCAACCGAAAGAGTCATTGAGAGAACACGTAACTCAGAGTGATCAACTTGATCGCGTACCAGGGACGTGGTCGAAAAGTCGTGCCACTAAGACACCAGGACACAAACCATCACAAAAAGTAGAAGAATGGAAATCTTTTCCTCAGTGTCTTTGTGGCTTCGTGGCGCAAGCTGGGTTATCAACCGCATCTCTAGTGCGCTGCAGAAAATAGGGAAAAAAGGAGTGGTAGGCAAGGATTGCACAGAGATAGTCTCTTCATCGCTTGACAAGTTCTTGCTGACCTCGTATATTGGTGCAGTTCTTTTTCATCATATGTTTGATAGTTCCGTTAGGGGTGCATCCCGTCTCGACTTGTCGAGACGGGACGGCTGAGAGCAGACCCTCCGAACCTGAACTGGGTAATACCAGCGAAGGAAAACGGCAACGTGGATTTCTTTTCTGAGCCGTTTTCCGTCATCACTCCTGACTGGAAAATGGCTTTTTTTTGTGCGGAGGACAACATGCGATACGCCTTCTTGTTGGGATGCGTTCTGGCTCTTCCTCGGCTGCTTCTTGGACAAGAGGCCGGGACTCTTGAGGGGAGTGTTCTGGATGCAGACTCAAGACGCCCGCTTGAAGCTGCCAATGTTCTCTTGCAGGGGACGACCATCGGCACAAGTGTCAGCCATGACGGTTCATTCCGACTCCCACAGGTTCCGCAGGGTTCCTACGTTTTGCGCGTTAGCTATATCGGCTATTCCCCAAAGACCATTCCCATTCGGATTGCGCAAGGTCAGACGATCAATGTTGAGGTGCTCCTCGAGCCGACAATCTTGCCGGGTCAGACCATCATCGTCTCCGCCATGCGGGCGCGGGAGAGGGAAAATCCGGTTGCGTTTGCTACGCTAACGGCCCGCGATCTGGCTGAGCGTTATTCCACCCAGGATATCCCACAACTTCTGTCGGAACTCCCTTCAACGACATTCTATTCCGAGAATGGCAATGGCATCGGCTACAACTACCTCAGCATCCGTGGATTTGATCAGCGAAGAATATCCGTGATGGTGAACGGCATCCCCCAGAACGACCCGGAAGATCACGATGTTTATTGGCTCGATTTTCCTGATTTGGCTGCAAATCTGCAGGACATCCAGGTCCAGCGCGGAGCAGGCAGTGCCTTCTATGGCCCGCCGGCGATCGGTGGAACCGTCAATCTGATCACGACCAGTTTCTCGAAAACTCCGGGCGTGAGTTTTCTTAGCGGATTGGGGAGCTACAACACAAGGAAAAATTCGGTGTCCATCAATTCCGGACTTGTCGGAGAGCGATACGAAGTCTATGCTCGGATCTCGCGCATTCAGAGCGACGGTTACAGAAACCAATCGTGGACGGATTTCTCGAGCTACTTTCTTGGAGCCATTCGGTATGACGAACACATGACGACTCAGTTCAGCTTCTACGGTGGCCCCATTGCCGATCATCTTGCATACTATGGCATCTCAAAATCCGATGCCTATTCACATGATGGCACCGTGCGCACGCAAAATCCCATCTGCCGACCGGAGGAAATCGAAAATTTCAGCCAGCCTCACTACGAACTCTACCATGAATGGCGCCTGTCGGACAACCTGACAGTGAACAACACATTCTTCCTGGTCACTGGATCTGGTTTCTTTGACTATGACGGCTCATGGGCGCCGTATTCGTACTTTCGATTGACGAAAGAGAATGGGTTTCCCGTTGTCGGCGATCCTGACACCCTGTATACTTCCAACGCACTCATTCGCGCCTTCGTCGACAATCGACAATACGGCTGGCTGCCACGAGCGAGCTATCATCACGAAGGAGGCGATTTCACCGTAGGCGCCGAGATGCGGATCCATCGGTCTGTTCACTGGGGTGCTCTCCGGTGGGGGGAAGGTCTGCCGGCGGGAGTCACACCGGACTATCACTACTATGAATACCGGGGGGCGAAAAATATCCTTTCCCTGTACGGGCAAGAAATCATGAAGCTTCGGTCGGATCTGACATTGCAGGTCGCCCTTCAGTATGCGTACAATCAGTACCGGCTATTTGACGAACAGTATATTCATACGGATTTTTCGGTTCCGTATCATTTCTTCAACCCCCGGCTTGGGATCAACTTCAATCTGAATGAGAACTTCAATTGCTACACACAGATTTCGCAAACGTCCCGTGAACCCCGGTTGGTCAATCTCTATGACGCAGCCGAAGCAAGTACACCGGGATCCTGGGGGGCGGTGACTCCACAATTCAAGACACTTCCGGGTGGCGGATATGACTACTCCAACCCGTTGGTGCGTCCTGAGGCTCTCGTAAACGTTGAGCTTGGCGGTGGATATAAAGACGATCGACTGCACGCGACGTTAAACCTCTTCTACATGAGTTTCAAGGATGAGATTATCAAGAACGGGCAGTTGGACCGATTCGGCATTCCGGTGACCGGAAATGCAGAGAAGACGCTGCACCAGGGAATCGAAGTCTCCGGCGGTGCCCACGTGCTTGGCTGTCTCGAGGTGAGCGCGAATGCGACGATGAGCAAAAACCGGCTGGTGAAGTACACGGCATTCGAAAACTCGGTTCCGGTCTCACTTGACGGGAACACGATTGCGGGGTTCCCGGATTTCCTTGCAAACGTACGAGCCACCTATCGAGGCGAAAGACTGACCATATCGCTTGCCCTCCAGCATGTGGGGGAATCGTATTCGGACAATTTCCAAAGCCCAGGCAAAGCAGATCCGGCGAAGACCGTCAACGCGTCCACTGTAGTGAACGGCTGGTGTTCCTATCGTTTCAACATCGAGCCAATCGGTCGGGAAGTTGAAGCGCGAGTTCAGGCGAACAATCTCTTCAATGTTTACTATGCGAGTCATGCAGAAGGAGATGAGTTCTATCCTGCAGCTCTGCGCAACGTTTTTGCCTCTCTACGAATTGATTTGTAATTTGAATGAAGACCAACCGCACTCATGAACCGCTAGCCATTGCATGCGCAGGAAAGCACTCATCATAGCAAACGGGGAGTCCCCTCAAAAGAAACGGCTGGCGTTGCTCGTGAAGCAGGCCGGTACGGTGATCTGCGCAGACGGCGGGACGAACACTGCTCTCAAGATGGGTATCACACCGGATGCCATTGTGGGTGATCTTGACTCGGTACATGCCGAGGCACTTGTGAAGTTCCGGCGTGTGGCAATTTACGAGGACCGGAACGATCAGACAACAGACCTTGAAAAAGCCATAACCTGGGCGATTCAATCGAACTTCGACCACATCACGGTGGTTGGGGCCTCAGGTAAGCGGCTCGATCATACTGTCGGAAATCTGGGAGTGTTACGGAAGTTTTATCCGGATGCGATCATCACACTTGTGGATGACAGTGGTGAGGTTTGCTATGTGGGGCGCGAGTACTCATTCGAAGCTGAAAAAGGGGATGTTGTCTCCCTCATTCCTCTGAATCGTTGCGAAGGTGTCTCCACAAATGGGCTTAAGTATTCCCTCGAAGGGGACAACCTCGAGCTTGGAGTTCGCGAAGGAACAAGCAATATTGTGGTCTCGTCCCCAGTGAGCATCAAGGTCAAAAAGGGCCATCTGCTGCTCTTCAAACTTTTCGGCCGTTCGTGATATCCCCTCCCATGGTCCATTTCAGCCTGATCGATTCACTCCTTATTGTCCTCTATTTGTCGGCCGTCGTTTTCATTGGCTTTCGCGCAATCCGCCGGGGTCGCAAAGAATCTGAGGATTTTCTGCTGGCTGGTCGCACGCTGACACTTCCAATGTTTGTTGCGACGCTCGTTTCCACCTGGTACGGAGGCATTCTCGGCGTTGGAGAATTCTCCTACAAGTACGGAATCTCGAACTGGGTCGTCTTCGGTGTGCCGTACTATTTCTTCGCTCTTGTGTTTGCGGTGTTCCTCGCGAAACGAATCCGCGCAACGAACCACATCACCATCCCGGACAAACTCGAAGCCTCGTATGATCGCAGGACCGCACTTCTAGGCGGTCTCCTCACCGTGTTTCTCATTACGCCGGCAGCCTACGTTCTCATGGTGGGGATTCTCATCCAGCTCATCTTCGGCATCGATCTGTTCACCAGCGTCACGTTAACAACGATTCTGACGGTGTGTTATCTCTACTGGGGAGGATTCCGGTCGGATGTCTGGGCGAACGCATTTGAGTTTGTGATGATGTTCTTTGGATTCGCAATGATCCTTCCGTTTGCATATCATCAACTGGGCGGATGGGACTATATTGTCTCTCACGTACCGCCGCTGCACATCACATGGCATGGTGGAAATTCATACCAGTTCATCGCTGTCTGGTTCTTCATCGCACTTTGGACGCTTGTCGATCCGGCGTTTCACCAGCGCTGCTGTGCGGCGAAAGATGGAGCAACAGCCCAACGTGGGGTGTTCATTTCCATTCTCTTCTGGTTTGTCTTCGATTTCATGACAAGCATGGCGGGCCTCTATGCCCGTGCGGCTCTTCCTGATTTGAACAATGCGGCCTTTTCCTACCCGATGCTTGCCGAGTTGACACTTCCACCGATCGCAAAGGGACTGTTCTACATCGGGATGCTGGCGACCATTATGTCGACGCTTAGCAGTCTTATGTTTATTTCTGCGTCGACGATCGGCCGGGATATTGTTGGACGGCTGTCATCTTCTTCGACGCCGGCAAATCAGGAAGTGCTGGTTCACCGATGGACGAAAATCGGGCTCGTGTTGTCCGCTGTCTTCTCCATCATGCTCTCTCTTGTTGTTCCTTCGGTTGTGAAAATCTGGTATACGATCGGAACTGCCATCGTTCCAGGGCTCCTGATCCCCTTGATGGCCAGCTATTTTGAGTCCCTGAGGATTCCCTCCCGATATGCCTTCTGGGCAATGCTCCTTGGGTGGGGTGTTTCCACGTCCAGCCTCCTGTTTGGACAATTGCATCAACTCAACGGCGAACCGTCGTACTTCCTCGGAATTGAGCCCATGTATCCTGGGCTGGTGCTTTCGCTCGTCGTCTGGGGAGTCGGGAGGATTCGATACAAAAAGGAGGGGGAGTTCAATAAGAGAGCTACTGGGGTGTCACGCAGTATTTCCTGACACCTCGAGGATGCAGGAATCAGTGTCATCTCCGCATGTCCGTCTCGATTCGATGAATCGAGACGAGACCTCGTCCCGTTTCGTGGGACGGGTTGTAAGCGGGGATCCAGAACGTGGAATGCATGTGCCCATGTCTTTTAGGAAAAGAAATGGGCAAAAGAAAATTTGTCCCGAAATTTAACTCCCCGCGGCAAAGCTGCCACCACACAACCCGTATTGTCGCCCCGATTGGGGACATAGGCAACCTCAGACGAACTACAATCCGGGGCGACAATAAACGCGCCATACGGCCGTCCACCCCACCTGCCGAAATTTCGGGACGGGCTTAGTACTTGGACAGATTGTCCCGCTCCTGTCCCGCAGTCTGGGATCTCGCACGATAGCGGGATCCAGAGAGCGGAACTTCGTCGCTCCGCTCCTCGCAATGGGCATAATAGCCAAAAGTGTTGCTAGAATTCTTGTAAGTTATGCTATTTCAATTCGTTTCCGGAAACAAACTCAAATGGATCGAGAATGAGAGCCAAAAAAGCGATGTCCA
>JAPLFP010000139.1 GCA_026390585.1 Ignavibacteriales bacterium | reverse complement strand
GAATACACGCTCACCTTTTTCGCTGATGATGCCGAGAACGATGCTCGCGCACTTGCCACTGTTGATCTCATGTTCAATGTGGTTTCGAAGATGATTGAATGTTGTGTCTTCTTGAGCGATACATGTACTTGAGAGGAACTCTGTCGCCACTGTGAGCACGACGAGAATCGAATACACGCCAACTATTTCAAAAGACAACCAGCGAATGTTCATTTGACCTCGAGATAATGTCCCTCAGCGGTGTTGTCTGATTAGTGGTGCCGCAAAACGCCTCTAGAAAATGAATCTTTGCTTGCGCCTAACGTTTAGGCAAACCGCCGTTGCGAGCCGCCGCTCTCAACTGACTCGTTCCTTGCGGCGGCGAGCAATGGAGCGAGCACTTTACATCTAGCCAACCCTAGTTTCAACATCGCCTATCCAGTGTGCGAGCGCCGGTTTGCCGTTTGCCCGACGCTACCTTTCGAAAGACACTTTGCCAACCTTAACTAACCGAGCTTCCTTGTATGCATCCTCCAATACACTGAACAGACGCCAGTTCAACGGGGAGAAATGTTGGCCTTCAATTACTTTTGTCTTTCCGTTGAATGTTATCCTCAGTCTGCGGACCGGCGCATCGGTCGACCAAGGAGCATGGTCGGGGATGTGCTCTACCCGACTTCGTTGGAGGATTCCCACGAAGCTGCGCATCCACTCCAACGGAAGTTGGCCCACGTAGGAACCAATAAATGGGTTAGTATTTTGTTCGCCTCGAAACTTTACCCTTCCCTTCGAGTCGATGGAAATTTTCAACACAGGGCATTGACCGAAACAGCTCGTAGTGGAAAAAGTTAGGCGGTTGAACGCTAGCCGCGTGTCATTGCTGATGGCACTATCAACAAATATTTTGGGTCTTCGGTCGACGAGCGAATACTCCTGATGCGGTAACTCCGAGAGAATCAGAGAGTCTCGGCTTAGTTTGACAATGCGATAGAAGTCAACTGCGGTTTTCACACGGACCGAGTCGGAGACAACCTGATATTGCCAAGCTATCTGAAGTGTGTCAGAACTCAAATGGTAGGACCGTTGTTCAGGGAAACCTTGCTCTTTCCAATACGCTACTGTTCCATTGCGAAAATGCATGTACCAGTTCTCAGGGCCGATCCAGGTCTTTTCCAACACAACCTGTCCCTTCGCGACGTTGAAGCAGATGAGGAAGATGCAGAAGACCTTCATAGAAGTTGCCCCCCTAAGGGCAAATGGCACATAACTAGCGTGACATCGAAGTTCGTTTCTCCTGCCAATATGGGAGCATGGACAGCCTATTGCGTCTTTCTGTCTTATCAACGAAAAATCCGCACCGAAATGTTACCTCGATGCAACGAAAACCACAATACCGGAAATCCGGTATTTTCGGTTCAGACTCAGAAACAAGAAAAGTGGATTTCGATGATCAAAGGAAGGCATAACTTCTCCGCGTGGTCGTGGAAGGATGTAACACTATCCTGCGAGACTATCCCACACTGATAAGAGATTGTTGAACATCGCAGTCCATTGTTTCTTTTCGACTGAATGGCTAGTTGGAACACATCCGATGCCAGTTTCAAATCCGTCGAGCACAAAGATTGATTGGACTCCAATCGCTCCAATCTTGATGGCGATGTGTCCGTCATGGATGATCGTGTCTTCAGCAATTGGTGTAGTGTCATTCACGTCGGAGACAGATACAAACGAGTTGTCGAAAATCGTAGAAGCGTCAGAGACACTAACACCTTGGCGCTGCAACATCTCGCGGACTCTTTCGAACGCTTTCGTCAGGTTGGGATGAATCTGGCCAGAAACGAAGCACAGTCCAGCTTTGGAACGCAATGATTCTGGGGAGTGTAATGACACACTAAAGCCCATTCGGTCAGAGACGTAGAGACCAACACGCTCGCTGAAGACCACAAATGTCTTTGGCACGAACTCAAAGCGTTCTTGGAGCCGGGCGAAACTGACGCGGGCCAAGTCAGGAACGGTGAATGCCTTTCGCCTTTCAGCAGTTTTCATCAAGACCAACCTTGTCAGGGCAAATTATACATGACCCTATGCCAAACTCCAGCGCGGCTGCGAACTCCTTTACTCTACGCTCTATCTCATCAAGGGTTACCTTCGCTTCTGCTCTTCGCTCGATAGAGCCTTTTTCCTCGGCTGATAATCGATTCGACCAGCGAACGCTCCTCTAGTTCATGCAGCACTTCTTCAACTGTGTTCACGCGCTGTCCAAGTGTGGGCTGTAATAACCACCACTTGGCAATTCCTTCCACGGTGTCCGCTGCAGTCGGGTGTTGTTTGAGATAGGTTAGGATGCCAGCGGCAATTTCGTTCTTGGTTGGTGGGGCCATGGCGCTTCCCTCGCCAGACCTACTCTGCTTCTGCTCTTTCATACAGTTATCCTTCCCACCCTATTGATGCGGGAGTACTCGCTTCATCGTTTTTTCATCAGCCTGCCCATCCTAGCCCACGAGCGTACTCTCGTCGTTAGCCTCAAGCAGGTTGTTTTCTCCGACTTCCTGCCTACATTTTCAGGAACTCCAGTAACTTGTATATCAGCCATGCAGGCCAAATTATGGATTTGAGGATACCAAGCATCCCATCCCAGAACGTGGTCGCATGCTGGACGAAATAAACGAGTGCGCCGATAAAAGCCATTCCATAGACAGCGCCTGAAGTACCGTTATCTCTCATTCCTTTCCACCCACGATGACCATGCGTGGATGAGTCTTTGTCGTTAGTCATTTTGTCTTCCTTGTTAAGTTGAGAGCCCAAGACGCTATACTTGCCCACGAGCGTCGGTCTGCGGCTCCTATGATGATGTTGAATGCCTCGCTCTTTCCGAAGCTTCGTGGGACATAACTCTTGCAACTGAGCACTACGTTCTTGCAGCAGCATGCGGCAGCAATGTGTAGTGCTGCGTTATCATCTCCTATTGACACAAAAACCTCCTTCATCGCCACTGCGAATTCGGAGGTTCTCAATCCCGCATTCCACGGGACAAACTCAATTGTCAAAGGCAGGCACGGTGCTCGGCGTGATGGTAAGAGAGTATCAGCTCAAAGTCAACGTCCTAAAATACCGACAAAGAGTTGTTCCATCTTCACGGGCACGAAAGGAGTAACTCTCGATGATGATCAATTTCTGTGTATCTTCGACTGATGCTCTACTCACCCGCACCGACAACATTTGAGGACCTGGTCCAACTCATCCCAGCTCCGGGAAGCATCAGCTAACGTCGCTTCGTTGTAACCGAGAAGCCTTTCGAATTGTTGTAACGCTCGAGTGACCAAGAGGTTCTCATTGATAAAAAGGTACAAGCGTACATAGTGAAGATCATTAAACAATATACGAATCGGCAAAGCCAGTCTCTCGACAAGTACCTCCAGGAGATAGGGAAGGTCGACCTTGTGACTCCACAGGAAGAAACTGACCTTGCCCGTCGAATCAAGAAGGGGGATCAGAAGGCACTCGAGAAGCTGACCACGGCCAATCTCCGTTTTGTCGTCAGCGTCGCGAAGCAATATCAGAACAAGGGCTTGTTCCTGGGAGACTTGATCAACGAAGGAAACCTCGGACTCATCAAGGCTGCCAAGAGATTCGATGAGACCCGTGGATTCAAGTTCATCTCGTATGCTGTTTGGTGGATCAGGCAGTCGGTTCTGCAGGCCCTCGCGGAGCAGCCCCGCATCGTCCGGTTGCCTCTCAATCGCGTCGGCGAGTTGAACAAGATCGGCAAAGCCTTCAGCACACTCGAGCAGGAGTTCGAACGGGAGCCAAGCGCCAGCGAACTCGCGGAAGAGCTCGATATGTCGCTCTTTGAGGTATCGGACACGCTCAAGATTTCAGGGCGACATTTGTCGATGGATGCTCCGTTTGCGCAGGGTGAAGACAACCGTCTGCTGGACGCCATCCAGGATCAGGGGCAGCCCTCTCCTGACCATCAACTGATGGAAGAATCGCTGAAGGTGGAAGTTCGCCGCGCGTTGAATACGCTGAGCGTACGACAGGAGCAAGTAATCCGACTATACTTCGGACTCGATCAGGAGCACCCACTCACGCTGGAAGAGATCGGTGGGAAGTTCAATCTTACGCGGGAGCGCATCAGGCAGATCAAAGAGCAGGCGATCCGTCGTTTGCGACATGCATCCCGGAGCAAAGCCCTGAGGGCTTACCTAGGATAATGAGCCGAAAGAGACAAGCATCTTGTGAAAAGCCTCGGCGTCAGCCGGGGCTTTCTTTGTTCTTGAGGGTGGATTTTAGGGAAAAGATAGGATGTAATTGAAGAGTTTGGGTCTAAAATGAAAAATCCCCACCGACCTGCCCCGAGTCTTCTTCGGGGTCTTTATCGATGAGGATTCTTCTTTAGTCGATATGTTTAGCTTGTAGCGGAGACGTGCCTACTTACAGCATTTGCAACCTTGCATCGAGTCTTTCGACTGGCATTCTGATATCCGATTTGGGATACAAATGCGCGGATTCGTCCACCAGCACCAGGGGTGCGGAACAAATTAACTAACTCTGAATTGGCACCAACGCAGGGGGCTGATCAATTTTCTTGGTCTTGGTTTCCGCGACACCCGCCTTGATGGCGACCTTCACAGCATCTTCCATCGGATCTTTGAAGGGCACCTCGATTCGGAGCAGACCGTTCTCGTAGATCGCTTCGGCTTTGTCAGGTTTCACCGGCCAAGGCAAAGCCAGTGCTGAAACATACTCGATGTCCCTTGCTGGCGCTGTCAGGTGGACGCTGTCTGCCAGGATCTTCAGATCGATGGTATCCGTTGGCGCTCCTGGGATGGCGAACTCCACTACTAGCTTGTGTGTCTCCTCGTCAGCATACGCTACTGTATTTGGCGCAATCCTAATCCGATTTTCCGGCATCCTGGTAACCTCCTTGGTTGTTTCTAAGGGCTATGATTGCAGTTAACCCGGCGTAGTTCAAAGCGAAAACATCATCAGTGCGTCGGTAGGAACAAACTACGCTACAAAGCTACTGCAGTTCAGACTGAAAGGCAAATGGCAGAGTCCTTGTGCGAGTTTTCTAGGTAAAAGATGGGGTATGATTGAAGAATTCCTCAGTAAAACAAAGAATCCCCACCGACTTGTCCCGTGAGCCGAGGGCGAAACGGGATCTTCACCGATGAGGATTCTTCTTTAGCTTGTACCGGGGGCAGGACATGAACCTGCAACCCTCTGCCCATCCGATCGAGAATAAATAGCCATTCCGCCCTATTCCGACTGAGGGCTTGTGCATCGCTGATTGTGATATTCTTGAAGGACGATTTAGGAGATATCCATGTGCTGCTCTGGACACACTTTAAAACGCTTTCAATCGATCAAGACAGCACTCGGATTTTTCCCGAACTGCTCCAGGGGTCTCATTACACGTTGCCCAAGAATCTTTCCCTCTAGAGTGGCTGCTGTAGGTCGAGTCTACAGCTATCAGCGCTGTTGGCGTTAGCATTGAGCGAGCGTCGTGGTGCGGCGTGTTATGTACAGTGTGCACGTCACTCTAAGACTTGGAAATGACATAGGTTGAAGTATGTCAGTGCAGGCGCACATTCTGCCTCAGGCTTTTCGTGACCCCTTTGGCACATAGTCGAAGAAACACTCCGTTATACCCATTGACTTCCATTCTGAGCGTAGGCGGGTCTTGCGCTCGACCCGACGCAGGACTGAGAGCAACGATCGGTTCAGCTCCCTCGCGCGCTCCCCGTACATTGTCGCCTTCACAAGAAACCCTTCATCTGTTGAGGTGATTGATCTCTTCGCAACGAGCTTTTCCAAGATCGGCTTGATCGCCTGACGATTGTCAGTGCTTACGCGGGCCACGAGCGTAAATCTCTTCTTGGTCATTTGATACCGATGCCTTTCTTCATATTGACCTTCCGGCGCACTGTGCACATGACGTTTAGGCAAAACGTCATTGCAGCCCGCCTCCACTTGTCTATTCTTGACGTTGGATGATCGAAATCATACAACGGTCATCAATGGGAGTATGTTCTAGATGCTGGCCCTCCTTTCGACCGGAAAGCATAAAGCATCCGTACAAAGGTCTGTGAGGGTTTCGAGCTCCGGTCTAGAGCAATTCATGTCGAAGGGCTTTTCTCCCATCCGAGCGTGACCCTCTTCAAATCGCTGGGCATTCCGGCAGATTGAGCAGATTATCTTTCCCCGTCGCATCGGGTTTGGTTTTTAGGTACTTGTGCCCTTCATGTCTGGCTACGATGACATCTGTAGTATATCCACCGACGCTCACGAAAAAGTCATAAGTGCCATCTTCTATTGACTCAATTGCCTTTGGTTGAGACCTTTTCCATCGGTTGCCGTTTGGGTTGACGCCTCCGATGTTGATGATGCGCTCATGTGGATTGTAGTGTTCACGCTTGTTTATGCAAGACACTTGAACTCGTTGAGCCATTTCATGTCTCCTTGCCGATGAAGTGAATATCGCGCATCAATCAAGAGACCCTTGAAATAAGCAGGGACACGTGCTTTCCGCACTCTCTGCTTCCATTGTTCATGTTTGGTCGCCATATGATGTACCCTCACTTATAGATATTCTCTTCGCGCTCACTCAAAGCCCTGACTTCTGTTCAGCTTACCACACCTTCCTTCCGTTCTTCCCATCTTATTGTTTCAATATACGTTCTCTTATGTGTTCGTTCGTTTGCGATAATGTTGCAACAAAGTACATAAAGGCCTCGCGATCAGCGGTTTACTTGAGCGACTTGTTGGGCATGAAGAATTATGACTTGTAGATTTCATTCCTTTTATCTTGTGGCTGGCACTCGGTTTTCCCCTTATACTCCACTTACTCAATCGTACCTATTGCCCCGTTGAAGCTTGAAGTCCGCGTATGCCTTGCAGTTCAACCGGAGGTTGCTTCTGTATGAAAGACTGCCCACCAAGGTCACCAGTGGCTTGCGGCGTTGCCACAAGTTGCTGCACACCCTGCGTAGAATGCGCGGCATGGAATAGAAGCGCCTGTCGCAGGAGATCATTTCTTGGATGATGCCGTCCAGAGACAAATGCTTATGCCGGGCCACCGGGAAGGTTAGCGTGTAATATTTCCAGTCCTCCGGGAACGCATCGAGGGCGATGCGGTCCTCCGATTTCATCTTCTCCCACAGGCGCGTGCCGGGCAAAGGCGTCAGAAACAGCACGTTGAGATTGTCCACGCCGTACTGACCGGCCACCTCCGCGATACGTTTGCCAATGCCCGGTTCGTCTATGTCCAAACCGATGATAAAGGAACCCACAACCAGAATGTTGTGCCGCTGTATGCGGCGTACAGAGGCGCGGAAGTCCCGGCCCTTCAGCAGGTTGAATTTCTTGCCGAGCTCCCGAAGCCCTTCCTCCGCGGGGGATTCAAGGCCGATGAAGACCCCGCTGCACCCAGCCTTCGCGGCCAACGCCAAGAGTTCTTCGTCATCGGCGAAGTTAATGGTCGCTTGGGCAACCCATTCCTTTCGCAGGTTCGCCTGTGCCAGGGCGCGAAAGAGGTCCTTGGCGCGGGCAATGTGGTCAGGCCGCGTGCCGACAAGGTTGTCGTCCACCACCAGAACACGTTTCTCACGGACCAACTGGAATTCCCGCACCACATCCGGAATGGGCCGCTGCCGGTAGCGGGCCCCGTTGAACGCCGTCACGCTGCAAAAGCTGCAGTTCAAGGGACAGCCGCGTGTG
>JAPLFP010000366.1 GCA_026390585.1 Ignavibacteriales bacterium | reverse complement strand
CTATCTCTGAGGTTGAGGCGACAATCTTGGCAGATGAGAAATCTATTCCATTTCCAGAGATTTCCGGTATTGAGAAAGATGTCGTACAGGTGGCTGAGATGGAACCGATGTAGAGCTCCATTGGCATCAAGACCTTCATCCGGTTCCTCAAGCCTCTATGGATGGATTTTTCCCCTCCTTATTGTACCTTGGGGGGTGACCGACCCTGCTGCACCGACGACATTTGAAGATCTGATCCAACTCATACCACCTCGTGAAAGTATCTGCAAGCATCGCTTCATTGTAACCGAGAAGCCTTTCGAATTGTTGTAAGGGTCGAGTGACCAAGAGGTTCTCATTGATAAAAGGTACAAGCGTACATAGTGAAGATCATTAAACAATATCCGAATCGGGAAAGCCAGTCTCTCGACAAGTACCTCCAGGAGATAGGGAAGGTCGACCTTGTGACTTCGCAGGAAGAAATTGACCTTGCCCGTCGAATCAAGAAGGGGGACCAGAAGGCGCTCGAGAAGCTCACTAAGGCCAATCTCCGTTTTGTCGTCAGCGTCGCCAAGCAATACCAGCATCAGGGCCTGTCCCTTGGAGACCTGATCAACGAAGGGAACCTCGGACTCATCAAGGGTGCGAAGCGATTCGACGAGACGCGCGGATTCAAGTTCATCTCCTACGCCGTCTGGTGGATCCGACAATCGATTCTACAGGCGCTCGCGGAGCAGTCCCGCATCGTGCGTTTGCCGTTGAACCGTGTTGGGGCGCTGAACAAGATTGGCAAAGCATTCAGCGCACTCGAGCAGGAATTCGAACGGGAGCCGAGCGCCAGCGAGCTCGCGGAAGAACTCGACATGTCGTTGTTCGAGGTGTCGGACACGCTCAAGATCTCGGGGCGGCATCTATCGATGGATGCTCCTTTCGCTCAGGGAGAAGACAACCGTCTGCTGGACGTCATCCAGGATCAGCGGCAGCCCTCTCCTGACCATCAACTGATGGAAGAATCGCTGAAGGTGGAAGTTCGCCGCGCGTTGAACACGCTGAGCGAACGAGAGGCGCAAGTAGTCCGACTGTACTTCGGACTCGATCTGGAGCACTCACTCACGCTGGAAGAGATCGGTGGGAAGGTCAATCTTACGCGGGAGCGCATCAGGCAGATCAAAGAGAAGGCGATCCGTCGTTTGCGACATGCATCCCGGAGCAAAGCCCTGAGGGTTTACCTAGGATAATGAGCCGAAAGAGACAAGCATGTTGTGAAAAGCCTCGGCGTCAGCCGGGGCTTTCTTTGTTCTTGAGGGTGGATTCTCCCGAATCCTTCTGGTTCCTCCTGGTGTTCTTTTTGCTGACCGGCACAGCGATCATCGTCAGTGGTTGTGGTCCGACTTCTCCCCGCTTCAGAAGTGGAGAATCGAGACCACCAGGGTCGTCGAGTCATCCGTCAGGAGATTCCAGCTCTTTCCACCGTCATAGGTCTTCCAAAGACCCCCGCTTATCGCGGCTGCATACACTATGTTGGGATCATTCAGACGAGTCGTTGTCCTTCAGTGTGGATCATCATCCCTCCTTCATCGCTTTATCACGACTCCACAGGCTTTCAATCCCACATTTCACGGGTCAATGAGATTTGTCAACGGCGGGCACGGTGTCTGGATGTAAAACTACGCTTGCCTTAAACCAAAAGCAAACAGGGGTCAACTTCGAGGGAAAAAAAACTTCGAAGAGACATCCGTTGGCTCGCTATCGGCAAAGACTAGGACGGGAACGCTACATCCCGCTTTTGGTGCTTGCGCCCTCGGTAGTCCCGGACGAGCTCCATGAACATCTCCACGTCCTGATCCCAATCCCTCGCTTTCCCATCGAAGTACAACACCTTGATCGGGATGTTGTCGTGGTCACGACTGAGTTTTAAATAGATGGCTTCACACACAATCGCGTTCATGCACGTGAAAGGACTGATGTCGATGATGCCATCCACACCTTTCTCATGAAGGTACACTGCTCGTCCTGTGTTGATCACCATCTCGCCCAGGGTTGCGTAGGAGGGAAGATAGTGGAGGGATCGCCGGAAGATTTCGTTTATGTCCGCTGGCTCTTCATACCCGCGGAAATCTTCTCTGAACTGTTCCATCAGCGCGTGCTCGTCCTTGCGCTGTATCAATCGGCGCAACTCGAATGCTCCTCTGGCCAACGAGAATGACTGACCGCTCGCACGGAGGTCTAGCACCACGACCTCGTTCGTGTACTCAACCCACTCGACGACTCCTGAAAGCCAGACTTCTCCCCCATAGTTTTCTACGTGGCGAATGATCTCGTCGTTCGATCCCTCGTCGAGCCGGCAGTAGATTTCCCCCACACCTCCGATGAGGGGCCTGCTCCCTGAGGCACGGATCGGAATGCTTCGAAACGCGTCGCGAACCTCTCCAAGTGACTGGATCAGTCCACGCAGTCGGTCCCGGTGAGTAACGCCGGAACGAGCCAGTGCCCTGGAGACTCTGTCGAGAGCATCGACGTAGACAGCATCGGTTGCCCCGCGGGTGCGTTCATACGGACGGGTCTTCAACAGGAGCTTGAGGAGTATATCCCCGACAACAACTGCACGCCACGCTGTGCGGAGGAACTCGCTGCCGTACACCCCGAACGCGCCGTAGCCGTCGCTTGTTGATGGCGAAAGGATCATGATGTCGCCGTAGCCCAGCTTCCCGAAGACCTTTCGGAAGAAGGGCGCATACTGTCCGAAGCGACATGGTCCGTGCGTGGTGGGCATCAAGAATGCCGTTCTGCAGGGATCAAATCCGGGTTGACTCACAACCCATAGCATTCCGGCAAGGGTGACACGCTGCGGCAGGCATTCATCACCTGAGATATAGGCACTTGCCATCCTCAGTGCATCCGGCGTGCATTCGGGCAAGACCTCGGCTTCAATCTGCAGCGATCGGAATGCGGCGGCCATCATCCGCGCACACCCGTAGTTCATGCGCGGAATGTACACGACCCTTTCTGCCAATGGCCGAGCTGTCACCGACAGTTCAGTCACGTAAGGAATCCTTTTGAATGCAAATACGCTTCGCAGCGGGTGACCATTCCGGCATCGTTGCTGTGTCCGTCGAACTGAAGCGTCAGGAACGACTTTCCAGACGCCTCAGCCACGTAATGCTTCACGTAGGAATCGGGCCCGCACTTGAAATTCGTGATGTAGATGATGTGAGCGAGGGGCAACTTCCTGAGCGCGAGAGCTGCCTGCAGGATCTGTTTACCGCAATGCCAGTACATATTCTCATGGACCGTGTGGACGTCAAATTGTTCCAGATCGAAGAAGTCAAACGGCACGACGTTAATCCCGTAGTAGTCGCGCAACTTCCCTGCCAGGTTAAGGTTCACGGTTCGGTCATAGACATTATAAGCACGGCCAACAATCACGATGGCCTGCTCTTTTATTCCTCGCAGAGCATCCAGCACCTCGGCACCTTTCGACCCGAGTGTTGCCCAGAACCGTCGTTGGGCCTCGAAAGCATACTCTGCTGCGCGATTGCTTTCAGCACTCGATACCTCGAGCGTGCGAGCAAACGAGGCAAGCTCTTTTTTCACCCCCTCCGTACCCCGGCTGAAATGGAGCGTTGGTATGAGAAATCGGTCGCGCGCTCGTTCAAAGGCTGCCTGGCAAAGGGCAACGAACGGAAGCGTTATGGTCCAGGGACATGCGTATGGCGTCAGCGGCGAATTGTCCATTTCCGCATCGATGATGTTTGGCACCAGCACGTGCTCCACATTTTTGCGAAGAAGATTCAGAATGTGTCCGTTCGCAAGCTTAACCGGGAAACAAGGTTCAACAGCTGTGGCTTCCACCCCTGCATCCACGACCTCACGATTTGAGGGATCGGAAAGGACAACCTGAAAACCAAGCTCAGTCAAATATGCGTTGAAGAACGGGAATCGGGTGTAAAACGTCAGCGCGCGAGGGATACCAATCCGTGGCTTTGATCCGTCACCATCTTGACTACAATTCTCAACAAGAAGCTTCTCGCGGAAGGCCAAGAGATCCGGAATAGTAGCTTTCCGGTCCATCTTTGTATTCTTGCGAAACTTGTCCGAACACTTGTCCCCCCAGTACGTCTTCTCCTCACCGACTCGCACCTGCTGGATTTCACAGTAGTTGGAACATGCTTTGCACGTGAATTGATGGGTTGAGTAGCTTGTGACATCGAGTCGGAAACCCCGGAACGAAGTTGAGGAATGCACTGGAGCGCCCCGTTGTCTTTTGGACCTCACTTTTTCGCGGGCCAAGATAGCCATGCCAACGGCTCCCAGTACACCGTTGTGTGGCGGAACGATGATGCGCTTCTTCAAAAGCATGGCGAACGCGGCCGCAACCGCATCATTGTATGCCGTGCCCCCCTGGAAGTAGATCACGCCACCGATCTTCCGGCCACGGACAACACGGTTGAGATAGTTCAGCGCGATCGAATACGCCAGACCGGCAACAATATCCGCCTTCTCGGCCCCCTGGTGAATGTGCGTGTTGATGTCACTTTCGATGAAGACCGTACATCGTTCACCGAACTGAACAGGTGCTGCTGATGCAAACGCCAGCGCAGAGAATTCCTTCACGATGCTGATGCCAAGGCGCTCGGCCTGTTCCTCGAGAAATGAGCCCGTCCCGGCCGCACACGCCTCATTCATGGAAAAGTCCACCACCACACCATCCTCAATGCTGATAAATTTCGAATCCTGCCCACCAACCTCGAAGATTGTATCGACCTTCTGCTCCTGCAGGCGCCCACTGATGTAGAGCGCTCCGGTCTTATGTGCTGTAATCTCATCGTTGATGGTGTCCGCACCGACAAGTGCTCCGATCAACTCACGTCCGGACCCTGTCGTCCCAGCCGCACAAACTCGTATGCGGAATCCAAGCTCCTCTTCAATGTCTCGCAGTCCTCGGTTCACAACTTCAATAGGTCTTCCCTCTGTCCGCACGTAGATTTCTTTGATGAGGTTGTCGTCGTCATCGACAAGGACGAGGTTTGTGCTCACTGACCCCACATCGATCCCAAGGTAGACATCAACGGGTAGTTCCTTGCCTTCGAAGGAATAAGGGACGATGCGATCACGCAGGAACAAGACATTATCGGTCGAGAGAGTAGGCAGACGGCCTGCGTTTACAGGCTTCGCTGTGTTCACCGCGTATGGGCCGCATCGGGCGGCGATGATCTGCCTTTCTGGAACGCTTTCGGAGGTGCGAGCCCCCTGCCGGTTTCGTTCGATGAGCGCACACCCGATTGCACCCATGGATGCCGGGAACGGCGGAATGATGAGCGATTCACCATCAAGCTCAAAGACCTGCCTGAGAGCTGCGACCACACCCTTGTTCAAGGCCAAGCCGCCCGCGAAGAGAACCTTTGGGAAGATTTGCTTGCCTTTGCAGACACTGCTCTTGAAGTTGCGCATGACAGCCTCGCAGAGGCCCCGCAGAATCGCCGGCGGGTTGTACCCCTTCTGCTGCGCGTGGACCATGTCGGTCTTGGCAAAGACTGAACATCGGCCCGCAATCAGGGCTGCCTTCTCTGCCTGAAGCACCGCCTCACCGACTTCTTCAAGGGAGTATTTCAACCTCGCCGCCTGTTGCTCGATGAAGGCACCCGTTCCAGCAGCGCAGTCGCCATTTTTCTCATAGTCAACAACGCGAACAAGCCGTTGACTACTCGCGTCAATTCTCATATAACGGGCTGTCTCGCCGCCGAGCTCAAGAACTGTCTGCACGTCGGGGTAGAGTGTACCAGCTGCCTGGGCAATTGCTTTGAAGCTGTTCTCGAACGGGGCATCCAGGAGTGTGCTGAAAGCGTTTCCTCCGCTTCCCGTGATGCGTAGGCCGACGATTTCCAGATGCTCAAATGTGTTACGGAATTCGTCAAGGAGCGTGCGCGCAGTTTCGACAGGCTCGCCTCGTGTGCGAGAGCTATGCGAAAGCAATAGCTGGTTCCCGTCAGCTTGGGCGAAGAAGAAAGCCTTTGCGGCCTTGCCAGAGGTTGGAACGGCAACCAATGGATTGTCCGTCGTCCCGCAGGCAGCAAGTTTCACTGCCACCGAGCCGACATCAATGCCAACACATATCTTCACGATCACTCCTGTACGAATTACAGCGACTCGAGGCGGCTCTCGCCTCTTGCAGGATACGGGCATTGCCCTCTTTGCTGACGGTGATATGTTGAGGCAGGAATTTGAGGGCAACAATGCGGTCGAGTTTGAGATCCTGGGCCTTGTAAACAACGCCCCTTCCCCCGCCCGCCGAGTTTCTCGAGGATTCTGTAGTGAGAGCTGGCCGCCCCGATCATGACGACCTCCTTCGGTGGGAATCGGGATTGAAAAAACGTTTGCGGTGCTCCGAGGAAACCAGCGGGTAGATACTACATCACCAACCTACTACAGTTCAGACTGAAACGCAACAGCGTCAAACTTTCTGTCCTACTGCTTCAAGCACAAGGATGATCACGAAGGAGTCAAAGTCACATCAAGAGCGGGATGTTAGGAATGGTTCTTCAAACTGAGGGAAAAACGGGGTATGATTGTGAAGTTATGTCCGAAAACAAAGAATCCTCACCGGCCTGCCCCGAGTCTTCTTCGGGGTCTTCACCGATGAGGATTCTTCTTTAGAGAGAGTAGCGGGGGCACGAACTTTCCTGCAGTCACAACCTTCCATACAATGTTTCAGATGGAGCTGGAATGACTGCCATGCACACATTGCGATCGTTCAGAATCCTCTACGCCCTGATATGCCTCAGCTTCTTTTTCCCCGCAGAGGCTCAACAGAAAGCAGCCCAGTCCGGCACCTTTGCAGTCTACTTCTCTCCCCACGGCGCAGCCACAGGTGCCATCAATCATTCCGTCGACAACGCAAAGGAATCGATCCTCGTCCAGGCTTACTCGTTTACCTCGGTCCCTGTTGCCGAGGCTCTCATCCGAGCACACAAGCGTGGGGTCAAAGTTCAGGTTCTCCTCGACAGAAGCCAGCGCACTCAAAAAAACTCCATTGTAGATATCCTAGTTTCGGCTGGCATTCCCACCCTCATCGATGCCGCCCACGCCATCGCACACAACAAGGTCATGATCATTGACAACGAGATAGTGGTCACTGGTTCTTTCAATTTCACAAAGGCTGCTGAAGAAAGGAATGCGGAGAACCTGTTGATTATCCACAGCAAGGAGCTTTCCGCTAGATATCTGGCCAATTGGCAAGCACACCAAAGACATTCCATGCCATATTCTCAACGGTTGAACCTCAAATAAAGAAGCCGACCTTCTTCCGGATCGGCTTCTCTTACAATCGATAATTGAAAACCTCTGATACCCCCAACAGGGTTTGGCAACTACTGCAGTTCAGGAGATGACTTGTTTACAATTGTGTGTGAATATCCACTTCATTGAGAGGAAATCGAAGGAATACGGACAAGCAAACGAAAATTGACCGAGATCGAACTGTCCACCGGCTTCTGCCAGCTGTCTTGCAGGTTCAAATCCGGGGCCGGGCACTTGCGGCAACTGCAATCGTGGAGATGGCATTTAGGATGGATCTGGAATAGCGATGAAAGCGCCGGCCTTGCCGCCAGGTATAACGTCAATTGGATCGTTCATAGAACGCATCCCATGACTTATTATCGGCAGGTAGAACGATGCCATTTGCCTTTCAGTGTGAACTGCAGTAGTTTTGAAAGGTCAAGCCAAGCCAATATTTCTCATGTCTGGAGACAACATGAACAAACCTCGTATATCACTCACTGTAATTTTACCAGCATTGGTACTCCTTCTATGCGCGCCAGTCTTTGGCCAACTTTCGACAAAAAAGGCGATCACACTTGAACTAGCAAAGAAAATTGCTGCTGCAGCGGAAGCCGAAGCCAAGAAGAACAACTGGACGGTTGTGGTATCCATCGCTGATGATGGGGCAAACCTTGTCTACCTCGGACGAATGGACAATACCCAGATCGGCAGCATTGAGGCGTCAATTCAAAAAGCCCGGACGGCGATATCCTTCAAGCGGCCAAGCAAGGCGTTTGAAGATATGGTCGCTGGCGGACGAACTGCTATACTGGGCTTGCCAGGTGTCGTACCAATTGAAGGAGGGTTGCCGCTGATTGTCGATGGGCAAATGGTAGGTGCAATTGGGGTTAGTGGCGCTACATCACAGCAAGATGGCGTGGTGGCCAAGGCGGGCGCCGAGGCGCTGCAAGCACAGTAAGTGATTCCGCTCGCCCGACACAGCAAGCTCGATGCATAAACAACAGCCGAACATCCTGCTTTCAAATAATCTTCCACGAAGGTGCCAATCGGTGTCCGGGAGGTATCAGTTGACATTCCAATTTTGAAGAGCTGACCACGCGTGATCGGCTTTGCTTTTCCGATGTTCACATTTTCAGCGCAACAGACGGACGCCCCTTCACCGCTTACGTGCAAGCTACAATGCAGCTATCAAAAACAATGGGGTCAGCATGACGCCGACCCCATTAGTAAGAAAGAATGCAAGGCGACGTCTAGCCATACATCCCACTCCACCCCTTCAAGACAAGTGTTACGCCAACCAGCATGAGCAAAACAAAGACAACCCGCTTGAAATTGACTTCCGAAAGCTTGTGGTAGATCCACACACCGGTCAATGTTCCCGGTAGAACCGCGGGAATGGTCAGCGCCAACATGGACCAGTACGGCTTTCCAAAGCGCTCCGGATGTTGATAGGCGTTTGTGGCGATCGCGGCTACTTGTAAGAAGACGATGAACGGCTGAACGATTGCGCGCGTTTGGGCCTTGGTAAGGGTGTTCCGCAACCCGGTCCACACAACTACAGCCAATCCAGGAAACGCGGTGAAGCCCCCAATCGCGCCTCCAACTGCACCAACCGCAGCACCAGTAGCCGGACCGTCATACCCACGAAGGATATAACCTGCTGGCTTGAAAGTCG
>JAPLFP010000199.1 GCA_026390585.1 Ignavibacteriales bacterium | reverse complement strand
CCAGAATAAAGGCAAAGCAGAAAATGCAGGACACGGTCGAACAGCTTGTTACTGAATCGATCGCTCTCATCCACACGATGGCAGATGCTGATCTTGTCTTCGAGGATGTGAAGTACCTGGTCTCAGACCAGGAATTGGCTCAATACGATGCGCTGAAATCCGCGTCAGATGCCAGGCAATTTTTCACCACCTTTTGGACAAAGCGAAATCCGTATCCTGCCCAACGGGCAAATGCCCGTCTAGCCCAACACTACGAGCGTCTGGCGTTTGCCGAACAGTACTTCGAGCAGTTCGGACGCAAGTCGTTTGCGCCCGAAACGACGCCGATTGATTTTCCGCACGCATACTTTCTTAACGAAGAATTCAACGATAAAGGAATCATCTATCTACGCCACGGCGAACCCAATCGGAGAATTTACACGCTCAGTTCGGGATCTTTCTCTGGTCCGCTGCCATCGAACGAATCCTGGCAGTACCTGGCGACGCCAGAATATGGCGAGATGCTGTTCGATTTCTACATTCCAGAGGCTGGCCACGTCACAGAATGGCGCCTCACACCGGTTCTCTCCAATCCCGCCATGTGGGAGGATCGTGCAGAGTATTCGCACAAGTATATGCGTTTGACGTATTCGGGTTCGAGTGGACTGTCGCAAGACCTGATGCAATCAACCGAAGAGGGAAAAAGGCAGATCGAAACCGGGATTTCCACAGATCGGTTTTCATTTACGGACACGATACGGTACTACGAATCTCCAATCTCTGTTGCATGTTTCCGCGGGAGCAGGGGGAGGACCGTCATGGATATCGGTTATGTGGTGGTTCCCGCTGAAGTTGCAAAAGCATTTCCCGATACCGCGCGATCGTTCGATGTGGAAATCCAGTGCTCATTGTACACGACAGCATGGAAACGGGTTGCTACCTCGCGCAAGAACCATGCGTATGAACGCGCGAGGGGAATCGGCGATGTGACAATTGAGCTGTTGAGTGCGAGCGTTTTGCCGGATTCATATTTTGTGGCTTGGCAGGCTAAACCGCTTCGCGCGAACATGGTGTTCAACAGGGACATGCATGTCCTCGCGCCGGATTTCTCTGGTTCGTCGCTGAACATCAGCAACATTGAGCTGGCGTACCTGATCGAACCGGCGAAGCCTGGCGGTAAATTCAATAAGGGGTCTCTGTCCGTCGTTCCTAACCCGCTCGGGAAATGCCCGCTGGATCACCCGCTGTATCTGTATTTCGAGGTGTACAACCTTGCGAAAGACGCGAACGGTCGCACTTCGTACACGATTGAGTACAAACTCAGCTCGGTGCAAATCAAAAGACCCCTGCTTGCCAGTATTTTTGGCACTCGCAAAAAGACCTCCATTGCGGTACCATCAGAGCGCACGGGGAAAGAGGACTGGTCTCCGGAGCACATGACGCTGGATGTCAGCGAGCTTGAGGCAGGGAAATACAATCTGCAAGTGATGATGAAAGACCATATCACGGGAAAATCTGTGTCGCGATCGGTTGCCGTCGAGATCTATGAAAAAGATTGAAAGCGTTCATTGAATTTGGTCTACACTATGGCACAAGAGGAAGCTCGAGCGAATCAAGAAGGTGCATATGGCGCACGTGAACTGAAGAGGCGCTATCGACCGTATTTTGTGAGAGGGCTGTGCCTGTCCCTCCTGGTTCACGGGTTGCTCCTTTCGGTGTATTGGTTATCGCAACTTGACCTTCTCTCCCATACAGAGCAGGGACGCGTTTTTGTTGTTCGCTACGCAGACCTCGGTCCTCCTCCTTCGCTACAGCATGAACTCCTGCATGGCATTCCCTCTGCAAAATACTCTTTCAAGGACTTCAACTACGGGACGCCGGTTCCCGTCCCGGAGGTTGAACTCAAAGAAGACAAGCCATTCCCAACGCAGGAACAACTCAGTCAAACGGGTCCAGTTGCCGGCGAAGGGAACGGCGGCGGAATCATGATTCCAGACAGTGTTCGCGATGACCTTCTTGGAGGTGACCTGGAAGGCATCACGCCTGACGTGTTCCCCGTTCTCATGAAAATCGCTGTTCCCCTGTATCCGGAAGAGGCAATGAAAAGGAAAATCAGCGGAACGGTATGGCTCAACGTACTGGTAGATCAAAAGGGGAGCGTGAAGTCGGCCAGGGTCCTGAAGAGCGAGGCCGAAGAATTGAATCAGGCGGCGATGGATGCCGCGCGCAAATACGCGTTCACTCCGGGGATCTACCGAAATAAGCCCATCCCGGTGTGGGTTTCGATTCCCGTCGAGTTTCGTTATGAAGGAAACTGAGTTCAATCCAAGGAGGTTTCAATGCTTCGCAAATTACTTTCCCTGCTTCTCTTTATTCCTTGCACAGTGTTTGCCGCCGAAGTTGTTCAAAGTGATTCACTCTACATGCGTTTCGTGTCACCGGAGCGAGACTCTATCCGAAGTAGTTCCCCCCGCGGCAATTTTGCCGCCTGCACAAACCCCAGTGCGAAAGTATTCATCAACGGTAAGGAAGTAAAAGTCTACGGTAGCGGCGCGTTCATAGGGTCGGTGAACCTGGCTGTCGGTGTCAATCCGGTGCGTGTGGTTGCACGGGCAGCAAATGGAGACTCCCTAGTAAAAACGTTCTTTTTTACCCGATCGGAGCCGCCGAAACCGTTGATGCATGAACCGGCAGTCATTGATGTTCAATCGATAGAGCCGAGGCAAAACCTCTGGCTGGGGAAAGACGATATCCTAGAGGTGAAATTCCGCGGAAGCCCAGGCTATAAAGCATACTTTGACATTGAAGACGTTGAATCGGGGATTCCGATGCTGGAGTTGCCCGCGAGCGACTCGATCAGCGGATCGGGAATCTATATTGGCCGTTACAAAGTGAGGGAATCAGACGAAACCAGACAGGCGCCGGTCCGGGTGCGGTTGAAGAAGAGCTTCTGGGGCAGCGAAAAAGCATTTTCCAATGGGAAAATCTCGATCCTCCCCAAAGAATTGCCGAGGGTGGCGATGGTGACGGGCCGAAGGCCGTTCTTGAATGCCGGTCTCGGCGAAGACCGGCTTGGTGGTGCAAAACTTGGTTACATCCAGGCCGGCATCCGGGTGCAGGTTGTCGGCAAGGTGGGGCGTCAGTATAAAATCTGTCTGTCTAACGCGATGATCGGGTGGCTGCCAGAAGACTTTGCACAGTTGTTGCCTGTCGAAACTCCGCAACCGCGGTCACTCGTAGGTTCCATCTCAACATCCGGTAATGTTACAGAGGACGTAGTCAGCGTTTCGCTCAATCAGCGCCTCCCATATCTCGCAAACCAGGTAGTCGATCCACCTGCGCTGGTTGTCGATATTTTTGGTGCAACGTCGAATACCAATTGGATTACGCAGCACCGCTCAGCGACGGGGGTTAAGAGCGTCAGCTGGAACCAGGTCGGTGATGACCATTATCGTTTGACGGTTGCCCTGAACAACGCGCAACACTGGGGGTATGACGTCGGGTACGACCAGGGGTCTAACCTGAGAATACGCGTACGGAAACCACCCAAGATCGCAAATCCGGATTCCGTCCTTGCCGGTTTCACGATCGCTGTGGACGCAGGCCATGGTGGCGATGCCACCGGCGCAGTCGGCGCAACGGGAGTGCAGGAAAAAGATGTCAACCTGGCCATCGCTTCCCGTCTTCGGTCACTTCTTCAGAGCAAAGGCGTGAACGTTGTCATGACGCGGACGGACGACACCAATGTCGGCATGCCGGAGCGGACGGATGCAATTATCAACGGTGGGGCACAGATTCTCGTCAGCATTCACTGCAATGCGGGTGGTGCAGGTTCGGATGCAGAAGCTGTTCGGGGAACAAGTGCATACTACCGCCATCTTGGCTATCAACCGCTTGCAGACATCATGTACGGGAGAATGCTTGAGCTGGGGCTGAATCAATTTGGCATGGTCGGGAGCTTCAACTTTTCACTCAATGCGCCGACGCAGCTCCCGAACGTACTGGTGGAAACGGCGTTCCTCTCGAATCCCGACGATGAAATGAAACTGCTCGATGACAGTTTTCGGAAGGCTATCGCAGGAAAGATCACAGCCGGGTTAGAGCAGTTCGTGAAAGCGTACGCACAGCCAGCGGAAAAAGGAAAAGAGTAGAAGACAGAAGGTAGATGACAGAAAGCAGAAGGCAGACAGCAACACTTCGGACAAGAAACGACAGTTGTTGCTGGGGGACAGGAATCCTTAAAGCACGTCTCACTTGAGGGACTGCACTTTGATTTCTCCCGTTGATAGGCTGGGGATTTTTCGGTATCTTGTTGGTGAATGGTGAGCTTGTCAGTCGGCAGCTAATGCCGTTTCCAGAAAGTCATCTTGTGTTTTCGATAAAGAACATCCAATTGGAAACGGGCACTGTGCCTTTTTGACTACAAGATCTATTATTAGAAGTGGCACTCTTATGTTAAGAATCAAGCCTCAATCGCGGTAGCGAAAAAGCCGGTTATACTCTTATCAGCAGACAATCTTGTGTTGGAGATGCTGCATTACCTTTGTCAGGGCATTCAATGTGGGCACGCAGTCTAGATAAGAG
>JAPLFP010000079.1 GCA_026390585.1 Ignavibacteriales bacterium | reverse complement strand
ATTTGAGCCATGGAACCTCCGGCCATCACATAAATACCCTTGGGAGTCAAGGCACGCTTATAAGCTGAAAGCGAATGATATCCATTTGCCGCAAGAATGAGGTCATAGTGCTGGCCACTTTGGGTGAAATCTTCTTTGGTGTAATCAAGAACATGGTCTGCCCCAAGCGAGCGCGCCTGGTCCACATTCTTCGTGCTGCACACGGCGGTCACTTCAGCCCCGAATGATTTGGCAATCTGCAGCGCAAACGTTCCCACCCCGCCCGAGGCCCCATTGATCAAAACCTTTTGCCCCGCCTGAATCTGCCCTTCATCGCGCAGACCCTGCAGGGCGGTGACCGCCGCCATAGGTACGGCTGCCGCTTCCTCGAACGATAGGTTGGACGGTTTCAACGCCAATGCGTTTTCGAGAGCACATGTATACTCAGCAAAACCGCCCCGCACCATCCCGAATACCTCATCATCTGGCTGAAACTCCTTCACGTTTTTGCCAACCGCTTCAACCCGACCCGCTATGTCGGCGCCGAGTCTGGTGCTTTTGGGCTTGAGCAGCCCCCCACCCATTAGGCGAATCAAGAATATGTCAGCGGTCAGGAAATGCCAGTCATATGCATTGACGGACGCCGCATCAATCTTTATCAAGACTTCATCGTCCTTGGGCGTAGGTTTTTCGACGTCCTTGAGTTGAAGAACATCCGGCGATCCATATTTTGTGTATACAATCGCTTTCATAGATACTCCTTCAAGAGTACTGTATTTTCAATACAGACTGAAACACAAGAAGCGCGAAGTATGCAGATTGCCGCATTCTTCTCGAACAGCTCCATCTTCCGCGAGCAATGGAGCGAGTTTACCTGCCCAAACGCTGTTTGCGAAAGCGGGCACATTACATTTGGCCAATCTTGAACTTCCATCGCCTATCCAGTGTGCGAGCGTTTACCCGCCATGCTTCATCTCCAGGCGGGCCAGTTTGCCGTTTGATATGCGAACACTCAATTGAGTATAGTCCCTTCATATGCAGACTACTCCCCAGGATCCTTTAACCTTAGGAAGCGCGCCGCATTGTTGTAAAAAATGTCACGCTTTTGTTCTTTGGAGAGAAACGTAGCTGACTCAATCCCTTCGATTGCCATGCCAATTGCCTCGGGCCACACCATCTGGTCGGATCCAAACATCAGTCGTTTTCCCAATCCCGCTCGGATTAGATCCCTGAGATACTCATGGAATTCTTCCCTTGGGATGATCCAGTTAATCGTTGCAAGGTCAGCGTACACTTGCGGATATACGGACATAATTGCTTTTGTTTCTTCTAAGTACGGCCAGCCTCCGTGCATCATGTAGAGCCGCAGCTTTGGATGTCTTATCAACACTTCTTCAAGAAGAATTGGATTGCCATACGATACACGGAATTTAGGACAGCATGTGTAGGGCGTTCCCGCAGGCCCCAGACCCGTATGAACTCCGACCGGGATGTCCAATTCTTCAGCGAGGGTTAGGTATGGGTCGAACAGCGAATCATTCAGAGAAAGTCCGACATGTTGAGCTACCAGTTCTCCTAATGCTCCAAGTCGACCTACAACAAATTGCTGCCGTAATTGCTCCACATCTGGCAGTGAAGTTACTTCATCGAAATATACTCCACCGATCAGGCGTTTTGGTTCTTCAGACTTCCAGCGATACACAACATCCAGCGGTCCGCTTGTGACAGCTTTGACGATGTTGTAACGGTGCATCTCTGACAGCGTTGCCAGCATAAGTTCCTCGTCACTTGTTGCACCAGAAGGCCTTCCTGTAACTGGATTGGGGATGTTCGATTCGCCCATGTACTTAACGGGGTATGCGTGCATGTGCATGTCAATGATGGGAAGATTTTTGTTCGTAGCCGTCTGAGCGGATATCAAACAGGGGATGCCCATAAACCCAAAGATGATGAGCTGCAATTTCATAATTTGCCTTTCTTCAGTCAAAGAGTGTTCGTATAACGTTCGAGCAACCACGCAGTGCCGCCACGAGCTATGATAGACAAATTTACTTTGCGAAGTGGCGGCATTGAGTGAGCACTATAATTATCGGATAAAGAGCGAACGTCGTGGTTGCGTTTGTTATACGGCGTTGGAAATGATAACACCATCAAATATCTATTTTGATCGAAAAAGTCCTTTTCCCCCAATCGCAACAAGCAACTTGTTCCCGCGCCCAAGTGCGATAGCATCAATAGAAGAACTCCTTTGACTGCTGTATTGAACTGGAAGTCCGTCTTCAATGCTGCGCCAAGAGTTGAAAGTTTCTGAGCTGATCAAAATCTGTGATTCTGAGGCAAGCACAACCCTGCCGGATGTTTGTTCGAGTATGGCTTGGATCTTACTGTTCAAATGGAAGTCTACAGCAAACCAAGCTGTATCGCTTGATAAAGAAATGAACAAATCTCCGATATCCGCTAAAACATTTCCGTTCCATAGGCAGAGGAGTGACCCAACGTATCTATTGGGCCAGGTTCTTCGAACGATCTCCGAGCCCGGCTGTGGAGTTCTTGGGTTGAAGTCGAATACATCATAATGAGTTTTCGTAATACTCTGCCAAACATTTCCCATGTCGGTTGACTTAAGAATAGATCCGTCTTCTCTTCCCATATAAACAATGGCATCCTTGGTTTGGACCGCACATGTGACTGATTTGGAGGGGAGGTTTTCGGTGATGACTTTCCACGAAACACCTTTGTCAGTGGAAGTATATAACCCAAAGGTGGTTCCGACAAACAATCTTCCTTTATCTCCCGAACTTACTGTAGTAATTCGGCCGCGGAATCTGAACTGGACAGGGTTCCAAGTTTTGCCCTTGTCCGAAGAAATTAGGATTGCGTTCTCACCAGAAAGAAGATATAGGTGATCGGGGGTTATTGTAATTCTTTTGCTACCTTTGTTTGGAGTGATAAGCGACCAAGTGGTACCGTCATCTAACGACTCGAACAGCCCTTTGTCTGTTAGCAAAAAGATGTTACCTCTCGAGTCGGTTGTAAGACCAAGCATTTTCTTACCATAGAAATCGTTAGTGATCCATTCATTTCGATTTTTATCAGACTTAAAGATCGGACCTGTCGTGCCAATAACGATTTCACTATTTCTGCCGACGGCATGCGAAATTGTTGACAAATCAGGTAAGTTACCGAAGAGTTTTTGGTACGTTTTGCCACCATCAACTGATCGCTCGATTGACTTTTCAGACCGAATAAGAATCTCGTTGTGTGTGATAGAAACGGGTAGGCTTGGGATTCTTAATTCCGTCCTCAACCATGAGTCTGCCTTTTCATCATAGATGAATACTCCAGACATATGTGCATATATTCTTCCATCATCATCGCCGATAGTAAGGAAGTATATTGGTTGGTTGGCAGTAAGCTGGGATTGCGTCCAGTTAAGCCCGTTGTCGCGGCTAATGTAGACGCCATCATCGTCGGTACTGGCAAAATAGATTCCACCTTGAGAGAAAAGAATCTGTTTAATTCTTGTCCCTGATTTGAGACTAATGTTGGCTGCGGTCCAAGTAAATCCTTCATCAGTAGATCGGAAAATCTTGTTGTCTCCTATGCATGTTGCGAATAAAGCAACCGGCGAGTAAAACATGCCCGTTAGGAATATGATTTTTTTAATTTTGCATACTTTCTTCCACGATTGTCCGTTGTCGTTACTATTAAAGATGCCGCCTTCTTGAGTGCTACCAACAATTACACCACTATTGGTGACAACCACAGAGACGAGTTCTTGAGAAATGTACCCATACCGAGAACTGTCGACAATTTCCTGTCCGGCAAAGATGCGCGTGGAGAATGGAGCAAATAGTGTGTCAACTTTTCTCTTATCGAGCAAAAAGCACCAGTTTGAAGATCCCGATTTCAGTATGTAGACGCCTTCATTCGTAAGTGCTAACAGGTCACCATCATTAGTGAAGCGAAGTATTTTAGCGCCTTGTGGACCTGTTAAAAACTCCCATTGTATCTTTTCTGGTGGAGTGGTTTGGGAAAATGTCCACAGGGTAGCTGATGAAAGAAATAAGCAAAACATAAGAAGGCGGTTTAGAAAATTAAACTGTGCTGGCATGGCTGTTCCTTTCACTGATTCCTCGGTGCCAATAGTTCGTCTTCGAGAGGCAGAATATTGTTTGTGGGCAGTGACCCTTCTTCAATTGCCAAAAAGTTCGAAGAATACTCAATCTGTCCTCAATGCTCTTCTTGTAGGTATCATAATCTATGCCGATTGGCCGAAGATAATGAAGCTCAAATTGTGTGCGATCAGGATACTGGCGGCTCTCTAAACCCACATGATACAAGTTCGATACGAAACAGGATTCGCCGAATTGCTCCAACGAAGAGGGTAGCCTGGTGTCGTGTGCCACAACTTCAAACAATTGATAGAGTCCTTTATAGAAACGTGATCTGTTGTATTGGAAATCATCAACATTGAATGGCTGAACGTCTTTTACGTAGTATTGAAATGATTCGTCGTCAGCAACGGGGTCCCAGTTTTCCTCGCTTCCGATAAACCAGATGTTACCAGTCGGGTTACCGAAACCCTTAAAGTTAAGCAAATGCTGAAATATGGTATCAAAACGAAGAATCATATTGGGAATGGACCAACTGGCATTTCCAATGCCGTATAACTCGCGCAACAACGCATTTCGTCTTTGCTGTTCGGATGGCGCTGACCCGCTTCACGGTGATAGAGAGAAACAATTCTGGTACAAAGCCACCTCAGCCCCGGCTGAAACACAACAAGGGCAAACTATCCCGTCCGTTTCGTCCGGGCTTTATTTCAACTTCTCCAGAGCCTTCTTCGGTTCCTCGAGACCCGGGTTCAGCTCCAGGGATTTCCTGTAAGCTGCGCGAGCGGAGTCGAGCTTCCCGAGCTTCTCGTATATCATCCCCATCCGCCAGTAGGCGTGTTCGGGTCCGGGCGCGTTCTTCACGCGAGGTGCTTTGAGGAATTTTTCAAAGTATCCGAGCCCTCGGTTCAAGTCCGTGCCCAAGAGGAGATACACTTTCCCGAGCTGGTAATACACGGGAAGGTTCCCGGGATCCCTCTTGAGCGCCCCTTCGAACATCAAGCGTGCCTTCGAAAGGTCGTTCTTATCCATGCAGTACAGTCCAACCCAGTAGTAAGGATCCAACTCACTATCGACCGCCACCGCCTTCTTGAAGACTTCGCCGGCCTTCGTCCCATTGTTGTCGTTCATGTAGAGGAGCCAGAGCACCCTGTAGGCAACCGGCTTTTTCGGGTCTGTCGAGATCGCCTTGAGGTAACACTCCTCCTCCTGCGCCTTCTCCTTCCGGTACTGGTGGAATCTCGCCTTCGCCAGGTATCCTGCATACGGGTCGTAAGTCTTTATCGTGTCGGCTTCCGCTGCCGCCTTCTCCTCACTTCCTCCCGCTATGCCCGGCGCTTCCAGGTAGAACTCGATCAGGCGCATCCTCGCATCAGTGTATTTCGGATCGAGACTGATCGCCGTGAGGTACTGTTCTTTGCAGTCCGAAGCCGCTCCAAGCTTGCTGAATATCCCGGCGCGCTGCGCCTTCACACCGTAGGCGTTGCCCAGCATGAAATGGTACTTCGCCTCGGTGCCGACGAGCTCAACCGCCTTCTCCAGGTAATCTATTGCCCCCTCATAGTCGCTGTCTATGCTGATCATGCCGAGATAGTAATATGCGTCGGCGTTGCGCGCGTCCTCTTTGATAGCCTCGAGGAAGAGCGCCTTCGACTCCGGAATCTTCCCGTCATCGTAAAGACGAACGGCCTTTTCGAACTTTGTCTGGCCCGACGCAGGGAATGAAACGAGCAGACACAGAAACGCGATGCCGCTCATTGTCTTCATAACGCGGCCCACCCATTCAACGCCGGTGTGGTGAACACAAGGCTTGATGGTCGCTGAGTCATACCTGGTCCTTTGATCCTGTCGAACTTAGCTGCAGAAATTGCGCCCAACGCGCGCAACAACGCATTTTTTATGCCGTCAGGACTTTTGTCCTGACGGACGAGGAGCGGCTTGAAGGCTCTTGAATGAATCCATGCTTTGGATGGATCACTTCGCACAAAGCGCTCGTGATGACACCTTACTCCTAGTCATTGCGAGGAGTCCCGCTGGTTTTCGCGGGACGACGAAGCAATCCGTCCGTCGACAAGGAACACTCAGAAATCTGTGAGTCTAGAATCGCCAACGAAAGCTATGACGGCATCTTCTTCAGTGTGATACGTACCCACATTGGTATTCCTGACAACTCTATTTTTTCCATTGTGTAGCTTCCGGCAAAGCTCGTCTTTTCAATGATTCTGATGAAGTCTTCGGACCGGTAGCTCATTTTCAACGATTTCCGCAGGGCAAACGGACCAACGAGCCTCCGCACCCAGTTCAACTGCCGGAGATTCTTTCTCAGAGCATTCCGGTACTCAGTTTCGTTGATGTCTTTA
>JAPLFP010000186.1 GCA_026390585.1 Ignavibacteriales bacterium | reverse complement strand
CGGCTATACCTCCTGCATCAATAACAGCTGTTTCAGCATCAGCTGATTTGTATACCCTGTAGGCATCCGGCAATCCGCTTGTATTGATATTAAGCGTTGCAGACTGATTGTAAACCGTGGTAATTGTTCCTTCCGGAAAATTCTCGTTCGACGGGCGACTCCGACTGGGGGACTGCTATTTCCAGCAGAAAGACTACAAGAAGGCTGCAGGAGCATATCGCACGGTCATCCGGTTGTTCCCGAAGAACGACGGGGCTGATTATGCGATGTACCAGCTTGGCCAAACCTACTATCGAGCGGGTGATCATGAGCAGGCGTCGGATCAATTCGATGCGGTGATCAAGACCTATCCCAGCTCATCGCTCGCTGACGATGCGCAGTATGCTCTTGGTTGGATCAAGTTCCAACGCAAGGAGTACTACGCAGCGATCAAAGATCTTCAGCTGACGATTGCGAACTACCCGGGGAGCGAGCTCGTTCCCAGGGCCTACTACAGCATAGGTGATGCCTACTACAACCTGCATCTGTATCCCGCTGCCGAGAACTCGTACCGACAAGTGATCCGGAAATTCCCGAAGAGTCCTTTGGTAGCTGATGCTTTGAAGGGGGTCCAATATTGTCTCGTCGCTCAGGGAAAGAGCTCTGAAGCTGTGAGCGCCATCGAATCATACGTCGAAGAGAATCCATCCTCTCCCAACACAGAGCAGCTTGAAATCAACAAAGCTGAGTTGTTGTTCAGTCAGAAACAGTTTCAGGCGGCAGCGCAGGCGTACCGCTCATTTGCATCAAGATATCCGCAGTCGAACCTCAAGGCTCAGGCGCTCTACTGGCAGGGGAGAAGTCTTCAGGAAGCTGGCAATGACGCTGAAGCGGCCAGAGCATACTCAGATGCAGCCGACGTGCCAAACGCGGCGACGAGCATCATGGGCAATGCTCTTCTCGAAAGCGCGAGGATCTATCTCAAGCTGAAGAATTACGAGCAGTCTTTCAGGGTTCTCGACCGTGCGGAAAAGAGTTTGGCGGGGTCAGAATTTTCATCCGTCGTTGCATATGTGAAAGGGCTGGTATTCTATGAAAACGGAGCCAGCGATGACGCGAAAGCGAAATTCGAATTCGTGATCTCAAAATTCGGTGGGACCGTCGAAGCAGACAAATCGCGGATTGTGTTGGTGCGAATCGCATTAAGGGAAAAGAACCTATCGTCTGCGCAAAGCCTTTCTCAGCAGGTCGCGACAACACGAACGGATGAAGTCGGCGCAGAAGCGCAATATCTGAGCGGCATGAGCTATGCAGCCGGAAGCGATTGGCAGAATGCAATCACGGCGTTCTTGCGCGTCCGATACGTTTTCCCATCGCACGAGCGATGGTTGGCAAAGGCGAATGTGGGACTGGGGAAAGCGTATGAACAGATAAAAGACAATCCCAAGGCCAGAGAAGCTTTTCAACAAGTGCTGAAGGTCTACAAGAGTGGCGAAGAGTTTGAAGAAGCTTCTGCACATCTCAAGAACCTTGGGCAATAGCGCGATGACAAAACGACTCATCACATTGAGCGCTTCGCTTCTCCTTCTGTGTTATGCCGCGGCAGCCCAGGAGAAACCGTCTCCAGCAACCAAGCCTCAACCGGAAGCACGAACAGTTGTCGTTGCCCCTGCCGATTCCTTGCCGAAGGCCTCGGGTCAGGAAAGCCCCCCGAGTAGTTCGCAGAGCCTCCCTAAATTCGAGTTACAGCAATTCGTGATCACTGGGGCTGCTTCACTCGATCTGCCTTCTGCCGAAAAGGTAGAGGCCGACGAGTCAGCGAGGGCTCCTGAATTGGCGAACCCGTTAGATACGCCCCGCGATCGTTCCACTGTTGAATTTCTTTCTGAACAAAAAGATTTGTTTGTGCCAGAGGCGAAGGCCATCAGGAGCGGTCGGTTGCAAGCGAGCGTTGGAACATACCTGAGCTCGAAGTTTGGACTCTGGCTCAGCAGCAGCGATGTCGACAAGTATCTATTCGGTGACTTGCAGTGCGGTGCGTCTCGTGCATATGTCCCGTATGCAAACAAGTCAGAGGGGCATCTCAGCTTCACCGGCGGGATGATGCTCAACGGACCCTCCGAATGGTACGATCATGGGATGCTCAAAGGGGATCTGGGTTATGGGAGCAAGACGTATAGGTTCTATGGATCACCGACGCCTTCGGTAACGCGAACGGCATCACGATTCGAGTTGTCTGCCGGATACAATTCGTCGAAGGAATATGCTTCTGAGTACAGTGCAGAAGCTGGAATGTCAGTTGCCGGCATAAGCGATTCCTCGAGCTCTGTGACTGAGACCCGCTTCAATGTCGGAGGCGGATATGGTTTTCTTCTTGGAAGCGTCCCCATCGATGGTCGTGTGGGGCTTTCCCTGGTTTCGACGACCGGATCGGGGGAGGGGACGCTTCCATTTTTGGATGCCGCCCTGAAGACGCACAGAATGTGGCTCGGGAATCTCTTCGTCCAGGGGGGAGGGGAGTTTTTTGTGACTCAGGGGATGCTGGGCCAAAAGCTTACCCGGATTTACCCTCAGGGCGAAATCGGTTATCGCTTCCTGGAGACGACGATTGTAAGCATTGGCTATCACGGGCGTGTCCAGTTCAATTCACTCACTGGACTCCTTCAGACACATCCTTATGTCGCTTCAACGTCGACAATCCGGCAATCTGACATCCCAATCGATCTTCTTGCCGTCGTAGAGACCGGATGGAGCGAATCCCTGCGAACACGCGTTTCTGCGCGTTATCAATCGATTCACGACTATCCCCTGTTCACCGAAGGAGGAGGGAAGGGGTTTTGGACGACGGTCTACTTTGGCACGACCAACCTCTCGTCGATTCAGGCAGATCTATTTGCGAAGTTCGCAGCAAATAGTTACTTTAGACTATCTTTGGTCGCGAATAGCTCAAAGAACTCAGTAACTGGTTGGAAGGTCCCGTACGTCCCCGATGTCCAGTTTGATGCTGGCGCGTCGGTGGAGGTTGCTCAGCGGCTAAGGATTCTTCCGACACTGAGCGTCATGGATCGTCGCATTCCGGATCTTTACGTCACGGAGAGAATGAAGGCCTATCTCGTGATTGGTTTGAGAGCAGAGTACTCCGTGCTGCGATCGGTTGAGTTGTTTGTGGATTTTCAGAATTTGACTGACAGCAACTATGATGAATGGAATGGATATCGTGCGACTCCATTCGTTGCGTCCGCTGGAATGAGTATTCATTGGTAGTAAACTGATCGTGATTATTCTTCATTCATCAAACTCCCAAACATAGGAGGATTCATCAATGCCAGATCTTAACCTGCAAGAAGAAGGATCGCTGGAGAACCTGGAAAGCTCGGGTGAACTCGGTGACGTGACAGCAACCACCGAAGAAGTCCCTGCGAAAAAGGGGGGTGGGATGGGCATGATTCTGACTGTGGTTCTCGTTCTCGCCCTTCTTGGCGGCGGGGCTTTTGTGCTCAACAAACTTGGAGTCGTCCATCTGTGGGGCAAGAAGCCTGCACCCGCGGTCGTTCAGCTTCCCGAGCAACAACCTGCGGAGCAGACGACAGCTCAGAGGGAGAATATACGGTCCAGGTTTCGGCATGGCGTGAGAAGGGAATTGCTGATGAGATGGTAAAGCGCCTGGGAGAGGCTGGGTATCCTGCTTTCGTCGAAGATCGAGCCTACAAAGGCGGAGCATGGTACACTGTGCGCATTGGTCATTACGGATCACGGAAGGAAGCAGAATCCGCGATTCAGAGTTTCGGGGAAGAGCTGAAGACGAACTATTGGATTGACAAGGTGAAGGCCAAGTAGAGCTTCAATGGTTTGGTCAATCCGGTGAATAGTAAACGAGCAGACTGATCATCGCAGAGAATTCGTTCGACTGGCCACGTCGTTGGGGTTGATGCAATCAGGGTATTCGGCGGTGATGAAGACGGTGGAAGGGGAGTAAGATGTCGGAGTTGTACGTTTTTCTCCAGCGAACGCGATCGTGGTATGGTGCCGTCGAGTTGGTTCAGAACTATCGACGCAACATGCGACGTGGCCTCACTGTTTCCATTGTTGCTCACGCCATCCTTCTCGGGGTCTACTGGGGATTTTTCTACACAGCACCGCCTGAGAATCAGATACGCGAAGTCCGCATTACAACCTACGAAGAACTCGCTGTTGTGCCTTCCATTGGCCAGTCAGAGTTTGGCCTCAAGGCATATCCGATCCTGGCCCATGCGACGGAAAGTGGTGATGAAAAGCCCGAACGGAATGCCCGTCCGTCGAAGGGATTCACGACAAGGCGACCCGGGAGTCAACCACGCGCGATGGGAAAGGGGATTGGTGATCTCCCGTCTGTTCTGCCAAACGACAAGATCAATGCGAACAGTCTCGCCGCCGTTGAGCCGAATTCAACGTGGGATCGGAATGATGCTGTCGGAGGAAGCAACGGCAACCCGTTGAACAACGTCAAAGGTGGCACGGTTGTGACAGGGAGAGACGCGAATGTTCCGAGCGGTCCGGCATCATCTGGGATCGGGTCTGCGGGGAAGCCCGCCCCCGGGTTGTATGGTACCGGAGGTCACGACGGAACAGATTTCTATGGCAACGGCGCGGGGGGAGGAATTGGGTACTCGATGAAATGGCTGGCAGGTGGGACGCGCCGCAAGATCTCCGGGCAACTGCCGAAATATCCGGACGGTGCCAAAGTCGAAGCAGAGATCAGATTCTTTGCAGTCGTCGATCCGACCGGAGCCATCGAGGCGCTGCATCCCGCACAGAAAGCAGATTCACGATTGGAAGATGCTGCACTGAAGGAAATTCGTTACTGGCGGTTTGAACCTCTTAAAGCCTCTCAGCCTCAGGTGGACCAAACCTGCGAGATCACGTTCCTCTTCACCCTCAAGTAAGGCAAGGCCTCTTCGCCTCACTTCTCTTCTCTTAGCTCTTTTTCTCTTCGGTTGGAAGCTCTTGTAATTCTTGTTCTTTTCCACTCAGAAAAAAGTAGTAGAATCCCAGTTCGCCAAACGTTAAAAGCAGGAGCGATATGGTGTCGCGGTTCAGTTCCTTTCGCAAGGTGCGAAGGAATAGCGAATCCGTTTGGCGATAGTACCATTTGATGAAGAATTCAGGGGTAAAAAGGAGGTTGGTGCACACTGTCGAGATTGTCCAGCCGACGGCGAAGATGATGCCGAGGAAGGCAACGGCGAGGAGCCCTTCGCTCACACCCCCGGCGCGCTTCCGTGTGATAAACGCATAGATCGCTGCGCACGCGTGGAGACCAAAGATGAAGGCAGACACCATAAGTAAAGTGGATTTGTGATTTCCCGGCAGGGATGCTCTAGTAGGCGTCCTTGCCGAAGAAAACTGCATGGACGGTTTTCAGGATGATCTTGACGTCGAAGACAAGGGACCAGTTTTCTACATAGTACACATCGTATTTTGTCCGTTCCTCGATGGGAGCATTTCCCCGGAGGCCATTGACCTGAGCCCATCCTGTCATCCCGGTTTTCACCCGGTGCCTGTCGAGGTACTTCGGGATTTCTTTTCTAAACTGTTTTACGAAGTGTGGCCTCTCGGGTCGCGGACCGACAATGCTCATGTCGCCCATGATCACGTTGAGAAACTGAGGGAGCTCGTCCAGGCTGAATCGTCGCAGAAATGTCCCCGCTTTCGTTTTCCTCGGATCGTTCTTGTGAGCCCACACCGGCCCCGACTCTTTTTCCGCATTAGCTCGCATCGTTCGGAATTTGATGAGGCGAAACGTCTTGCCGTCGAGCCCCACCCGTTCCTGGCGATAGAACAGAGGACCTTTTGAGTCAAGCTTGATCAAAACCGCAATCAGAGCGAAGAACGGACTCGAGAGGACCAGGAACAGTATCGAACAGAAGACGTCGAACGAACGCTTGATGATAAGATTCCATGTTGTGAGTGGGACCGACTTGATCTTGATGAATGGGATCCCATGGAGCTCCTTGATGCGAACCCGGCTGGTCATGAGTTCCAGCATGTCGGGCACCATCATGATTTCTGTGTTGAGGCCTTCGCAGTCACGGACGAGCTCATAAAGCTGGGGGTGATCCTTGTATGTCAGGGACACGAGAACGATATCGACTCTGTGATCTTTGATGAACTGCGGAACATGAGAAAGATGGCCGAGGAAATCGATTCCGGCAGTTTCCATTTCGTTCAGGCCGTTGACGGAGAAAAACCCGATGACACGGTAGCCGAGCGATTTGTTTGCGCTGATGCCGTCGTAGACGCGCCGGGCTGTCGCGTTGGTCCCGACGATGACCACGTTTTGGAGATCGTGTCCCCTCGAGTACCAGTATTGCTCGAATTTGTGCACGAAGAATCGGGCGAGAGCGATGAAGCTCACAGCGACAGCTGCCAGGAGGACGAAGACGGCGCGTGAATATGAGAACGCCCTATAGAAAAACGCGGCGCTCATCACGATCAACATCCCGAGGAATACGAGGCGGACGATTGCGAAGACCTCATCGGTGAAGTAGACCGTTCTCCTCGACGTGTACATATGCCTGGAATGGAACAACAGGAGCCACGTCGGGATTACAACAATGGAACCGAGGATGTACGCATTGAGCGAAGGGACGCCGAGTTCCACCGGAAGCAGAGCCGTCAGTGGGGAGTGGAAGCGTAGCCAATAGGCAAAAAGAAATGCCCCTTCGATGGCGAGTGCATCAGCGAGAACCGTGAGCAGGGGAATCAAGAAATCTTTGCGATGCTGTTCAGGCATTGACCAGCGTGTCAGTTTGGGAAAAGGGATGTGCGGAACACGGGTTCCGTTTGTATTGACTCGATTGGTAGTGCATCACATGAAAGTGATGTCTACCCAAACATTTCCTGTTCAACTTCTTGAAAAATGATGTGACCGATCGTGATGTGCCCCTCCTGTATCCTCTGGGTGTCATTCGACGGGACGATCACTGCCAGGTCGACAAGCTCTTTGGACTTTCCCCCGTCTTTGCCCAGGAGGGCGATGGTCTTCATCCCTTTCTCACGGGCCTTTCGAAAAGCATTATTGACGCTTTCAGAGTTGCCGCTTGTGCTCAGACCGATCAGAATATCGCCGTCGTCGCCCAGCGCTTCAACGGAGCGGGAAAAGACATTGTCATAGCCGATGTCATTGGCTCCCGCTGTGAGCAATGTCGTGTCAGAGGTGAGCGCGATCGCCGGGAGACCAGGGCGCTGGATGTTCGGATTCAGCCGGATAACAAATTCTGTCGCAAGATGCTGGGCGTCTGCGGCGCTTCCACCGTTTCCGCACAAGAGAATCTTCTTTTTCTTGTTGAAGGCTTCAATGATCATATCGATCGCCTTGATGATCTCAGAAACACACTGAGCGGCGATCTTGTGTTTCGTATCGGCACTCTCTTTCAGGGAGTCCAGGACGAACTTTTGCCGATAGACCAGGGTAAGAGGTAGATGCGCCATAAGAACTCTATCGTTTCTATCGCGAGACCGGTGCGCTTGAATGCACAGCCTCTGCAAATTCCTTGATGAATGAATGATGATTGTTGTGCTCCGTGACGGTTCCGGTCACGATAAACGAAGCTCCCGCCTGGACCTTCTTCCGCGCTTCTTCCGGAGTTCGGATGCCACCGCCGACGATGATGGGGAGAGAACACTTGCCTGCGATGGCGCGGATCATCTCCTCTGGAACAGACGCGTGGGCTCCACTTCCGGCATCAAGATACACAAACTTCATTCCGATAATTTCAGCGGCGAGGGCATGAGCGAGGGCGATGTCCGGTTTATCCCGCGGAATCGGTTTTGTGTTGCTCATAAACTCAGCCGACGTCATGTTTCCGGCCTCGATGAGCATGTAACCGGTGGAGATTGCCTCGAGCCCGTTGCGCTTGATGATCGGAGCCGCGATCACCTGGCTGCCAATCAAGTGCTCCGGATTGCGGCCACTGATGAGGATGAGAAAAAGAATCGCGTCGGCAACGGATGATACCTGCATGATGCCGCCTGGGAAGATGATCACTGGGACGGACGTATTCTGTTTGATAGCTCTGAGGTGCTCCTCAAAATCGTTGGTTGACATCAGGCTCCCGCCGACCAGGAATCCGTCAACACCAGCTTCTGTTGCTTCCCGCACGAACGATGGCAGCTGCTCTCGCTTGTTCTTGTCCGGGTCGAGCAGGATGAAATAGCCCGCCCCGCGCTCTTTGCGGACTTTCAGAAGTCGTTCGAAAGTATTCATGATAAGTGCCTAGTTACCGGTCAACATTGATTGAACGATGGATGGCGTCGCCGCCAGCGCCTCAGGGAGTTTAGAAACATCTTTGGCTCCGGCTGTCGCCAGATGAGCTTTTCCTCCTCCGCCTCCGCCTAACAGCTTCGCCACGCTTCCTACGATTTTGCCCGCCTCAAGCTTCTTGGTGCCTGCAAGGTCATCCGTTACGACGCAGACCAGAGAGACCTTTCCGTCGATGATCGCCGCGAGCAATCCAACGCCCTTGCCGAGCTTCGTCCTCAAAGTGTCTCCGAGAAGTTTCAACTCGTCGAGCGAATGGGCATCGACTTGCGTCGACACAACCTTGACGTCCTGCACGAGCTGTGCGCTACGCACATATCCATCGATGGTTCCAGACTGTGACTGCAATCTGTATTTCGAAAGCTCGCGATCGACCAGTTTCCGCTTTTCAGCAATGGCCAGGATAAAGGACTCGATAGTGAGTCCGCGTTCAGACCGCATTTTGAAATGCCGGCGAAGATTTTCGGCATAGCCTATTGGGGAGTCCAGTGCTCGTTGCAGAAGAACAATTTGAGAATTGAACTCCACAAGCGAAGAGTCAAATGCCGAAGCCAGAGTGCTGGGATGTGCCTTGAGTTGAGTAACGGAGTCCTTGAACTCCTGGAACTGGCCGAGAGCATATCCGAGTCTCTCCGTGGCATTGCGATCCTGCAGTCTCATCAACTCGAGTGCATACTCTGCGGTGACTGCTTCGACGCGCCGAACACCGCTAGCGACACTTCCCTCCGAGCGGAACTTGAAATAGCCAATATCCCCCGTGGACAGCACGTGGGTCCCTCCGCAAAACTCTCTGGAAAAGTCGCCGAATTCGACAACATTGACCCGATCACCGTACTTGTCTCCGAAGAACATCAGGGCGCCCATTTTCTTCGCGTCGTCGAAGTGTATATCGCGATAGTGGTGCAGCTTGATGTTTTCCTGGATCTTTTGATTGACGGCGTCTTCAATCGCAGAGAGCTCTTCATCGCTCACTTTGGAAAAATGCGCAAAGTCGAAGCGGAGATAATCCGGCGCAACGAGCGACCCTGCCTGGTGCACATGTGTTCCCAACATCTTTCTTATTGCCGCATGGAGAAGGTGCGTGGCCGAATGATTGCGCATGATGGAACGGCGCCGGACTGCATCGACCTGGGCTCGTATCTTCTCTCCAACGATTGTTGGAGCAGGTTCCTTGAGGATATGAACGTTGAGAGTGCCAACCTTCTGGGTGTCGTGGACATTGAAGGTCTGTTGCGCAATCGTGAGCACTCCCTGATCGCCGACTTGTCCGCCTGCCTCGCCATAGAACGGTGTGGCATCGAGTACGAGAAGGTGACGGTCACCCTTGACGATCGTCGCTTCAACGTCGAGTTGGTCATAGCCGACGAACTTCAGACGGTTCTCCGCGATGTCATAGGCAAATCTCTGAAGGATATCCCGACCGGGCAGATCAAATCTGTCAGGGCCGGAATTTTCTCCGGATGCCATGGCGACCGAAGAACTGGAAATGCGGGAGCGGTCGCGTTGTTTCTCCATCAATTCCGTGAAGACTCCAACGTCCACCTTCAATCCGCGTTCTGTCGCAAGTAACTCGGTAAGGTCGAGCGGAAAGCCGTAGGTGTCGTAGAGCTTGAATGCATCCTCTCCCGGAAATGTTTTCGAATGACCAATCTGTTGCACGACCTGCTCGAAAATCTCCAAGCCGCGGTCGAGTGTATTGTTGAACGCTTCTTCCTCGCCACGGATGATTTTCTGGATATGATCCTGCTTGTCCGTCAAATCGGGGAAAATGACTGTCATCGTTTCGGCAAGCGTAGGAACCAGCTGATAAAGCAATGGCTCATGCATGCCAAGGTTGCGTCCGAACCGTGCTGCCCGCCGCAGAAGCCTTCGCAAGACATAGCCCCGTCCTTCATTGGACGGGTTGGCACCGTCGGCGATGGCAAACGTGAGTGCGCGGACATGATCTGCGAGAACTCGCATCGCAGTATCGGTCTCGAGTTGTTGCTGATCGATACCGGAGAGCCGGCCGTCGTAATTCTTTCCCGTGATCTCGCATGTGCGTCGGATCAACGGCATGAAGACATCCGTGTCGTAATTGGAGAACTTGTTTTGGAGAACAGCGCATATACGCTCGAAACCCATCCCGGTGTCCACATGCTTGGCGGGAAGGGGAGTGAGCGTTCCGTTAGCATCACGATTGTACTGGATGAAGACAAGATTCCAGATTTCCATGACCTCTGGAACCCCAGCATTGACCATGGATGCCGTCGCGGTCACGTCTGGAGTCCGATCGATGTGTATTTCCGAGCACGGTCCGCACGGTCCCGTTTCACCCATTTCCCAGAAGTTGTCCTTTTCGCCAAATCTCAAGATGTGGCTGTGGTCAATGTCGGTAACTGATTTCCAAAGACCTTCAGCTTCAGCGTCGTCTTTGTAGACCGTCGCCCATAAGCGGTTCTTTGGCAGTTTCCATACCTTCGTCAAGAGCTCCCAAGCCCACAGAATCGCTTCCTTTTTGTAGTAGTCTCCAAAAGACCAGTTGCCAAGCATCTCAAAAAAGGTGTGGTGATAGGTGTCCCGTCCAACCTCTTCAAGGTCGTTATGTTTGCCGCTCACACGGATGCACTTTTGCGTATCCGCTGCCCGGCTGTAAGAACGTTTTCCCTGTCCCAGAAAGACATCCTTAAACTGGTTCATTCCGGCGTTCGCGAACAAGAGAGTCGGATCGTCGTACGGGACAACCGGAGAACTCGGGACAATGGCGTGCTGCCGTTCAGCGAAAAACTGTAGAAAGCTCTGTCGTATTTCTGATGAGGTCATGTTGCTTTGTATATTCCCAGTGAATCAGATTTGTATCTGTGTGTGAAGTGCAATTTCTTCAAGAACTCCCGACACTTTTACGCACTCGTCCATCGGACCTTCGAAGACTGCCGCTTTTCCGGAGTTGTGTACTTCCCAGGTCAGTACCTCTGCCTTCGAGGAATCGCAGCGCAATGCCTTGATGAGTTGTCCGATGACTTCCTCAAACGTGTGGACTTCGTCATTGAACAGGACGACCCTCGCGGGTGGCTGTACGAGCACTTCGCTGTCCGATATGTTCTCGGCTGTAGGCTGTTGTGGCACTGCTTCTGTCCTCGGCAAAGACTGGCTTGATTCACAAGCAAGCCATAAATAGTACTCAAAAAACGGCTCTAATTCAAGAAATCAGCCGTCCGATGCTCTGGGTAGAAAACAAAAAAGGCATCCCTATGTCAAGGATGCCTTCGTCTGTAGATGCGTATTTCCTACATGTTGCTAATGATCGCTTCGCCAAATTCAGAGCATCTGACTTCCTTCGCTCCTTCCATCAGCCGTGCAAAGTCGTAGGTCACAACTCGCGACTGAATTGTCTTGTCAAGTCCCTGAATGATGAGGTCGGCGGCCTCCTTCCAACCAAGATAACGCAGCATCATCTCACCCGACAGAATGACTGATCCTGGATTCACTTTGTCAAGATTGGCGTACTTTGGTGCTGTTCCGTGCGTGGCTTCGAAAATGGCATAGCCGTTCTCGTAGTTAATGTTGCCACCGGGGGCGATCCCAATCCCGCCGACTTCCGCTGCCAGAGCGTCGGAAATATAGTCACCATTGAGATTGAGTGTGGCGATGACATCGTACTCTGCGGGTCGAGTGAGGATCTGCTGCAGGAACGCGTCTGCGATAACGTCCTTGATGACGATGCCGCTGGGCAACTTGAGCCATGGTCCACCATCGATTGGTGTTCCGCCAAACTCCTTCTGGGCAAGTTCATAACCCCACTCGCGGAATCCTCCTTCGGTGAACTTCATGATGTTGCCTTTGTGAACCAAGGTTACTGATTTGCGCTTGGTCTCAATGGCGTATCGGATCGCCGCACGAATAAGCCTGAAGGATCCTTCCCGGGATACGGGTTTGATACCGATGCTGGATGTTTGAGGAAAACGGATCTTCTTGACACCCATCTCGGTTTGGAGGAATTCGATGACCTTTTTTGCCTCGGGTGTTTCAGCTTTCCACTCAATACCAGCGTAGATGTCCTCTGTGTTCTCCCGAAAGACAACCATGTCCACGAGTTCCGGTTTCTTGACGGGGGAGGGGACACCGGTGAAATACCGCACGGGCCTGAGGCACACATACAGGTCGAGCATTTGCCGGAGACTGACATTGATGGAGCGGATCCCGCCTCCCACAGGGGTCGTCAACGGGCCCTTGATTCCGACAATGTGGTCTTTGATTGCTTCGAGCGTGTCGTCATGTAACCATGTGTTCGGACCGTAGACGACGTTCGCTTTCTCGCCTGCAAAAACCTCGAACCAAACGATACGTCGCTTTCCTCCATATGCTTTCCGGACAGCCGCTTCGAATACTCGTTTAGAAGCGCGCCAGATATCGGGTCCCGTCCCATCACCTTCAATGAACGTGATGATCGGACGATCGGGAACGTTGAGTTTGCCATTCTCAAATGTGATTCTTTGTCCGTCAGACGGAGGAGAGAGCTTGACGTAGGTGCTCATTGCAGGTTACGCTCCTTCGGTGGAATTACGCGGTGCGGTTGATGAACTCCCGGATGCGTTGGCCGTATATCGCCATCTGCCCATCCGAGTATTGTTTGAGTGTAAGTTCGAATCGGATATTGTCGCCACTGTATCGAGGCGTCACATGCCAATGGAAATGAAAAACTGACTGTCCGGCAATCGCGCCGTTATTCGAGAAAATATTGAATCCTTCGAGTTGGAGACATTCCACCATGGCCCGGCTCACCCGTTGTGTTGCTTCCATGATGCCGCTCAAAGACTCAGGCGGGAGCTCAAGGAAAGTGCTGCTATGGTGTCTTGGGATGATCAGCGCATGACCCAGATGAATGGGTCTGATATCTAAAATGGCAATGGCGTCGCTGTTCTGATACAATAGTTCAGCCGATGCGGAATGATCAACGATGTTACAGAATGCGCAGTTCGTCTTTGAGGCCCCGTTGCAATAATCGGAAACGCACTGAACTTATCAAAAAAACTCCGAAAGTCAAAAGGGTTTCGCATCATTCCCGCTTCAATGAATCCGGCAAAATTTCTGATCGCCTCCATCCAGGAATGCTTGTTTCTCAAGACAGCTTTCCTTATCTTTTTCAGCCGTGTTCCATATTAACCCATAACACACTACGAAAAAGGGGGTTGTTCGATGAAATCCCATGCATTAAGACTTGTCATTCTACTCGGTGTCGCTTCGTTCATGTTTTTCGGGTATCAGTGCGGTTCGCCTGAATTCACAGGGGCGAAAGTGCACATTCAACAAAAGAACTTTCCAGAAGCGATTCGTCTTCTCGAAATTGAAGTAAAGAAGAATCCAACAAACGAAGAAGCATGGTATTTGCTCGGCAACTTGAAGGCGGATCAGGGTAACCTCGAAGGCATGAACGCCGCGTTCAATGAATGCCTCAAGATCTCTCCGAAGCACGCAGCGGATATTCACTCGATACGCTTTGGCAAATGGGGTCAAAGTCTTAACGCGGGCGTGAACCTGCTTGAGAAAGCGACGCCTGACTCGGTGCAATACTTCATTTTGGCGATTGCTGCTTTAAAGAAAGGCATCGAGGCATGGCCTGATACTTCTCTGACCTATCGGTACTTGGCTTATGTGTACAACAACAAAGGCGATCTCGACAGTGCCCTTATCTGGTTCAAGAAGGCGTGGGCGGTTGGCAAAGACAAAGAGTCGATCAAGCGAGCAGGGAGAATCTACTTGGCCAAAGGTGATGATCACAAGGGTAAGTTTGAGACAGCAAATGCAGTGAAACTGAAGACGTTGAAGAACCTCGAAGAAGTGAAAAAGGCGACTGCAAAAGATCGTGTGAAAGACTTCATCGGACTGCCAGATTCAACCAAGAAGGGCCCGAAGAATTCGAACAAAGAGGACTGGATATATAAGGCCTACATGCTTACCCTTTCATTCGACGGGGACAGAGTCGTCGACCGCAAATGGGGTCAGCCGGCATTCAAACTAAACATCGATTCAACGGAATCACATCTTGCAATGGATCAGTACGAACAAGCCATGGAGACTTTGAAGATTGCACGAGCCGCTGATTCAACAGATAATGAGACATTGAACGCATTGCTTAAGGCATATGTAGAATCAAATCGTATCGAGCCCGCAGTTCGCGAATTTGAAAAGGCGGTAAAAACGGACTCCAGCAAGACTAACCATTACATCCTCGGCGTGTTATACCGCACCCTCGGGAAGTTCGATGACGCACTGAAGGAGTTCAAAGAAGCGAACAGGCTCGATCCAAACGATTGTGATGTGGTGTTCGATATCGCGGCGACCTATTATAACTGGGGCGTCGACATGATCAAGACTGCGGAAGAGAAAAGCGAAACAAACGACGCATATAAAGAGAAGTTCCGGGCTGCGCTCCCCTACATGGAAAAGGTCACAGAATGCAAGAAGGATAATGCAGACGTGTGGGAGACGATGGGAACGATCTACGCTCGTTTGGGACTGCAGGACAAGGCGATGAAGGCTTTCGATCAGGCTGACAAGATTCGGAAAGGTGTCAAGTAGGCTGTTGTTGTTCTTCCACGGAGTACCGATTTAGAAACGCCCATCGGTTTGAAACTTCGTTTCAACGATGGGCGTTTTGTTCGAATCGCATCGAAAGGCACAGACATGAACGATCCAATGCAACCGCAACAAATCAACATCGAACTCGGTGAAAAGGAAGCGGAAGGGATTTATTCGAATCTCGCGATCATCACGCACTCGCCGGCTGAATTCGTGATCGACTTCACCCGTGTTCTCCCGGGGGTTCCCAAGGCGAAGGTGTTTGCACGAATTGTCATGACGCCTCAGCATACGAAAATGCTCGATGCGGCTCTTCGGGACAATATCGACAAGTACGAAAAGAAATTCGGCGAGATCAAACTTGCCGGAGACGTCGCAGGAGGGCAGATCTTCGGGTTCAAGCCTCCCGGCGGCGGTGAAAAGATCAACTGAAAGTCCGTGAAACTTTAGAACTCATCTTTGTTCTCGATGAATCCAGCCAGACTTGCAGTTAGCTCGGTAAATTTCTGATGCGCCGGGTGATGATAGGCCACTATGTCTCGAAATGGCTGACGAGAAGTTGCGCCGGCGGGAATATACTCTAAGTTAACAAACCGTATTCGAGCTTTTTCATCCCGGATATCAATGTTCATTGTGAAAACAATGTCTACTTGAACAGATATCGTAGCCTCCACATTCATTTTCGCCATCCCATTACCAACTATAGCACCCGTCTCTTTGTCTTAATACTCAATCACAGCTTTTGCAGACCGAAATGTATTCGCAATCCATTTTAGCGTCTTGTCAAATGCCTGTTGCTTGTGTACACCGGGAAGGCTCAAGATAAACTCGTGGTTCATTTCATCCTTCGTGGCTTCCCTCGAACCGGCGCAACTGGCCAGAGCTATGACTGCAATCAATGCAGCGTAGACCATTATCTTTTTCATAACCTCCTCCTACTTCAATTCGTGCATTGCTACAAGTTGCTGAGGGGTGTAATATTGGTAGTCAAGAGAGAGGCAATAGAGCCCATGTCCATCACATTGCTAGAATTCTGATGCCTTCTTTTTCTGCTGCGCGGCGTCTTCTAGGTTTTCGAATCGCTTGCTTGCGTATTCAGTCGAAAGATGAACTTTGTAGTTCTCACCTGATAAAATGATATTTATTTTGGAGGATTCGGTTTCCCACTCTGCGGTGTACACTAGATGACCGAGACTGACCGCGAAACCCCATTCTGAGTAATCGCTTTTGTAGAGTTCATTGCGCCAATATGTATTATCAGACTTGGGCGTTCCGTATTTTTCGGTAAGAGCTGCCTTCACAGTCCCGTAGTCTTGGATGAAATCATTCTGGTTTGTGTGCTTAGGTAAAAAAATGTATTTCGTTCGCACGAGTTTGGAGTCAACGAAGATGTAGCCGATCAGGGCATCGAGCCCCGACACTTCTCCTGAATAGACAAGCGCGGTTTCGTCATCTCTGACAATCTTCCCAGATTCTGTGGCTTTCACCTGTTTTTTTGACATTCCCCAATTCGACTTCCTGAAATCGACCGAGTTTGTTCTTACGGTCGCCTCTTTTTTTGTGTATTCCCACGTTCCATCCGTTTTCAAGATGACCTTTCTTCCGTCATCAGTTGTGGCCGTCTGTTGAGCATAAGCGCCTGCGCATAACCTGAGAAGGAGTAGACCGAGAGCAAAAATCTTAGCTGGTTGCATTGCCTTGCCTTTCAAGTCATGTAGTTGTATTCGGTGGATCTTCGCTGAGAGAAACAGACATTGCTCTGCCGTTTGGTAGGAAACGCTTCTGAGAACTCTTTCAGACTCGTGTTTCTTCAATTTCTCCGCTTTTAAGCGAGCCAGACAATTGCGTGCGAGTCCTGGGTCACTTGGTCGGAAAACGTGTGATGAAGTTCCGGAGATTGTCGAAATTTGATTTTTCGAATTCACGTGTGACATAGTACCTGTCACCTACAATCTTCATTTCTATCCTCGAGGCATGTGCTAGCATTTGCAGGGTGCTATAGTCTACCGCGTATTGGGCCTCCTCAAGAACACTTCCACCACTTAGGACCTCCCTGTGATTGCTACTGCCCTCACTCGTGAAACCGATTCGCCTACCATCTATCAACAATACCAAGCTCTCTCCCTGTTCTATGAAGAGCCAATCAGCGTGCACATATCTTATGATGATTGAGTAACTCATTATCCTATCGTCAACATCAATCCTCTGCAGGTCGAATGCAATAGATGCTACACCATATTTGCTGGGCAAGAAGTTGAAGTGGAGATAGTTGGTCTTTCGATTTTCGAACTTGTCAACCTCTGTGCCAAGCTCGGTCTTCAGAAAATGACTTAGAGTACATGAGTTGATTACAAGGATCAAGGGAATGAAAACAATCAAGGCGAGTTGCTTCATGACAAGCTCCTTCGGCTGACAGGATTGCCAGGTTTGTGGAAGGAAGAATCGGTGCTCGCGACGCGTGATACAATGTTACTCAAGGGAAGGGCAATTGTCAACTACGAGCGCCATGTTCTGTTGACTCTCACCTTTGGATCGAACGCCCGACGAACGGTTTAAGCAAGCGTTTGACTCAGGCGGTTGCTACATAAACTTGGCATCTCCAAGATAGACGTCTTTGAAAACACAAAACCCGCCCCAAGGGAATTTCCTCAGGCCGGGTTTCGCTACAATTGAGCCATGCGATTCATCGGATGGCTCAGCAAATCTGTCTTTCGGCATCCCTCTAAAGAATATATCTGCTCAGGTCCCGGTTCTTCACGATGGTGCTGAGCTTCTCTACAACGAGCGCCTTTGTTACACTGATGGTCGAAGCGGGAATTGAATCAGGAGCATCGAAGAGCGGTTCTTCAAGAAGCGTCGTGAGGATCGTATGCAATCTTCTTGCTCCGATGTTCTCCACCTGCTCATTCACCTCGTAAGCCACCCTCGCAATTTCACGCACAGCCTCATCCTCAAAGACAAGAGCGATGCCTTCGGTCTCAAGCAGCGCCGCATATTGTTTCAAGAGAGCATTCTGCGGAAGAGTGAGGATCTTGACAAAATCATCTTCTGTGAGACTCTGCAGCTCCACCCGGATGGGAAACCTGCCCTGAAGCTCAGGGATCAGATTTCTGGGCTTCTTCCTGACCCAACAGGAGTTTCGCTTCGGCTACCGTCAGCTTTCTGTTCTTGCTTTTCTTCGGGAAGAGGTTGCCGAACATGTCCTGAACGTTGATGCCCATTTCTTCAAGGCTCATGGGACCCATGACTTGCATTAACGGCATCTGAGAAGTTGGGATGTCCACTTCGATCGTCCGATGGTCGAGCTGACCTGCGCGCAGCATCTCGCGGAATCTCTCCCGGGTCTTCTGGTTCTCTTCGTCATACGATGGACCGATCACCTCCGCCGATTCCGGGTTACGGGGGCGAGAGGGGGGAATGAGCTCATCCAGAATGCGCTCTTCTGCCATCGTCTGAGCCTTCGCCTGAACCTCAGCCGTCTTCTCTGCCTTGACCATGTTGACTGCGATTTCTGTCAGGTCGCGGACCATCGACTCGACGTCGCGGCCGACGTAGCCGACCTCGGTAAACTTGGAAGCCTCTACTTTGATAAACGGAGCGTTCGCGAGTTTGGCTAAGCGCCGGGCGATCTCCGTCTTGCCTACACCGGTTGGTCCGATCAGGATAATATTATTCGGCATGATCTCTTCGCGGAGATGCTCCGGGGCCTGCAATCGGCGCCAACGGTTGCGGAGGGCGATCGCGACCGATTTCTTCGCGTTCTGCTGGCCGATAATGTATTTGTCGAGCTCGGAGACAATCTGGCGAGGGGTAAGTTCGCTCTTGTTTTCTGGACGGTGTTCCTTCAACGCGGGCACTCTGCTATAGTTCTTCGATGGTAATATTGTTGTTCGTATAGATGCAGATCTCTGCGGCTGTCTGGAGCGATTCGCGAACGATTTCGGGAGCGCTCATTTGCGTGTGTTGAACGAGTGTGCGGGCTGCAGCCAGGGCAAAGGAGCCACCCGAACCGATCGCGACGATGCCGTCATCAGGCTCAATCACCTCGCCTGTTCCTGAAATGACTAATGAGCTCGTCTTGTCCATGACCGCGAGCAATGCTTCAAGTTGCCGAAGATACTTGTCCGTGCGCCACAGCTTCGCCAGCTCAACTGCCGCCCGAACAAGCTGGCCTCGATGCTGCTCGAGTTTCTCTTCGAATCGGTCCAGAAGGCTGAAGGCGTCCGCTGCTGACCCGGCAAATCCTACAAGCACAGATCCCTGGTGTAGCTTGCGAATCTTGTTTGCGTGCTTCTTCATCACCGTCAAACCCAGTGTCACCTGGCCGTCGCCACCGAGGGCGACTCGTCCATCACGGCGTACGCCGATGATGGTTGTCGCATGCGCCTGTTCAATCATGGATGATCCTCTTGGTGTGTTCAGATCTTCTTGCGCATTCGCGCGATGGGAATGCTCATCTGCTCACGATATTTCGCCACGGTTCTGCGTGCGATTTTCACGCCTTGTCCGCCGACCATCGCTGCGATCTTGTCATCGTTCAGAGGTTTCTTGGGGTCCTCGGTTTCGATGATATCTTTTATGCGCTGTTTGATCACCTGATTCGAAACATCTTCCCCTGATTCTGTTTCCAAGCCGGAAGTGAAGAACCTCTTGAGCGAGTGCACGCCAAACTCTGTCTGGACGTATTTGCTGTTGACGACCCGGCTGATTGTTGAGATGTCGACTCCAACAACCTCTGCGACGTCTTTGTAGATCATCGGTTTCAGGACTTCGCCTTCTGAAAACCACAGTTTCTGCCGTTCCACAATTGAGCGCATCACTTTGAGAAGCGTTTCCCGGCGCTGATGGATCGAGGCAATGAACCATTTTGCCGATTCGAATTTCTGCTTGATGAAGTCCTTTGCCTCTTTCGAGGTCTTTTTGGATTTCGGGGCAACAAGATCCCGATACGCTTTGTTAATGCGAAGAGTTGGAAGACTGCGATCGTTGAGTGTGATGATGAAGTCGCCTTCATCGTTCTCGACAATGAAGTCCGGCGTGATATAATTCTCCTGGGCCGAGAACTCTCCTTCTCCGGGTTTAGGATTCAGGCGTTGAATGAGATCGATGACCTTCTTGAGCGTTTCAAGACCGACATGGAGGTCGCTCGCCAGGTTGTCGAAGCGTTTGAGCTTGAGATCATCAAAATGCGTCTGGAGAATTCGGAGGGCCAATTCCTTGATATGTGCTTCGCACTGTATCGTCCGCGCTTGGGAAATCAGGCATTCCTGCAAATTGCGTGCCGCAATTCCGGGAGGATCGAGAAGTTGTATTCTCTTTAGCGTCTGCTCGGCCTGTTCCATAGTGATCTCGAGGCCGAAGGAGAGATTCAGATCTTGAACAATCAGGCTCAGGTCGCGCCGGAGGTATCCATCTTCGTCCACGTTTCCGATGATTTCCTCTGCAATGAGAAAATCCGTGTCGTCCTGGGACTGCAGGCGGAACTGGCTGAGCAAGCGTTCTGACATGGGAACGCTGGAGGCAATAGGACGCTCGTATTCCTCATCCTCATCCTGAGCGCGGTATGCTTCAGGGCTCTTGTAGCCAGCGAGGTCATCGTTGATATAGTCATCCAACGTATAGGAATCCTCGGTGGCATTAGGCTTTTCGTCGGGCTTTTCTTCGGGTTTCTCTTCAGACTTGTCGTCGGTGGAGTCGGCCGCTGCTTCGTCGGGTTCTTCCTGCTCGAGCGACTGCTCCAGTTCCTCGTTCGTTTCGAGCAATGGGTTCAACTCCAACTCGGTCTTGATACGCTGCTCGAGCGCCATCGTTGGAAGCTGAAGGAGCTTCAGATACTGGACTTGTTGCGGCGTGAGCTTAAGGCCCAGCCGCATTTGTTGTGAAAGATTGATCATGCTTCAAAACGCAGTAGAAGATCTACGATGTCAGTTCTCCGTTTCTTCTTGCCTCGCAATACAACCTGAACTCTTGATACCAACTCTCTCCGTAGGCTCGCGTGAGAGAATCTCCTAGGAACTCCGACAGCCAAATATGCTCCGTTGTTCCGCGCTCCGTTGCAGGCTGACACTCGGCGATGCACTCGAACCGCAATCGTTCCGGCACACCCAGTGCGACTCTGATTGGGAATAAGTGGCACGATATTGGCTTACGCCATCCAATTTCGTTGTTTAAGTACGCTTTTTCAAACGCGCACTTCGCAATTCCATTCTCGAATAAGGCAAAAACACAGGCCTGGTTCTGAACCACCTGCGTAGTATAGTCAGCTTTGCGCCCTTGCACAAGTCCCCGTTCTTCAATGGCATCTTTGTGCCCAAAACTAAGGTACTTTCTGACAGTGGGGTATGCCTTTTCGATTTCCCCCAGTTCCTCCTCGCGCAACGGCGCCCCACGTGCTCCGGGCATTGTACAGCAGGCGCCTTTGCAGCGTGTCAAATCGCAGGCGAACTGGACCTTGGCAATATCCTCAGCGACAAGGGGTTTTTCTGGCATTTTGTAAC
>JAPLFP010000323.1 GCA_026390585.1 Ignavibacteriales bacterium | reverse complement strand
AAGATGCAGGAGACACTCCGGTTTACGAATCTCGTTGTGCTGGGATCTCCCTCCTGGTCCCCTGATGGCAATCGCATCGCGTTGTCCGCCGTCGATAAGAGCGGGATGAGCGATCTGTACATCTTCGATACGACATCACGGACGCTGAGCCGGCTGACGAATGACATCTATGAAGACCGCGACCCGGCGTGGGCTCCGGACGGATCGGCAATCATCTTTAGTTCTGATAGGACTCCCTATGGGAAGGAGGGGTACCTCAATCTGTTCAGCTACAATGTGGCCACCGCGGAAATCGAGTACATCACCATCGGCCGGTCCAACTTTCTTTCCCCGTCCTGGTCGCGGGATGGAAAACTCCTGACCTTTACCTCCGACATTGATGGAGCACACAATGTGTGGGCAATGGACATGAGCCAGTCCAAGCTTGTACGATCAATGGTGAAAGTGACGCGCCTGACGACCGCCGCTCAAGATCCCAGCTGGACCGATCGCGATGAAATGGTGTTCACGACATTTGAGAATTTCAGCTTCCAGATCAAGAAGATCGGTGGTGTCTCCTCTCTTTTGAGTTCTGCCACCGAGAAGAGAGCATTTCGATTCGATGTGAATAAGGATCCTTGGGAAGCGCCGCGGCTCGAGTCTTCTTCCATCGAGGCAAACTATCGATATGCCGGAGACTACAAACTCGATATTGCGCAAAGCCAGGTTTCCACCGATCCGGTCTTCGGAACGACCGGTGGAGCTGCAGTCGCCATGAGCGATGTGCTGGGAAACGATCAATACTATTTCCTGATCTACAACACGGCGCAGGCTCGTTCCGAATTCCTCGAGAGCTTCAATATCGCCATCTCGCGTATCTCGCTCGGCAAGCGCACCAACTACGATTACGGGATTTTTCATTTCGCCGGATACAGGTACGATTTGACCGACCCTGACCTGTTCTATTACGAACGGGCTTTCGGCGGATACTTTGTTCTGAGCTATCCTCTTTCACAGTTCCGTCGCTTCGAAACCGGTGTGACGGTCAGCAACTCCGACAAAGACATCTTCGTTGAAACGGTGCCGCGCAAAGCGCTGCTCGTCTCGAGTTCGTGTTCATACGTTGCGGACAATTCTCTCTGGGGTCCGACAGGGCCGCTCGATGGATCGCGCACGCGGTTGACGTTGGCCTACACCACCGACATTCAACATTCCAATGTCAATTACTACAGCATCATCGCCGACTATCGGAAGTACTGGAGGCTTTCCACTCGGAGCGCACTTGCTTCGCGTGTCAATCTCTGGTACAACGACGGGAAGGAAGCTCGGCGGTTCTTCATGGGTGGAAGCTGGGATTTGCGAGGTTGGCCGCGTTGGGAAATCCGTGGTCAGAAAATCTGGTTCATGAGCCAGGAACTGCGGTTCCCGTTTGTTGACCAACTGAGCGTCCGGTTTCCATTCGGTGGGGTCTCATTTAGTTCGATCCGTGGGGCGATCTTCACAGATGTGGGGGGAGCGTGGGATACACAGTATACCGACACGAAAGGGAGCGTCGGAGCAGGAATCCGCTTCAATCTCGGAGGAATCGTTGTCCTGCGCTATGACATCGGAAAGCGCATTGAAAATAATATGGCCAAGTTTCAGGAAGGTCTGTTTTACCAGTTCTTCTTTGGATGGGACTTCTAGCGTTGAGAAATCGTGGATCCAAAACAGTACCATCATCTTGTGCTCGAACGGCGCCATCGCAGCGACGGCTGATTCTGGCTCTCTTCGCAGTCTTCATTCTTCTTACTTTGGATTGCGCGGGCATTCGGATCCAGCGGCGTCTGGCTCAGAAGCCCTATGACTGGGTTACCTACGGCGGTACTGTGTCGCGGACAAACGAGAGTTTCTCAACCATGGTGCCTCCCCTCAAGCCGATTTGGGAGTATGATGCCCTAGCAGGAGTTTCCGGGACACCGCTCGTGAGGGACAGTGTCGTTCTTGTCGGCACATTGCGGGGAGAACTTCATGCCATCAACCTTGTTACCGGGGACCGGATGGGCTACGCTGTGATGGAATCTGCAGTTTCCGGAACGCCTGTGTGGGATGAGGGGAACGCATACGTTGCCTGCGCTTTGGGAACAGAAACACTTTTTTGCGTGTCCCTTCATGACGCCAAGCGCATGTGGTCGGGGAAGTACGGTCCTATCGAAACTTCGCCGCTTGTGGTTGGAGAGTTCCTCTATGTGGTCACTCTCGATGGGACGCTGCAATGTCTGAAGAAGGCGGATGGGTTGGAATTCTGGAAATACGAATTTGCCGAGAAGGATGTGCGCAAACCCGTGAGATCTTCTCCTGCGAGCGACGGTGAGGTGATTGTGTTCGGCTCGGACGGAGGAGGCATCTATGCGGTGGAGCGGCTGACGGGAAAGCTGCGATGGAAATACCAGGCGACGGCAAGCATCTTTGCCACCCCTGTTCTCTCCAACGGAGTGTGCGTTGTCGGCGCCATTGACGGCGTGCTCTACGCTCTCGATACGCGAACGGGAGAACTGCGGTGGAGGTATGAAACAGGAACGCGGATTTACGCGCCGGCAGCTGCAACACAGAAACAGATATTCATCGGGACGGCAGATGGAAAGGTTACGGCGCTGAGCCTCGAGAGCGGCAAAAAACTCTGGAGCTTTTCCTGTCGTAGTGTCGTCAGCTGCGCACCTCTGGTGGCTGGAGATATCCTCTATGTTGGATCGCAGGATCGAAACCTGTATGCGCTGCGCGTGGCCACAGGCGAGAAAATCTGGCAATACGAGGCACCTGGGCGAATCAAGGTCTCGCCGGTCATCTGGGGAGACATGATGCTTTTGACCTATGAAGACCGATATGTTGCCGCGCTGAAAACGGTACAGCAATGACGAAATCTCTTATCATAGCGTCAGCCCTTGTTTGTTCAAGTCTTTTCAGTCAGACTGCTCCGCGGTCTGACTCATTGGGCACAGTCACGCTCCTGACAGACCCGCCAGGAGCGGATCTTTTCATTGATTCGATGTACGTGGGAAAGTCTCCGCTCCAGAAAATTTCCATTCAGCGCGGGGGTCATCGCATCAAAGCGTTCTATCCCTCGGTTTTTTCCTGGAATGCATCCGTCAAAGAAGATTCGTTGGAGGTCTTGGATACGGGGAATTTTGAAAAACACCTTATCCTCGAAAGGATTCTGCAGATCTTGTGGCCACCGACCATTGGCCGACGTATGTCTCCGGGCTGACGATGATTCTCTCCGGTGTGACATCGGCCTATTTCAAAGATCAGGCAAATAAAGAGTTTGGCAGATACCTTCTGTCGAAAAATCCCGCTAGCCTTTCGACAACAAACAAACTTGACCGAGAGGCGGCAATCTCTCTGGTCATCAGTCAAATGAGTTTCGTCGTCCTCTCGTACCTGCTTCTGAGTGAATAACGCAGGTTGCTTGAACCTCAGAGCACTTTTGTCTATTTTGGTCCGGTAGTTCTCCTCACAACGTCGAACGAATATGTTGAAGTCAACGATTGCGCACCAGCTTGTTGCTGTGTGCCGAAACCTTTACGCACACGGATTTGTCACCGCCTCTGACGGCAATGTAAGTTCGAGACTGCCCAATGGAAATATACTGGCAACCCCTACATCCTTGAACAAGGGCCGTGTCGTCGAGAGTGACCTTGTCGAAGTGACCTTGGATGGTGCGATGATCCATGAGGGGCGTGCTCCGTCGACGGAGTTGGGGATGCATCTGTACATCTATCGCCAACGGCCAGACGTCAATGCAGTCGTACACGCTCACCCCACTTATGCAACGGGTTTTGCGACAGCCCATATTCCACTGGACAAGCCATTGCTTCCGGAGGTCATCATCGGACTTGGTCCCATTCCGCTTGCGATCTTTGCAGTCACCTCGACGCAAGAAGTGGCAGATTCGATAGCTCCGTATGTCCAATCCTCGAGTGCAATTCTGCTCGCGAACCATGGAGTAGTCACGTTCGGGAAAGATCTTGATGATGCATACTTCAAGATGGAGAAGGTGGAACATGCCGCCCGCATTACGTTTGTTGCGCGAATGCTTGGGGGCGAAAAGGTCTTGGCCGGAGAACAGGTGAAACGGCTTAAAGAGACATTCAACAAAAAGAAGCGATCGTAGGTTCACAGCGGACTTTTCAGGACAGCCCATGCCCAATAAGATTCGTGTTGGTGTCATCTTCGGAGGCCGGTCAGCGGAGCACGAAGTTTCGATCGTCTCAGCAACCTCTGTCATCAATGCTCTTGATAGAAACAAGTACGAGGTACTCCCCATCGGCATCACTCCGGAAGGGCGCTGGCTCAGTTCTGCACAAGCTCTTGACCTGCTCAGAGAGCGAGCGAACATCGAGAGTCTGCCCGAGCACATTCTGGTGCCGGACCCGCGCAAGCAGGGACTTGTTGAGCTCAAGGATTCCTCGGCCCAGCCGGCCCCTCAACAGATCGATGTTGCGTTTCCCGTTCTTCACGGAACGTATGGCGAGGATGGTTCCATTCAGGGTCTTTTTGAACTCGCAGACATTCCCTACGTCGGTTCCGGCGTGCTTGGATCTGCCGTGGGAATGGACAAGGTTGTGCAGAAGCAGTTGCTGCGTGCCGCGAAAATTCCCGTGGCTCCGGAAGTGTGGTTTATGATTGCCGAATACCGGGATCATTCCAAGAAAATCCTTGGACTCATCGAGCGGAAACTCTCATATCCGTGCTTTGTGAAGCCCGCGAACCTCGGCTCGAGCGTTGGAATTTCAAAAGCGCACAATCGCCGCGAGTTGATGAAGGCGATCGAACTTGCGGCTGAGTACGACCTGAAGATCCTCGTCGAAAAGGGGATCGAACAAGCACGTGAAATTGAATGTAGCGTTCTTGGGAATGACAAACCGATCGCGTCAATCCCGGGCGAGATCATCCCATCCAATGAGTTTTATGACTACGACGCAAAATATGTCGATGGGAAATCGACCCCCGTGATCCCTGCCCGCCTGCCGAAGTCTGTGCTGAAGAAAATTCAGTTCTACTCCACGGAGAGTTTCCGGATCCTGAACTGCTCCGGTATGGCAAGGATCGACTTTCTGGTGCGGAAGAAGACCAATGCCATCTATTTGAACGAACTCAACACGATTCCCGGCTTCACCTCGATTAGTATGTATCCAAAACTCTGGCAGGCCTCGGGCATATCGTATCCCGACTTGCTGGACAGGCTTGTCCAACTGGCGATTGAACACCACGAAGCGCGCAAACACCTGAAGACAAAGTTCCAGCCGAAGGCGGACTGGTACAAAGAATGACTCCAGCTGCACGAGGTCAAGCATAGGTTTGTCCCATGCAACGTAGCGAGAAGAATGAATCCCTCGTCCGGAAGTACAAGAGGATTGCCAAGAATCTTCGCCTCAACAATCTCGAGCAGTACTTCGATCTGAAACGCGAGGTCAGGCCACAGGCAAGTATCCTGCGACGGCATACCGATCCCACGCTCGATTCGGCAGAGGAATTGGGACCCGTTGAATCTAAACTCTCCCTAGCGCGGTTGATTCGACGCGAGGTCGAAGCTAGACGAAACGATATAGAGTTTACTCACCTAAAGTACGTGAGTGAGTATGCCGCTACCTCGTTCATGAAGTTCTTGCAAGAAATCTCCGCTGACAAGAGTTACTACCTGAACGAATACTCAACGCCCGCTGGCAAAAAACAAGGGTTTTCAAACCTAATTTCTTATACCTCCTATTTGCTTGCAAAAAAGACTCCTGTCTCTTACAAGCATTACCTTAAGAGCACAATCAGGCAAAAGGGATATTCGTCGTTTTCAGCCTACCACAAAGAGTGGGCTAAGAAAAGAGGATTGTCTTCTTACAAGGATTATCAATACGACGTGCTTAGATCGAAGGGATTTCAACGTCCTGCGGATTACAAGAAGTACTTGGCGCAGAAAAAGGGACTGGCTTCGGCCGGTCAATACGAGGCCTTCTTGGCAAGGAAGAGAATGCTGAAGCGCGAATACCGGGAGCTTGCGCGATGGATTCGCTTACGCTTGGGGGTACTAGGGTGGACCCAATCTGAGCTGGCCAAGAAGACGGGGATCTCAAAACAGATGGTCGCTCTATATGCGCAGGGTAAAACAAGGCCCCGCCCAGAAAAACTGAAATTGATACGGGCTGTGTTGGAGGGCTAACGCGACCTTCCAGCTTGCGTTTCAAGGAGAATGCAATCCTTACGTTACGGAAGACCGCTCGAGCGTTGATCGGCTTTGAGTTTCATATCACTCTCGAGCACCTCCTGAGTTTGCGAAGCTTGCAGTCGAGAGGCTTCGAATGCTTCTTTCTCTTTGTCCACTATGCTCTGCGCTTCGTCCAGATAAACTTTTACAGCATCTCTAGCCTCACCCGTCAAGATCCATCGCTGAACCAAGAACGAATCGCGTAGCTGTGACATACGAGCCATTGACAGACCGAAACGCTTTGCAGTCTCCTCGAGCTTTATCCCCTCATTCGCATCCTGTAAGATCCTCAGTAATCCATGTACACCAAATCTCTCGATGAAGTTTCTGGCTGTAGTATTACGTGATGTCGCCATAGGCCACATTCTTGTTGTGCTGGTCAGTCAATTAGGGAAATTCCAGTGACTTTGTCAATGTGGCTCAAGAGTTTGTAATGCGCAAATGCGGGTGTGTTTGCAATATGATGAATTTAGCAGTACCTTTGAACTGATGGAAGGTCAGTTCCTGAGAAGAGTCCAGAAACCCCGCTGGCTGCAGGGGATCTCAAAAAAAGTCTTCAAGACTCGCCGTCGTGCTCTCTTTGCTATCGTCGGTACGCTGCTCGTTTCTTATATCCTGTTCAATAACCGCGGGGTCATCGCCCGTGTCCGCTTGGAACACGAGCGCCAGGTCATGATCGAAAAGGTGAAAGCTGCGGAAGAAGAGACGAAGCGCCTCCAATCCTACTTGAAAGCCCTTGATGGCGACAAAAAGACGATCGAGAAGGTGGCGAGAGAGAAGTACGGGATGGCGCGTGAAGGAGAGACCGTCTACAAAGTGAAGAAGAACTGAATGAAACGTCTCGGTTCGCTTTGAAACCGAACCGTTGAACGGAGCCGACCAACGTCAGGGCCTCGAAGCTGATGTTGGTTTTTTCATTTCGAGGACCTGCTGTTCAATCGAAGAGCAATTGTATGCCGGACCTTTTTTCCACAGAGGGACATTCGGGTCAGCCTTCCCGGTCCTACATTCCGCTTGCAGAACGTGTGCGCCCGCAATCGCTTGATCACTTCATCGGTCAAACCCACCTCCTCGGGGATGGAAAACCCCTGCGAATGATGGTGGAAAAGGGGGACCTGTTTTCGATGATCCTGTGGGGACCCCCAGGTGTCGGCAAAACAACGCTGGCCCGTCTCGTTGCCCACTATATCAAAGCGGATTTCCACCAACTGAATGCCGTGTCCTCAGGTGTGAAGGAAGTCCGGGATGTCATCGCCAAAGCGGAACGCAGCCTCAAGCAACTCAACAAACGCACCATCCTGTTCATCGATGAGATTCATCGATTCAACAAAGCACAGCAGGATGCTCTCCTTCACAGCGTCGAGGATGGGAGCATCATCCTGATCGGCGCAACCACCGAAAATCCGTCGTTCGAAGTAATCAGTCCGCTACTCTCACGATGTCGCGTGTACATCCTGGAGTCCCTCGACAAGAAAGGGCTTTCAGCAATCGTCGATCGCGCGCTGAAGACCGACACGATCCTTTCCAAGCGTCGGATCGTCATCGAGGACCTCGACTTCCTCTTGTTGCTCTCGGGTGGTGACGCACGTAAATTGCTGAACGGTCTCGAGACGGCTCTCCATCTCACCAAGCCCGACAGTGATGGCGGTGCGACAATCACCAAGGCGAAAATTGAAGAAGCGTTTCAACGGAAGTACACTCTCTACGACAAGACAGGCGACCAGCACTACGATACGATCTCAGCCTTCATCAAAAGTCTTCGGGGGAGTGATCCTGATGCTGCTGTCTATTGGCTGGCGAGAATGCTCGACGGCGGCGAAGATCCAAAGTTCATCGCACGGCGAATGGTCGTTCTTTCATCTGAGGATGTCGGTAATGCCGATCCGACGGCATTGACGATGGCAACATCTTGTTTCACTGCCGTGGATTATGTCGGGATGCCGGAGGCAAGGATCATCCTCTCACAAACGGCCACATATCTTGCTTCTGCGCCCAAGAGCAACGCTTCCTATCTCGCCATCGAACAGGCGATGGAGGATGTTCGGAATGTGCCCAATGCTCCTGTGCCGCTGCATATCAGGAATGCCCCAACACAATTGATGAAAGAGCTCGACTATGGCAAGGACTACAAATACAGTCATCAATTCGATGACCATTTTGTCGAGCAGCAATACCTCCCCGACAACCTGAAGGACAAGGTCTACTACAAACCCTCGGACCTCGGCAAGGAAAAGGAGATTCGCGAGAGGTTGAACAAACTCTGGAAGAAGAAGCAACGATGAGGAGCGGGGAAGGAGAAGATATTGCTGCACAGGCAAAGGCGTTCCTGACTTCGTTGCAGCAACCGCATGAACGCTCCTCCGCCGCCACAGCAGATGATCTTCTGCTGTTCTTCTATCGGTTGCGCGACGAGTTTCGCATCGTTCGGTCTGCGAGCGAGCGATTCAAGGGACCTTCGTTCTCGTTTCTCCATGAACTCTTGTACCAGTTGGAATCCAGGCCTGACGAGACACTACTTTCCGCGGAGTGGAGAACCTTTATTGAGGTGCTGCTCTCAGACATTGGATCGGGCAGAATTGTTGTTGCACATACATGATCATCACGGTTGACCACATAGCGTCATTTCTCCAGGGATTTCGGAGGAAAGAACTTCAGAAACCGCAACTGAAGAAGGCGGCTGTCTTGATGCTGTTCTATTCGAAAAACGGAGAACTGTATGTGCTCCTGACGAAGCGAACCGAAGATGTGGAACATCACAAAGGACAAATCTCATTCCCCGGAGGTTCGCAGGATGATGTTGACCAGGATCTCGTCGTGACAGCGCTGCGGGAAAGCGAAGAGGAGATCGGTCTCCCGCGCGAGGATGTTAGAGTTCTAGGATTGTTTGATGAGTACGAAACGCCATCGGGATTTGCCATCACACCCGTCGTCGCTTCCACTGCGGCCCTGCCGCCATTGACACCTCAAGCCGTCGAAGTCGCTGAAATCCTGGAGGTGCCGCTCTCCCTGTTCATGGATAAAAGGAATGAGAGAGTCGAACAACGAGCTCCGTTTGGCGTCCCCTTGGAAGTCTATTTCTACAGATTCGGTGATCACGAAATCTGGGGAGCAACCGCGGCAATCCTCCGATCCTTCCTGCTTTCGCTTCGACAATCGCTTGAAGCTCAGATGTAGACTCACACTTTGCCTCAGATTCATGAAAGCCCTCATGTCACCCCGAGATTCTTTTGCTCGGGGTCTCAAAACGAGGTCCCGAACAAAAGCGTTTCGGGACGACGGTGACTTCTGCCGCTATGTGGCATCCCACTCTCGAGAAGGGCCTTCTGGTTAGGACGAAAGCGCCGAATCAAAAAAAGACTTTGTGAATTTGCGAAAATCTCACTATCTTTGAAGCAGACGAAACAAAACAGAGTTGGCTCACTCAGGAGAACAGGATGGCACAACATAAATCAGCTGAAAAACGGGCACGTCAGAACATTAAGCGCCATGCCCGCAACAAGGCGTTTCTTACAAAAATGAAGACATTGATCAAGAATGTACATTCTGCGAAGGACAAGGACGCTGCCGCAGCGGCGTTGAAAACTGCTGTCAAAGCGCTGGACCAGCTTGGATCGAAGGGGCTGATTCACAAGAACAAGGCGGCGAATCAGAAATCTGCATTAACCAAGTTCGTCGGCAAGATGAAGTAAGGTAGTTCGTTTCCAACAAAAAACCCCGACTGTTGAGCCGGGGTTTTTTGTTTTCTTCCCACTTCCTACTCAATACTTCTTACTGCTTCTTCTTCATCTCCTCAATCTCCGCGATGCGCTGCTCGAATTTCTCTTTCTCTGCTGGCTTGTTGACAACAAGAGCTCGATACGCCTTGATCGCATCATCAAACCAACCCTGCTTTATGTAGATTTCCGCGAGTGTGGGTGTGACGAACCCGGAACCCGAAGAAGCCTCGCCTTCTGTTGCAGGTCGCGCCGACTTTTCTGAGTAATTGATCACCGGAGGTGTGATCCGGGGGGAAGACTTGAGCTTCTCTGCAAGTTCTCCAATCTGATCCGGGGCGGCAGGTGGTTCCGCTGATGAAGACGAACCTAGATACTGGTCGAGTGTCATCGTGTCTTCGGTGCCGAACAATTCCATGCGCGTACGAGCAGCAAACTCTTCGTACGGTTCACTTTCAGTCGCTGCAGGAGCTTGCTCTGCTCCAAACATCGCAAATGGGTTTTCCTCTTCCGCCGGAGCGGTAGGCGGAGCCTCCGTGGTTTCCGTGCTCGGCTGCTGTAGTTGACTGAACGCTTCGAACCAGTCGGGTGACTGGTCTTCTTTGGCCGGTGGCACCTCTGCCGCGGCAGATTCGGAAACAGGCGGAGTCAGTGCAACCGGAGGCTCGACAACAGGCGTCGGTTCTGCAACAGATGGTGGCGCCGGGACCTCAACTGGAGCCTCGGTCGAAACGCCAAAAGCGTCTTCAGAGGTGATCGAAGGAGTTGGTTCGACGATTTCAGGAACAGAAGGCGCCTCTTCCATGATTGGCTCAACAGGTTGAGCCACTTCGGGAACACCAAAACCGTAATCGGAGACTGGAGCTGGAGCTTCTTCAATCGAAGCAGCTTGCTCCTCTTCGGTCGCGACAGGCGCGGCTGTTGGCTCTTCCGGTGTTGCGCTGAAGCTGGCATCGCTGGCTACCGGTTGCGGCGGTTTCCCGACTCCGAAACCAGGAGTCTCATATCCGCTTGGAGGAGGTTGCTCTTCCTCGACAAATGGGGGCGCCTGAAATCCAAATGAACCCTCGGCGAGTGGCGCGGCTTCAACAGGCACAATATTCTCAGGTTGCTCCGCAGGAGGTTCTGGTGCGAGTCCCGTTTCTGTCGGTGCAACTGGTTGTTCCGCAATCGGAGGCTCTTCTGCAATTCCTTCGGTTGCCTGGTGTTGCGGCTCCTCGGAAACGACTTCCTCCATCATGGGAGATGGTGCTGTGACCTCTGGCCGAGGAGTAACTTCTTCCGCTGGCGCCACGCTGAGTTCCACCGAGGTGCCTGTGTCGATACTGGTGGCAAGTCGGGCAAGAGTCTCGTTCGTCGGCAACAACTCGTGGACAACCTCGTACTCGTGCTTGGCTTCAGCAATCATTCCAAGCTCGACGAGCGCCTTTCCTTTGACGAGATGTGCGGTGGAATAGAATGGATAGATTGCAAGCCCGTCATCACAAAGACGGAGGGCGTCGCTTGCTCGGCCTGCCTGAAGATAATACGACGCAAGGCGTGCAAAGAGAGGTGACTGAGTCTCAGTGGCAAGCCGCTGCTCGAGCGACTTGATGTGTTCCTGGATGACGTCGGTCATTGAACTGAGGGTTGTTGGTGACGGAGCTTTCTCGCCTTGAGGGCGTGTTTGATTGAAAGTGCCGAAACAAACGAAAATCCCAAGCAGTAAAGCAACTGGAACGGAACAGCAGCAATCTGTAGATAGTATAATGAAGAAATTACGCCGAAGAAGCAATAGACCGCCAGCGCGAGTTCAACCAGCACACCCCAGTCAAGCTTCACTGGAACGTATTTCTTCTGCATCCACGAATCCTTCTTTCCCTCAATTCGGTATTTTGGAGTTCTTACAAACTCGCTTCGTTTCTTGAACAGCCCCTCGAAGACTGCACGAGAATTATTGACGGCAAACCCCATACTGCCCGCCATGAAAAGGGGGAACAGCAGAAGTCGTCGTCGCCAATCGGGATACACAGCCTTCTGAGAGAACATGTAGAACAGGAATGACCCGATGAACGCAAAGACGAACACGGACATCATCGCAAAATACGTTTCGTGGCCGCCGGCTTGCTTGATAAACATCAGGGGGACATTCAGAATCCCGGCGAGCAGAATGAACGGGAATACGATATTGTTTGTCAGGTGGAAGGTACAATGGATCTTGAGGCGCAACGGGATACCTGATTTCCAGACCTCGGGGAGGATTTTCCGGGCAGTCTCGATCGCCCCTTTTGTCCACCGGAATTGCTGGGATTTCAGTGCGTTGACTTCTGCCGGGAGCTCCGCCGGGGAGGTCACGTCATTCAAATATTTGAATTTCCATCCACGGAGTTGGGCTCGATAGCTCAGATCGAGATCCTCGGTGAGGGTGTCAGAGTGCCAGTTGCCGGCATCGATAATTGCCTCTTTGCGCCAGATGCCCCCTGTTCCATTGAAATTGATGAAGAAGCCGGCCTTGTTACGAACACCCTGTTCCATGACGAAGTGCCCATCAAGCGCCATAGCCTGTGTTCTCGTTAGAAGAGAGTAATCGCTGTTCAAATGCTCCCACCGCGTCTGGACCAGCGCAATTTTGTCGTCCTGGAAGAAATAGGGGAGCGTGTCATGAAGGAACGTCGCGTTCGGCACAAAGTCTGCATCGAAAATGGCGACGAACTCACCGCGGGCTGTCTCCAATCCGTGCTTGAGCGCTCCGGCTTTGAAACCCGAGCGATTCAACCGATGGACATGTTTGATATCATACCCGAGAGCCTGAAACCGTTCGACGGTCTTCTTGACAAGGTCAATCGTCTCGTCTGTCGAATCGTCGAGCACCTGGATTTCAAGCTTCTCTTTTGGGTACTCGATGGCGCAGACAGCCTCGATAATGCGCTCGACAACGTAAAACTCATTGTACATCGGCAGTTGCACGGTCACGACTGGTTGACGCGGCAACGGAGGCAGAGCTGCTTCCTTCCCGCGGTTCTTCAGGTAATGATAGACCATCACGAATCCGTGGGATCCGAAGGAGAAGAGAATCAGGAGAGAGAAGAAATAGAGATACAGGACCAAATCCGTGAAAAACGGACTGTGGAGGATTTCCTGTCGAAACAACATCGTTGCAATGATCATGACTGATTCACCATCCAGCTACTGTTTCGTTGAGAATATCTTCTGTGATTTTGCGTACCGCTTCGGCAATTCCATCGTTTCGTTGAGTGAGACCGCCCCCTGAAGAGTAGTCTCCCCATTGTGTAAAGTCTTTTTCCCACACTTTCTTTCGCATCTTGAGATCGCGAAACGTGACGTGCGCCGTCACCGTGATCCGTCGTCTTGAAACCTGATCGCCGCCTTCGACAACCGCGGGGGCATCCTTGACTGAAGTGATCACACCCTCAAGAATCGAATCCGCGGAATTCCGGTCTACGGGTTGCAGCGTGTTGTCGTTCACAAACCGATTGAGTAACTGCTGCGAAAATGTATCGCGAAGCGTTGGATCCCCGTACCCGCTTTGATCATCCACGATCGGAATCGCAATCGTCTTCAGATGCGGTGGGACCGATGCTCCAGTGAACGAATAGGGACATCCGGCGCAACCTGACAGCGTCACGATGACAAACGTGTAACAGGCAATATTCCGGAACCATGTCCTACTCTTGAAGTCCAAACTCTTTGATCTTCCGATAGAGAGTACGTTCACTGATTTCAAGTTCTTTCGCGGCGAGCCGCCTGTTTCCTTTGTGCCGGTCCAGGGCGCTGACAATCATTCTGCGCTCCATTTCCTGGAGTGTTGAGGTGCCATTTCCATTCGAACGGTCAACAGGGGATTCCTCAGCCTGGCGTTGGTCAGGGACCCCTTGCATGACCACATCCCGAAGTTCGAGAATGGAACCTTTGAGCTCGACGAGCGCGCGATAGATCAACTCACGCTCAGCTTGCTCGACAGTCTTGTTCGCGATGACCGGCAAATTCCGGTCGACGACCGGTCCCTGGTATTCTTTCAAGTTCTTCCGGACATCGTCGGCGGTCAGTCGCCGGCCGTTCGTCAAGACCAACATGCTCTCAATCACGTTCTTCAGTTCACGAATGTTGCCAGGCCAGCGATAACTCATAATGAGTTCTGTCGCATCATCGGTGAATCCTTCAAACTGGATTCCGTTCCGGCCGGTGAAGTCTTTCACAAAATGCTCGACGAGCGGCGGTATGTCCTCGCGTCTGTTCCGGAGCGGCGGAATGACAATGTTGACCGATCGGAGTCGGAAGTAGAGATCAGGGCGGAAATGTTTCTGCTGAACCTCGTACTGTAAATCCTTGTTCGTCGCTGCGATGACCCTGACATCCGACTTGCGCGTGGATGAAGATCCGACGCGCATAAATTCTCCGCTCTCGAGAACCCTGAGCAACTTCACTTGCGTCGGCAGCGGCGTCTCACCGATTTCGTCCAGGAAGATGCTGCCGCCGTCGGCGATTTCAAAATAGCCCTTCCGATTGTCAACAGCGCTCGTAAAGGAGCCTTTCTCGTGGCCGAACAACTCGCTTTCGATTAGTCCCTCGGGGATGGCGCCGCAGTTGACGGTGACGAGTTCTTTCTTCGACCGTTTGCTCCCATTGTGGAGCGCCCGGGCAATCACTTCTTTGCCGACGCCGCTCTCACCGGTAATCAATACCGTGATGTCCGTGGGTGCAACCTGCTGCACAATCTCGACAATCTCCTGCATCTCAAGAGATTTGCCGATGATCCCATGTTCCTTCTGAAACAGTTCGCGATTCATACTGCAACGTCCTCACCAGCTCAGAAACAATTGAGCGCCGTTTATCGTGAAACAACGATTGTCTCGAGATGATACTTCTTCTTGACCTGAGCGCTGAATCGTTTCGCCTCTTCTTGTTTTGGAAACTCCCCCACCCAGACTTTGTGAAACTTCTTTCCGTTGTTCACAATGGTGAAAATATGAGAGGAATAACCGTCCTTTTCGAAGCGGGATTTCAGTTCTTCGGCATTTTGAAGGACAGAAAATGTCCCCGCCTGAACGGTATAAACGACGGAAGATTTTTCACCTTTGCTTGGGCGGCTGACCTTTGCCGGAGCTTCCGGCGGAGGGGCGACCTTGGGCTCTTCAACAACCTTCTGATCAGCTGCGTACGTTGACGACGGGTAGTCCCGCTTGAGTTGCTCGAGCTTCTGGTCTGCCGTTTTGTAAAGTCCAATGGAATAGTAGTATTGATAAAGCTTGAACAGTGCATCGTCCACCCATTCGCTCCTTGGGAAATTGTCGACGATACTCTGATAGATCTTAGCCGCCTCGGTTCCGTCAGTCGTCAACACAGCCTGAAGGTAAAGAACTCCCGGGTGGTTCTGGAAATTGGTCATCAAGGTGGGGAGTTCAGCTTTGATGACCTCCCCTTGACCCTTTTCAATAAGTTCCAGTCGCTTCTGTATGTCGGGTTCGCTCGCCTGCTGCGTCTGGGCGACAAGGGCGAGTGGGCACAGGATGCTCAATACGAGAGCGGAGAAAAGACAAGCAGTGCATCTCTTCAAGGGTTAGTCCCTCCTTATGCGTTTGCAGCCAGCTTGGGGTCACCGATTTCACGAGCCGAAGCCCCGAGCGAGATGCCGAACAAAGTCGCCGAGTTTGCCCGGTCGATGCGAACGTTGAGGTATTGCCCGATTTCGCACACACCCTTCGGGAAAACCACCATTTTGTTGCTGTCGGTGCGACCGCAGTAATCGTTAGCGGACTTTGTGCTTTCCCCCTCGACAAGGACCTCACAGGCGGTGTTGATCATGGCTTCATTCTTTTGCAGGGAGATCTCGCGCTGCAGGTCGATGATCTCATTCAACCGCTCGGTCTTCAGTTCCTCTGCGACATCATCCCCCATGTGCCAGGCTTTCGTGTTCTCGCGTGGAGAGTACTTGAACGTGAAAGCACCATCAAACCCCACTTCCCGAATCACGTCCAGTGTCCGGTGGTGATCGTCCGCTGTTTCTGTAGGAAACCCTGCAATGATATCGGTCGAGAGACTTATCTCAGGAATCATCGTCCTGATCTTGTGCACAAGCGAAAGGTACTGTCCGCGAGTGTATGTTCGGTTCATCAAATCGAGAATACGATCGGAGCCGGACTGCACGGGAAGGTGAATGTAGTTGCAGATATTCTCCTGCTCGGCGATCGTTCGGAGCAGCTTGTCCGACATGTCCTGAGGATGCGACGTCGTAAACCGAACACGCATCGATCTGTCGACATGGGCAACGGCAGCCATCAAATCGGAGAAATCATGCTGTCCGTCGAGATATGAGTTTACATTCTGTCCGAGAAGTGATACCTCCTTGAAGCCACGTGCACCAAGATGCTCGACTTCGCGAACGATGCTCTCCATGGATCTGCTTCGTTCCCGACCGCGCGTGAAGGGGACGACACAAAATGTGCAAAACTTGTCGCAGCCGCGCATCACGGAAATCCAGGCACTGATTCCTTCTGTGCGAAGAGGGAGAATATCGTCGTAGTTTTCGACACGCGAAAGCTTAACGGCAATCCCTCGTTCTCCGTTGATCGCTCCTTCGATGAGTTCGGGGAGGCGTCGATACTCGTCAGGTCCGACGACCAGATCAACGTGACTTTCGGACTGCATCAGATCTTTGCGCAGTCGCTCAGCCATGCACCCCAGGACGCCCACGATCATTCCGGGGTTCTCTTTCTTATATCGCCGGAAATCTCCCAGTCGGCCATACACACGTTGCTCGGCATTTTCGCGAACAGCACAGGTGTTGACAAAAACGACGTCCGCCGACCGAAGGCTAGTCGTCTGCCCATATCCGGCACCTGCCAGAATGCTCAGGACAACCTCGGTATCTGCCAGATTCATCTGACAACCGTAGGTTTCTATGTAAACTTGTCGTTTTTTGGCCATGAGAGATGCGTGATGGGGAACAAAATCTAGTGAAATAATGACAGACAATCAATCGGGTCAAAACTCATTAAAGTCTTTTAATCTCTATGAAAAACCATAGAAATGCGGGAATTGTCATTTTTGACATTGACAAATCGTCAGAATAGAAGTGAGTGATGAGTTGGTTGATTGACCGCGGAAGGTATGCTATATTCCTGCGAAGCATCCACCACAATAGACACCGTTTGCTACACGCGCTTGTGGTGATCGATTCTTCAACTACAGCTTACCATCTCTGAATTGAATTTCCCAAGCAAAGGATTTCTCCTATGACCCCAGTGATGCAACAAATCAAGACGAAAGCAAAGCAGTTGCAGCGTCACATTGTACTCCCGGATGCGATGGATGAACGCGCAATTCGTGCATCAAGAATCTGTGTCGACGAAAACCTCGCGGAAATTTCCCTTGTGGGAAATGAAATCGAGATTCGGTCCAAGGCCGCACAAATCGGTGTGAAGCTTGACGGTGTTCATGTTGTCGATCCGGAAAAATCGGACAAGCTGCAGCAATACACCAACATCTACTATGAACTGCGCAAAGCAAAAGGGATGACGCCCGACCAGGCACTGCAGACGATGAAGAAGTCGCTGTTCTTCGGCGCAATGATGGTGAAGGAAGGAGTCGCACAGGGAAGCGTTGCAGGTTCGCTCTCAACAACCGGAGACGTTCTGCGTGCCGGCATTCAGGTCATCGGTGTTGCCGAAGGCATTAGCATAGTTTCCAGTTTCTTCCTGATGGCGTTCCCTCAGAAAACCTATACATTCGCAGACTGCGCTGTCGTCCCTGATCCAACCGTCGAGCAACTCGCGGACATCGCCATCGCATCGGCGGAGAATCATCGCAAGCTCACAGGTGAAGAACCGAAAGTCGCTATGCTCTCGTTCTCGACCAAAGGAAGTGCCGAACACCCGTTTGTTGAAAAGGTCCAGCAAGCGACAGCGATTGTGAGGAAGAAGAAGCCCCAGCTTGAGGTTGACGGTGAGCTCCAGGTCGATGCAGCCATTGTTGCTTCTGTCGGCGAACGCAAGGCTCCGGGGAGCACTGTGGCAGGAAAAGCGAACGTGTTGATTTTCCCGAACCTCGATGCGGGCAACATCGCGTACAAGATCGCTCAGAGGATGGGTGGCGCCGAAGCGATTGGCCCCATCGTCCAGGGGCTGAAGAAGCCGGCGTTCGATCTTTCCCGCGGGTGCAGCGTGGAAGACATCGTCAGTGTGATTGCCATCAACGCCGTGATGGCATCCGTCTGACCGAGTCTGTTCATGATACTGTAATGCAGATCGCAGGCGAGCCGGTGCAGAGCATCTGCACCGGCCGCTTATTTCCGATGTCGGCTTGAGCTCACTGAGGCTTCTGAGGAAAAGGAGGTTGCAATTCCTGCCTCGTTTCGGTATCATTCCGGGGCACATTTCTATACGTTCTGAAGATGTCCATTCATAAGAAACTTCGAACGCCCATGAAAACTGATCGCCTAGTCCCATCGAAACTGAAACCTGCTTCGCGTCACGCCGCTCTCCCACCGGAGAAACTTCGGTGGCGCTGCAATCCCAAATCGATCAAGGTGAAGACAAGCGCTGAGATAAAACCCAGCAGGGAAATCATCGGTCAGGAGAGAGCTCTGAGGGCGTTGCGCGTGGGATTGGCGATGAGCCACTTCGGCTATAACATTTTTGTCACGGGACTCTCCGGAACAGGGCGAACGACGACCATCAAGAGGCTTCTCCACGTATTTGAAAGCAAGCGCGGAGAGCTTCGCGATCACTGCTATGTTTTCAATTTCAAACACCCGGACTTGCCTATCGCGATCTCACTTCCGGCCGGTCAGGGACGGGGATTGAAAGAAGACATGGCAAGTTTCATCCGCGATCTCATTCGAGATTTGCCCACTCTTTATGAGAGTCAGCGCTTCCAGCAGGCACGGAAAGCCGTCCTTGCTCATTTTCAGGAGCGGCAGAAGAGTGTTTTGGTCGACTTCGAAAAGAAGGTGAAAGAACGCGGTTTTGAACTCGTGCAAGTGCAGGTGGGCAATCTGATGAGGCCCGACATCGCCCCGCTGGTGGGTGAAAAAGCTACAAATCTCGATGAAATCGATGGAATGGTCCAAAAAGGTGAGTTCTCGAAGGAACAGTATGACTCGTTGAAGGCGGCGCAGGCTTTGCTCGAAAAGCAGATGGCAGTGGTGTTTCGCGAATTGCGCAACATCGAGAAGAAAGCTCAGCAGTCGGTGACAGAAGTTGAAGAGCGATTCGTGATGCCCATGGTTGACGAGTACGTTGAGATCATCAAGACGACGTATGAAAGCGGGCGAGTGCGTTCATATCTGGAAGAAGTGCGCACGAATATTAAAGAGAACCTCAGTCGATTTCAGAAGAACCAATCGACAAGCTCCCCCCCCACCAATGGTGCGCAGGAAGAAGACGAAGACGAGGACGATTTCCTCGAGTATCAGGTAAACCTGCTTGTCGACAATTCAGATACGGAGCACATACCGATCGTCATTGAAACAAACCCAAAATTCAAGAACATTTTCGGGACAGTCGAGCGTGTCATGGAACGGGGGGGCGTGTGGAAGACTGATTTCACCCAGATCAAGCCGGGCGCACTGCTGCAGGCAGACGGAGGATACCTCGTCCTCAACGCGCTGGATGTTCTCCTTGAACCCGGTGTCTGGCAAGATTTGAAACGGTCGCTCAGGACGGGAAAAGCCGAGCTGCAACCGAATGAGCCGATGTATGGATTTGCGCCGACGGGTATGAAACCCGAGGCGATTGATCTGAACATCAAAGTGATCATGATTGGTGACTCAGAGATCTATCAGCTGCTCTACCTGCGCGACGACGATTTCAAAAAGATCTTCAAGATTCGGGCGGACTTCGACTACGAAATGGAGCGTGACAACAGTGCCGTGAACCAGTACCTCGGATTTGTCAAAATGGTAACTGAGGATGAGAAGCTTAGGCACTTCGACCGTGACGCTCTCGCGAGTTTGGTGGAGTTTGGCGTCCGTCTCTCCGGCAGTCAGAAAAAACTCTCCACGCGCTTCAATGTTCTGGCCGATGTGATCAGGGAGGCAAATTACTGGGCTGAGCAAGATGTGTCCCCGATTGTGAAGTCGAAGCACGTTCTCAAAGCAATCGAAGAAAGAATCTACCGGGTGAAGCTCATTGAAGACAAAGTGCAGGAGATGATCACGGATGGCGTCATCATGATCGATACACAGGGAGCCGTCATCGGGCAGGTCAATGGTTTGTCCGTGTACGATACCGGTGAGCATGCCTTCGGAAAACCGGCAAGAATCACGGCGAAGACATCGCTCGGACGAGCCGGCGTGATTAACATCGAGCGAGAATCAGACATGAGCGGCCCGACACACAACAAGGGGTTCGCGATTCTCAGCGGATACCTGCGGAGCAAGTTCGCTCAGGACAAGCCACTCATCATGAGCGCGAGTGTCACGTTCGAGCAATCGTACAGCGGCGTCGACGGGGACAGTGCGTCATCCACGGAGATCTACGCGATTCTCTCGAGTCTTGCCGAGGTCCCGCTTCGCCAGGATATTGCCGTCACGGGATCTGTGAATCAGAACGGCGAGGTCCAGCCGATCGGAGGCGTGAATCTGAAGATCGAAGGGTTTTTCGACGTCTGCAAGGATAGGGGATTGACCGGCGAGCAGGGTGTCATGGTTCCAAAAGCTAATGTGCGCGATCTCATGCTGCGCGAGGATGTCCTTGAGGCTGTCCGAAAGGACTTGTTCCATATCTATGCGGTGAGTTCAATTGATGAGGGCGTCGAAATCCTCACAGGATGGAAGGCCGGACACAAGCGATCAAACGGGTCATTCGAATCCGGAACGATCTATCATCTGGTCGATTCAAAACTGCGGTTCTATGCTGAGCAATGGAGGAAGTTTGAAGCCGGTCACGAACAGGAAAAGTGAAGGAGACGTAGTATGAATACCTTGAGAGTACTTCTGGTCATTTCACTGATTGTTGTGATGACATGCGCTATGCTGGCTCAAAGCGATGGCGGCTCAGATCAAAGCTTCAGGCCGGGGGGATTTCAGGTTCGGGGTGACAGGGGACTCGGTCTTGCGGTTGCATACGGAAGTTTTTCCCTGGGCGACGAGGAGCGTTTCGGGCCAGTGATTACGTTCCAGTACACGCCGAATCGGCACACGTTCCCCGCGGTCGAATTCTTTCTTGGGGCTTTGATTCATACGGGCACATCGGGAATGGTTGATACCCGGAACCTGGTTCCTGTTCAATCGTACTTCGCATCGTACTACTCGCCGTACTCTGACTATCGAAACGACAACTACTTCCGCTCGCCGAACTTCAGTATCGGACTCGCTTTCCTTGGCTCGGATGTGACATTCTTCTTGCTCGAAGGTCAGGTCCGGCCGTATGTCAGCTTCGGCGGGTCGCTCGCTTGTTGGTCTTCAACAAATCGCTTCAGCGGCACCCTCGCTCCCGACGCAAAAGCCGGTCTGGATGTCCGTGTCAATTCTTCGTTTTCCGGTTTCGTTGAAGTCCGCCGGATGTTCGGTGTTCCCAACCTCTTTGGCTGGGACACGCCGAAATTTGACGGCCTCACTTCTGCAGCAATCGGCGTTTCGTTCGCGCCGCGGTTGCGCTAATTTGCGAATCCAGAATCCTCTTCTGACATCCTTCCATCCTTTTCTCCCGGTTGGTAGAACGCTGCGGTGTGCTTCGGTCACTCGTCTTGAAGCTCAGCCCTTGAGGGATTTGTATCGACTGTACAGCGGAAGGGTTTTCTTCCAGAAGCCTGTTCGAGTGGTCCACGGAAAAACCTGAGTCCGTCGTATCTCCAGAAAGTCCTGATAGAATGCTATCGGACCGGAATCTGCTGCCACGGCAAATTTGTAGCCTGCTTCTTCCACGAGACTTTTGACTGCAGGTTGCAGAGCTCCATATGGATAGGCAAACGAAATGACTTCGGATCCGAGGATTTGTTGAAGTGAGTCTTTGGACTTGCTGAGTTCCCGACGGATTACATCGATTGAAGTCTGTGTGAGCCTGGGATGTGTGACGGTGTGGGATCCTATCTCAATGCCGGAGCGATTCAGTTCCTGCATTTGCCCCGAAGTGAGGAGTGTTGCTGTCGGTTCGTCCGAATCCCAGAAGTTCGTCCGCCGCTTCTTGTCGGTCACTGCAAAAATCACCGCGCGGCAGCCGGAATTGCGGAGCAACGGAAGAGCAAGGGTGTAATTATCTACGTAGCCATCGTCAAAGGTGAGGATGAGCGGTCGGCGCGGCAATCGATCTTTACCTTGAAGGAATCGATCATAGTCTCGAAAGGTGATCGTCTCAAATCCTCTCGAACGCAGGGAGTGAAGCTGAGCGCTGAATTGGTCGGCTGTCACCCAGATCCCATGCGAGGACGTCGATGCCCGGTTGTCTGTGATCCGGTGATACATGAGAACTGGAATTGACCGAGGTGAATGAGCCCGGGCGTAGGCGCGTTCATACACTGTGTGCAACATTCGTGCAACATTGTGCGCATCGTATCGTTTCTCAGCCATTTCTGCAAGGGTGGCGAGCTCCTTCTTTGACGGAGGATCATCCAAAATCGAGAGAATGTCTGCCGCAATACAATCAGCTTCCGGAGCCATTGGCATACCCGTGTCGCCGAAGTTCGTCACCATCGATTTCTCAAAGGTCTCAACCGTGACCCTCCCCTCATAGTTCGATTCGCCGAAAGCGATGACTGGTTTTTGGAGAACCATCGATTCGGGCACGACCCTGCCCGAACCAACGACGAGAGTTGCCTCCACGAGATGATTGGGTATGTCTTGCTGAAAACCCTTGAGTTGGACGATGGGCTCCTTGAACTGGGCATTGAGCGACGTGACCAAATCGGGAATATCGACGGGCACAATCATGCCGCCAAATGCCTCAAATCTGACTTGTTTGCTGCGCAAAACGATAGGTAACACGTTGCCGAGGAGGAAGCGAACCACATCCCCTTTGGGCCCCGTGAGGCGCCCGACAAACATGATAAGATTCTGTGTCCTTTTTTTGCCGGAGTGCTTCGCAGCCTTCCATGGGGCGAATGGAATACAGTTTGGAAGGACAGTGACGTGATCGGGCTTGAGGCCGAGATCGTGAATCAGGTGCTCTTTCAATGCCGGAGACACAGCGACGACGTCTTTGCCATAGACGCTGAAGGCTTTGCTGGAAGCGTGAATGTGTTGTCGTCCATGGACCGTCGAGACCAAGGGAGTATGAGTCAGCCGACTGGCAATCAGCGAGACCCAGCTTGCGGCTCGGGAATGAGCGTGGATGATGTCGATCGATTGTCCGCGGACCAGACGCACGACAGCAGCGATGTTTTTCAATCGCTGAGGATACGATCGCTTCCCGATGGGTATCGGGATGTAGCGCGCGTTCACGGGAAACGTCAGGGTATCCGATACAACAATCGCTGAGTGACCCGCGCGCACCTGCTCATCGATAAGGGCGGCAGCATACGCTTCAGCTCCGGTAACTTCAAATTGCGAGAGGACGTGAAGAATCTTCATAAGGTCATTGACATGCAGAGGGAAGTTAGGAACAAACGGCGGGAATTACAAGGAATGAACATGCAGAGGAGCTGCGTGTTCACGTTGGTCCATAACACAAAAGGCGAGGATTGTCTCCTCGCCTCTTGCGTATATTGCCCAAAAGAATTGATAAAGTATGAACTGAAGCGTCGATTCGTCTTGTCGGAGTTCGGTGGATTGCCCCCTTGAGGGCTCCGGTTGTATTGACTCCCTGCTTCGAGCCCAGCGTCCGGTCTTTCTTCGGCGCTGTAGCATCGGAGGCAACAAGACCTTCCGATACTTCCAGAACCGATCTTCTGGCAACGAAGAATCAACAAGCCTGAAGGATATTCGAATTCAGTGTAACTCTTTTTCCTGGTCTACCCACCGAACATCGCTGCGAGCGCAAAGACGGAGATCAACACCCAGACAAACCAGAGAGCGAACGAAGATCCGATTCCGATGCCGATTGATTTTCCCGAAAACTTGCTGAGACCGATTCCCACCACGATCATTTGCCAGATGGAAAACACATTGAGCGAGGTTAGAAGACGGTGGAGCGAATTCTTCGGGCTGTAGTTGCTCAACACCGCCAGGGCAGCGCTTGGTGAAGCGTACATGGAATTGAATGCCATCAGCAGAAGCGCCGTCACAATCAATCCCAACATCCCGATCCACATGGACGAGCCCCAGAGTTCAAGGTATTTGCCATAGCCAGCCTCTGCTTTCAGGGCAAGTTTTCCGATGAGCCAAAGGAATAACGCTCCGACGAACAGCGTGATGCTGATCATGATCACTGCACCGACGATGCCAAAAGCGATCATCATCCCCGTCCCTTTTTCCGTTCCATCCAACATCTGATCAGCCCGCTCCTGAGGGATCTTGCCAGCCTGAACTTGCTCCTGCAGGCGTTCCCGCTGCTGCTCTACGATCTGGCTTTTGATCGACTCGTTCGTGAACATCATCCAGGTGTAGCCGATTGTCAGAACAAACGTTAGGAGCAACGGAACAACCCAGACGCTTGCACGTGACGGCGAAGTCCGAATCCCTTCGTATGCCTCAACTGGAGAGGCAAACACATTCACAATGATGTCGCTCAGCGAAATGGTTGGTGCGGATGGTGCTTGTTCTTCCATGAGATCCTCCTGGTTAGTGGGGTGGGCACACAAAGGTAATTGACAATGGTCTCTTTTCCAACTAATAATTGGGGTTCGGCAGCCGAGCGTTGACATTCCATGCAGAAAAAGATATATTGCCCCGTCTGCAAGCGGCCTCTGCGGAAGTTGAGCCCGCTTGCATGGTTGCACCGAAGTATGCCTGCCGGAGGGGACAAGCCACGAGAGACAATTCTTCTCAATAAAAGACAAAAGCCATGGCCGACATTGAGGAACAACGACGAAAAGTAGAAGAGCTCAAGCGGAAAATCCTCGAGCAGAAGAAAAAAGCCTCCGAGCCCCAGCCGTTCGATGAAGAACGAACGCGCCTCGATGCGGAGGCGAAGAAAAAGTCGGAGGAGGAACAGTTTCGACTTGATGCTGAAGTCCAAGCGAAGAAGAAAGCCGAAGAGGAAGCCAAACGGGCTGAGGAAGAAGCAAAGCGCCGCGCGGAGGAGGAGGCGAAACGGCAGGAACAGGAAACCAAACGACTCGAAGTAGAAGCAAAGCGTCGCGCCGAGGAAGATGCAAGACGACAGGCTGGGGAAGTGAAACGCCGCGCCGAGGAGGAAGCTCGCAGGAAGGCCGAAGAAGAGGCCATGAAGAAGGCGGAGCAGGAAGCGAAGAAAAAAGCCGAGGAAGCCGCGCGCGTTCGGGAAGAGAACGAACGGAAGAAAGCGATTGAAGAAGCTCAACGACAGGCAGAGTTCCTTGCGAAGAAGAAGGCGGAAGAAGAAGCCCGGCGTCAGACGGAAGAAGCCGAACGTCGAAAGCGTGAAGAAGAGGAGAAGAGACGCCAGGAGGAAGAGAAGAGGAAACAGGAAGAGGCGAAACGGAAAGCGGAGGAAGCGCGAAAGAAGGCGGAGGAAGAACAGAAGAAGGCCGAAGAAGATCGCAAGAAAGCTGAAGAAGAGCGGAAAAAAGCAGAAGAGGAACAGAAGAAGGCAGTAGAAGAAGCAAAAAAAGCTGGCGGACAACCAGCAACGAACAGTGAATCTCGACACGTCTACTCGGAGATTCTGAAAGCCACCTGGAGCGAGGCAAAGCTCAATCCGGAAGAAGAGAAGACGTTTTTGGCATTACTTCGGAAAGTTTCTGGGGTGACTCAAGCTGAGCATGAAGCAATCCGACAGGAAGTGCAACTCGGAATCTATCTGCAGGCGATTGTCGATGGATGGAAGAGTGGAGTCATCACTCCCCAGGATTCAGAGAAGCTCGATCAACTCCGTGAGCAGTTCCAAATTTCAGCAGAAGAACATCTGAGGCTGGAGAAGCAGGTCAGGAGAGAGATTCTTAAGCAGAAGTCGTAGTAGTCTTGTATTGATATGCCATTGCATCGAGTGCGAGAACGCGTTTCTCGATCGGTGGGTGTGTGCCGAACAACTCCGCAGCAAACCCTTCTTTTGAATTGATGCTCCTTCCAAGGGGATCCACAATGCACAAATGAGCCGAGCCACGCTTGATGGATTCGGTGGCAGCCGAAGCTTTGTCGAGCTTCTGCAGAGCACTGGCAAGTCCTAACGGATTGCGTGTCAGTTCGGCGCCCGATGCATCCGCCAAATACTCCCTCCGCCGCGAGACCATCATCGCCATCAACTGTGCGATCAAGGGCGCGAGGACGATGCCGATCAGCCACAGAATCAGGAACACTCCCCCCAATCCACTGCTTCGTGATTTGTTGCCACGTCCTGAAAGTCCCCCGAACCGCGCTCCTCTGCGGCCTGAGTCAGACAACAGAACAATAGCGCCAACAAAGGCAGCGACAACGGTCATAAGACGGATGTCGTAGTTTCTTACATGACTCATCTCGTGCGCGATCACACCTTGGAGCTCTTCACGATTCAACGTATCCAGAAGTCCCTGTGTGACGGCGACGTAGCTGTGTTCCGGGTCTTTTCCTGTCGCGAACGCGTTCGGGTCCAGATCGGGGACGACAAAGACTTGCGGCTTCGGCATCCCCGATGCAATGGACATTTCTTCAACAACATTGATCAGTTGCTGGTGTGTGGGATTGTTTGGATCGGCCTGCGTCGCTCCGGTAGACCGGAGAACGGACTTGGCTCCCGATTCCAGACTGCTGACAGCCATGATTGTGCCGACCACGACTGCGATGATAGTGCCGATGGGCAGATAGAAATCATTTTCAAAGATACCGAGGTAGAAGTAATCAAAACCAAAGCCCAAGAACCCAAGAAAAAGAATAAAGCCAAGCATGATGACCCGTGTCATCCACTTGTTGTGATTCTGCTGCTCGTAGATGTTCCTTGAAGGCACCACCGGCTCGGCTCCTATTTCTTCAGCGAAAGATCGACTGCGGGTACTTCCCTCTCAGCTGCTGCTTGGATCTCAAACAACTCAGCCGCTTTGAAGTTGAAAGCCGAGGCAACGAGGTTCGCTGGAAAGACCTGCTGTGCGGTGTTAAATTTCGTCGCAATGTCATTATAGAATTGCCGTGCGAACGATATCTTGTTTTCTGTGCTGGTAAGCTCTTCCTGAAGCTGCTTCACGTTTTCGTTGGATTTGAGTGTCGGATAGTTTTCAACGAGGGCAAATAACTTCGTCAATGCTGAACTCAGCACGTCTTCCTTCACTGCAGAATCCGCAACGCCCTTTGCAGAGATGGCGGAGTTACGCGCCTGAATGACTTTCTCGAGCGTCTCTTGCTCGAACTGCATTTGTCCTTTGACAGTGCTGACGAGATTTGGAATCAGGTCGTGTCGTCTTTTCAGTTGGACATCGATTTGTTTCCAGCCATTCGTGACTTGATTGCGCAAGGTGATGAGCGAGTTGTATTTTACCATCACCCAGCCGATGAACAGAATCACGGCTATGAGGAATGCATAAAAGATGATCATACAATGTCTCCTTAGTTTACTGGGGCAGGAGAAAATAGACCAAATCGTTTTGAATATCAAATTGCATGTGATCTCAAGTCCCGAAGGAGTGTGATTGTCGCTGATTTTCGGCCAAAAACACACATTTCATTGCATTCAAATTGAAGCGAAAAGTGGTGCGTGACGGGGAGGGCAAAGCAAAAAAGTCGCAACAAAATGAAAATACCTGTTGACTTTCCGATTAGACGTTGGTATATTGCATGCCCCGTAAGAACGGGAAGGCGATGAATTTCGCCCGGTTTCTTTGATTGTGAAGTCCCTAAATGCCCATTGAACATGGGCATTTTTATCGTCAGGCTTAGTCCGAATCGATGGGGCAAATGTTCTTTGAAAAGTGTGTGTATGCCTCGAGTCAATTGAACAGGGTTTTGTAACCTGGCAATTGTATCGATGATATGATACAACGATGTCAGAGTTCAAACTTGAAGTTGAAGGTAAAAACTACAATGGAGAGTTTGATCCTGGCTCAGGACGAACGCTGGCGGCGTGCCTAACACATGCAAGTCTTGGGAGAAAGGGGTAGCAATATCCTGAGTAAACCGGCGCAAGGGTGAGTAACACGTAGGCAACCTGCCTTTAGGACGAGGATAACTCCGAGAAATCGGGGCTAATACTCGATTATGCAGCGGCACCGCATGGTGACAGTTGTTAAAAGCCCGCAAGGGTGCCTAAAGATGGGCCTGCGTCCCATTAGGTAGTTGGTGAGGTAACGGCCCACCAAGCCTACGATGGGTAGCTGGTCTGAGAGGATGATCAGCCACACTGGAACTGAGATACGGTCCAGACTCCTACGGGAGGCAGCAGT
>JAPLFP010000011.1 GCA_026390585.1 Ignavibacteriales bacterium | reverse complement strand
CAGTAGGCGAACATGTTGTTGTACTTCGGTTGACCGTTTTCGAGTTCAAGAATCCGGTAAAGCGTCGTATCACGTTGCAGGTATTTTGCATACTCCGGCGTCGTGAACATCTGCTGAGTGATGACTCGATCACGAAAGTCCTCCGGTTTGGAATCCACTCGCCAGAGATCAGTAGCAATGATAAGGGTCAGGATTACAGCAAAGGTCGCGAGCTTCATCTTACCCTGGATGAAGTAATACAACGTTCCGAAAGAGACGATGAGAAGCACAATCGCAAGATAGATGTCGCTTGTGGCGCGGTCGACCAATGTCGCCGTGATTTCTTTGATGACCTGTGGCTGTATCTGTTGAAAGAACGGGTCGTAGATTTTGTCACGCGGAAGTCCATAGTTCCACAGACTCGCAAATGCGTTCTGTATGGCCTGACGCGTAACAAAACTCTCAAACGTCAATGCAAGCACGATAAAGAAACCGGTGATGACAGCGAAGGAAAGAAGAAGAGACTTCTTCCGTTTCTCCAATTGCCCACCGTGGAGTCCTTCGCGTTCCCGGATCAGGGAGACAATTCCGTAGGCGGCGAGGACCGGAACGAAGATCTGGATGAGCACCAGGATCATCGACGGGATGCGAAACTTGTTAAACATCGGGAAGAACTTGAACATCAGGTCGTAGATGATGGGGAGTTCTTTCCCAAAAGCAATGAGGAGAGAGAAGACAATCATCAATCCCAGGTACTGCACAAACGGATCCTTCCGATTTCTTGCGAAGCCGTACAGCGCCAGCAGCAAGACGATCAGTCCCATGTATTGTGGAGCGTGTGTAAATGGCTGAGGTCCTGAATAGAAGTTCGCCATCTGCTCCTGATTTTTCGTAAAGAGGCCTTTGTATTTCTCGATGCCGAATCCGTACCAAGACGGCACGAGCCACGTCATCATCTCGCCGGGGGCAAACGACCAGCTCGTGGCGTAATCGTAATCGAGTCCGCCCTGAACAGTTTTCGAGTCTGTCGCCTGCTCGGTATTCACGATCGGGTTCGAGCCTCGAATGGAGTACGAACTGTATTCCCAGACAGAAAGGTACTTGTCTGCGTCCATCGAAAACGCCAGAACGCTGGCAAGCGCGAACACAACGCCGGCGCGGAGCACACCTTTCCATGCGGCTTCAGCGCCTGCCTCGGCAATCCGTTCTTTCTTTACGAGCAACGACCGTATGAGCATGAACACGAGGTACGTACCGACCGCCAGATACACATAGAAGATCATCTGTATATGGCTCGGCATGTAGGAAAAATGGATGAGCAATACTAGAAGGAAAGCGTGGAACCAGCTGAAGCGCTCCCGAAGCCGTTCGATAGAGTAGAAGATGAAGGGAAAGAATGCCAGGACAGAAATCTTGGTGTTGTGTCCTGTCATGACCCAGATGATGATATACATCGAAAATGTTGCTGCAAAGGCAGCGATAAACGCTCCGAATTTGCTCTTTGTCTTGTGAAAGGTGAAGAGGTAAATACCGCACGCGAAGACAAAATAGTAGAACAGAACCCACCCCTCCGGTGGATTGAGGATGATATGACTGAACACCGTCGAGACCGTTGTATTGACTTGTGCTGTAAGGTCAAACAAGCGATCGCCTCCGACAGTCAGACTCCCGTACGATGGCATGCCGCAGAAGATGTACGGGTTCCAGAGAGGGAACACCCCCTGCGCTTTGGCATCAGCAAGAAATGTGTCGAAGCTTCTGCTTGCGATCTGGTCGACGTCGCTGAATGTCTTCCCGCTGAAGACGAGCTGGTTGAAGAACAACACGAGGCTCAGAAAGAGGAGTGCAATGGCGACAGCGTGCTGAAAGCGTTCGGGAATCAGCGGCGATTCACCAGCAGTCTGTCGGCTGCCGGTTCGTTCTTTATGTGTTTTGCTCATGGGATTGTTGGAGGTGGGTTAATGCCGGGGACTGAGGGCATCGAGAAGCGCCGCTAACTGGCGTGTGATTTCTCTCCGATCATATCGCTTCACTGCCTCCCGATCCTGTTGCGGATTTGGCCTATGATAGAGAAAATTCTCATAACATTCAATGAATACCGCCTGTATGGACGGGATATCCTGATTCGCAGCGACCGAACCTGAGCGTGTTTCGCGCATCAACTCTGCGATGGCGCCCTCAGGCGCGAGAGCAATGATCGGACGCTGTGCGCCGATGTACTCGAATACTTTTCCGGGGACAATTTCATCGCTTCCCGCTCCTGCCTCGTCAACAATCAGCAGCAATGCATCCGACTGGAGGAGAGCTTCGACGCTTTTGCTGTGAGGGAGATACTGGATCAGTTCGATGGAATCATGCAGGGAAGAGTTCTGCAACATGTCACGCACTTCTCCGCCGAAACGTCCGATGAACTTCAGAAGAATTCTCTTGGGATCCACTTTTCCCGCGCTCACCAATTCTTCCACTGCCTGGAGAAATGTCCTCGGGTTTCGTTTTCCGTACATCGAACCCGTGTACGTCACGGTGAAGCGGGAATTCTCCTCGCGCTCGAGAACCGGATAATCGTCGCGGTCAAATCCGTTTGGGAAGTACATCAGCTTCTGCCGGTTGATCGTGGGGACTTTCGACGTGATGTCCTTCAGGATTCCACGCCAGGCACCTTCGACCGCATCCGCGTCGTGAAAAACTGATCGTTCGAGGTGTTCATCAACAATGCGTGGCAGGAGCCATCGGTCGGGGGTCGAGAGAAAACCTGTCCATGGATCGCGGAACCCTGCAACCCACGGAATGCCGGTCACGTGATGCAGCTTGCGCGCAATGACAGCTGTTGTGTACGGAGGCGATGATGAGTAAATGGCGTCAATCTTCTGGTCCCGGATGATGTTGAGCCCCCGCGGAACAGCATACGGATACCAGCCGATGCGTGCATCGGGAATGAAGAAGGTCGAGCGAACGAACGCCGCCGCAGATTCCATCAACGACTTCTTTTTGCGCCCCTGGGGTATGTTCTCGACGTCGACGGGAGCGTTGGCAGGTTTGCCGGTCAGCGTTCGGTACAGCCGATAGGGTTCGAAGATTTTCGTGCGGTAGACGACCGCATGCTGAGGAATTTCTGCAAGAAGGGACTCATCGCGTGCTGGGTAGTCGCCGTCCTGCACTGTCAGCACGACCGGCTGCCAGCCGAATTCAGGCAAATACTTGACGAACTTCAGCACCCGCTGAACCCCCGGACCGCCTGAAGGGGGAAAATAATAGGAAACAATGAGAACCTTCTTCACGCTTGTATCGACTTGAGTTGGTGGAGGCTCCAGAAGCTAGGGCTTCGTTGCAACAACAATGAGGCCGGTCCCGGTCTTATTGACACCAGCGTAGTCAAGATACATAAGAAGGAGAGTAAATGGAAGCGTGATGAGGTAGTAGAAAGGAAGGATGACGAAAAGCACCTTGCTGAGGTTCAGCATGAGCATCGGGTACTTGATGCCAAGACGCCATGCGATCGATCCCCATGGACCGTAGGCGAATTTCACTGAGTCGACGCGAAAACCCACAGATGCCAGTTTTGTTTTGAGTTCGTCAACGCCGTAGCCGTTACGGGCATGCTCCTCGATGAAGCTCTCATCCTCCGGTCCGTGAGCGTCCGAGCCGCCGAGATCCGAAGGAGTATTCACCAGCAATGTGCCGCCGGGGCGCAGGCTCCGATGAAGGTTTCTGAACACTCCAACGTCGTCCGGGATGTGTTCCATGACGTCGACGGAAATGGCGAGGTCGAATTGGTTTTCGTGCTGAATCTGTGTGAGATCTTCGATCGCGAATGATACGTTCGTCAGACCGGCACGTCGAAAGAAATGGGTGCAGTCGTCGATCTGCTCTTCCTTTACGTCGACTGCATAAATAGTTGAGGAAGGAAAACGTGTTGCACAATAGTATGAGTATTGGCCGAAACCGCAGCCGGCGTCATAAATGCGCGCTGGGCTCTTGTCCTTGCCGAGGATTGCTCTGAGTTCCCGCTTCACATGCCATTCTCGGAGGAACATCAGCCCGAGAAGCTTGTAGAAGAGCTTTCGAAGGAGGACGTTCTCACGAACGACATTGCCGAAGATTTTTTTAATCGGATCGTACTTCATATGTTGGCCGGAAGATCAGAATTGGTGGGGGTAAAACCCCGCGCTTTGTCTTTTGATTTTGCCCCGACCTTAAGGTCGGGGCAAAATCATCTCAACTAGATGGGTTTGAACCCATCATACAATGTCCGCAGAAAATTCAGCGAACTCTTCGGCAAACGATTTCTTCCTGTGATGTTCTTCCTGGTCTGCAATATACCTCCGGACTGAGCTCAGGGCTGACCATGAAACAGATTCTGCAAAATAATCATCTTGCCATTCAAATTTCAATCGCCTCAGGTTCTCTTTGTTGACCCAGTGCGAGGATTCTCCCTTCAAGAGTTGCGCAATTTTCGCGGTCGTCTGATCAGAGCCCAATAAGATCAAAGCATGAAGATGGTCTGCCGAGCCATTGATAGAGTCAAGATGGATGTTTTTGCTTGCCGCATTCTCAGCTATATGCCTGCAGACTCTCCGGAGCAAATCGCCATCCATAAAGGGAAATCGATTCTTCGTTGACCAAACGAGATGAATCCAAATTCGGACGAATGGCATGGCTGCCTCCACAGAGGGGTTGAAGCCCCCTTGTTTGTTTTGTTGCTCTGGCCCCGACCTGAAGGTCGGGGCCAGAGCCTGAACTGTGGAGGCAAATCAAACGAGAATCATGCTTCTGTTCAACACAAAAGACTTGGCAACTCAAGCATCGCCAAGAATCCAAAATAGCGGGTTGAAACCCCCAGATTTTGTTTGTGCTCTGGCCCCGCCCTTAAGGGCGGGGCAAGAGCATCCGATACAAACATGGGTTTTAACGCATCGCAAGGCGCCGGTCAGGCCGTCAGCTTCTCAATCGCCTGCACGATGTTGTCCCAACTGTACTTCTTTTTCTCTTCCTGAACGTTGTGCACGAATTCACTCTCTCGCCCCTCTTCATAGAAGCGCACCACGGCATCCGCGACTGCCTCCGGAGCTTCGGGTTTCACGATGAATCCGGTCCGCCCGTCCAAAACAACTTCCGACAGGCCGCCCACATCTGTGGCTATGACCGGTTTGTCGAACTGATACGCTATTTGAACGATGCCACTCTGTGTCGCGGAAACATACGGCAGGACAACCACGTCTGCGGCGGAAAAATACTTGCTTACATCTTCGTTGGGGACATAATCGCTATGGACCAGCACATTTTCCTTCAGACCTTTTTCGGCAATTTGCGCTCTGTATTTCTGTTCATCGTCATAGAATTCCCCGACGACCAGCAACTTCAGCTTTATTGATTTCAGAATTGCCGGCATTGCATCAAGCAGGATGTGAAGCCCTTTGTACCGGCGCACATACCCGAAGAACAGAATCACCCGCTCGTCTGTAACACCGAGGGCTGCCCGGGCTTTGTCTTTTGGCAGACTTGAACCGAAAATTTCGTACACGGGATGGGGAACAAGGACGTAGCGACTGCCGGGCCAAAAGGAGTTCAGATCTCTCTCGACAGCGGCGGACTGGGCGATGAACGCGTCCACTGAACGGAATGCATAGCGTGTGAACGCCTTATCGCCGAAGCGCTTTTCGTGAGGAATGACATTGTCGCAGATGAACAGCACCTTCGCGCCGGTCCATCGGCGGACGAGACGGGAGATCGTGCCAAAACACGGGCCGAAAAACGGAAGCCAGTATTTGAAGATGAGAAGATCAGGCTTCTTGCGCGCAATCGCCTTTGCAGAAGTGTACCATGTCAGAGGATTGATCGAATCAATCAACTGTTCCGTTGGGAGGGCATTCTCGATGCCGCCTTGTTCATCCTGGGTCTTGCCTGGGAACAGTATCTTCGGATATTGACGAGAAAATGTGACGATCTCAACGTTGTGCTTTTTCGAAAGGTGCTTGTAGAGCAGCGCGTTGTAATGAGCGATACCGCCCCGCAATGGATAGGCAGTGCCGACGATGACAATGTTCATTGTGCTGCTCCAAGATCAACTTTGTAGAGGACTGCAGGCGGATTTGTCGTGTACGTCAGCGGCTTCAATTCCTTGGGAGCCGATCGTGGATCAAGGAGACGCTCGAACTGAGGACGCATCCCAGCCTCCATCAGCCCAAAGTAAAGATACGAAGCGTTCGCCTTTCGCATGTGAGCCACAAGCTCTTCATACGAGTTGACGTACGGAAACATCTCCAGTTTCATGTCGAGATAGTAAGCAATGTGGGGCTTGCGTGCAATAACGATCTTGCCGTGTTCTGCCTCCCCAAGATTCTGACGGGCCCACCCGGCGATGCTCACGATTTCCTGCGGCCCGGAGTCGATGTTGGCCCTGTTGAATTCTATGGAGCTGTAGCTGGTCCAGAGCAGGAGGACGATGGCGATCACGCCGCCAGCGTGCATCACCTTCCAAAACCTGTACTGGGCGAAGGAGGGAAGCGTCAGCGTTTTGAGTGCGAGAGCGATATAGATAGGCAAAAGGAGCATGGAGAACCGTTCGCCGTAGAACACCAGCAGCAGTACCGCAAAAAAGGCTCCACCAATGATGAAATAACTGAGTGTCCTCTCAGTGGGTTTGTACTTGAAGCAAGCGGCGACTCCAAAAAGCGTGAATATGCCGACTTGCCAGCCAAGGAGAAGATCCATGTCGCTGATTGCATGATAGATCAGATTCCTGATCAACGTTGTGACGAAGAGGATGGGATCTGAGAAAATGACTCCTGTCAGCGATGAGAATTTCTGCGCCTCTCCATACCAGTACTGATCCCAGCCGACTTTCCCTTTCGCGAACATCTCATAGGCGATGTTGAGATAGTTCCGGTTATAAAAAAAGCTCCCCTTCTGGATGAGGCAATAGACACCCCACGGAGAGATCACCAGCAGGAAGATTCCCAGGAACATGCCGCTCGTCCTGAATCGATCCCGCCAGCTTTGCTGGAAAGGATTCGCGATCGTGATCGCAAGCGGAACCCCGACTGCAGCTGACAGTCCGTTGTAGCGTGTCAAGTAACCTAGGGCAGCAAAGACCGCCGAAAACGCGATCGATTGCCACTTCAACTGTTCTTCACGCAGGAGGAAATATGTTGACGCCGTGATGAGCGCCATGAACAGCATGTCTGTGCCGGCGGTGTACGTGTAGCGCACAAACGTGGTGTTCGCAGCAACAAGCAAGGTGCCGATCAACGCAATGTCGGACTTGAACAGCTTCTTGAGGATCTCGAAGATGAGATACAGCGAAACAGATGCTGCCAGAACCGAAAGAATGACACCTGCATGGAAGAGATCTTTTGTGAAGAGGGCGACGAGGGCTAGGACCATCGGATACACCGGTCCGTGAAAGTCCTCGATGGGAACGACACCTTCCAGAATGTGCCGCGCTTGAGGGACATAGCTCCAATAAAAGTCTGTCTCAACGTTGTAGTCGCCGATAATATGATACTTCAAGCTGACCAACAACATGAGGAGAAAGTAAAGTCCGGCGAACACTAATCCCGCGTACCGGCTGTTCACATAGTCCGGGAAAAACGGGAAGAGTGAGGTCTGTGGAAGGGTCTGCTGTTTAGATGGTTTGGCCATGGGCGCTCATTTGATTCCGATGCCAAGAAGTCGATCGCCGAAAATCCCAAGCGACTTTGTGAGACCATAGTTGGGATAGTGGAGTGTCTTCTTCACGATTTTTTCGAAGATGCTCCCCCGCAGGGTAATCGCTGAAGGTGGTCTGATCCTTTGAACGATGATGCAATGCTTGAAGCCAGCACGCTCGATCATCAGGCGAAGAGTTCCTGGTGTAAACTCGTTGACGTGATAGGGAGGCATCCCCATTTTCTTTCTGGTTCTCAGCACCCGCATGCCGGCAACCGCCAACCGCCCGGTGAGGCTGTTGAACATCGACGGAACCTCTGCGGCCAACTTCGAGCACATCACCCATGAACAGGACATCGTACCGTTCGGGTTGAAGAGGGAGTTCCTCAAAGGAGCCGCGTTGGACATCGAGCCCAAACTTGGTCTGGCATGTCTTCACGCCGAGTTCGGCATATTCGATGCCGCTGACAGTGTAACCATTCTCTTTCGCGAACTCCAAAAAATACCCCATCCCGCAACCAATCTCAAAGAACTCCCCGGATGGTTTGTACCGCTGGATCCATCCCAGAATCTCAGGGAATTTCACTGATCCTTTGATCGCCGCCGACTCGTAGTCAGAGGGGGAATGAGCTCCGAAATCCGCTCCGTCGTGGAGAAAGTACTCGTCGCTGTAGAGAAGCTTCAGTTCTTCGGGCGTCAGACGAGGGTCAAGAAAGACAAAGGAACAGTCTGCACACCGTTTCGCCTGGAATCGCTTCTGCTGGAACTCGTAGAAGATCGGGAAATCACGGCAATCGGTCTGATTGCAAAGAGGACAAGTTGTCAAC
>JAPLFP010000226.1 GCA_026390585.1 Ignavibacteriales bacterium | reverse complement strand
TGAAGCTCGAAATTCTTGCCAAAGGCTCTCCGGGACTTTCCGGCGCCGATATCGCCAACCTTGTGAACGAGGCGGCGCTCCTCGCAGCCCGACAGAACTGCAAGGTTGTCGCGATGATTCATTTCGAGTCAGCAAAAGACAAGGTCATGATGGGGATGGAACGGAAAAGCCTTATCATTACCGACCGGGAAAAACGTGTGACCGCGTATCACGAATCAGGACACGTCCTCGTCTCCAAGCATCTGCCCGAGGCTGATCCGGTCCACAAGGTGACGATTATCCCGAGGGGACGTGCACTGGGTGTCACAACTTACCTCCCCATCGACGAGAAGCATACATACTCGAAAAATTATCTCGACGCGATGATCACCTATGCACTCGGCGGCCGTGCCGCTGAGAAGCTTATTTTCAACCAGCTCACGACCGGGGCAGGCAATGACATCGAGCGAGCAACGGAGATTGCCCGCAAAATGGTTTGTGAATGGGGCATGAGCGACAAGCTTGGACCACTAGCTTACGGAGCAAAAGAAGAAGAGATATTCCTGGGCCGCGAGATTACGCGCACGCGCAACTTCAGCGAGAACACCGCTATCGCGATCGATGCAGAAGTCAAAAAAATCATAACGTCCGCGATGAAACGCTCTGAGAAAGTCCTTCGTGAAGATATCGCAACGCTTCATCGCTTGTCCAACGCGTTGCTTGAGCGCGAAATTCTTGACTCCGACGAAATCGACAAGCTCATCCGAGGCGAGGAGCTCCCCCCAGTGGATCCCCGACGAAACGGCGAACCGGAAAAAACCGACCAGAGTGCGCCACCTGCGGTTCAGCCGAAACCTGAGCAAGCCGCCGATGCCGGCAAGCCGAAGAAAGCTGTATGAGTGAATCGCCCGTAGACTCGCATGAGACTCGGGCTCACAACGCAAGTGAGTCCGAGCTCCTTCAGTCGAAGGCCACGATCGACTACAAGTCGGAGTTCGCCCGCAAATCGATCCATCTTTGCTCGCTCTCCATCCCTACCATCTACTTTTTCATCTCGAAGCAACTCGCCCTCGAACTTCTTGTTCCGATGTTTCTTGCGTTTTTCATCGTCGATTTGGCCAGGTTCTATCACCAGCCCGTCCAGGCCTGGTTCTATCGCTGGTTTAGGTGGCTCCTGCGAAAGCACGAAACTGATCAGAACACAAAGCGTTTGACGGGGGCAACGAACATCCTCTTTTCAGCGATCATGTGCGTGCTTCTTTTTCCAAAGATCGTTGCCGTCAACGCCTTCGCCATATTGATCATTTCAGATATTACGTCCGCACTCTTTGGAAGGCGGTTTGGCCGGAGGAGATTCCTTGGAAAGTCATTGGAAGGAGCGATGGCATTCTTCGTTTCAGCCGCGGCTGTCGTCTTTCTCGCTCCGAAGATCCAAGGGCTGGCACTGGAATACGTGATTGGGATTGTCGCTGCTGCTGTGGGTGCGGTGGTCGAGGCAGCTTCGACGAAAATCGACGACAATATCAGCGTGCCACTAGCGATTGGCCTTGTTATGTGGGCTCTCTACGCTCTGCTCCTCCCCTCTGTGAATCTCTACCCCCTTGTATGACGCTTGTCTCTGCGGTCGGTGAGTTCGAATCCTGCTCCGCTCTCTGAGCATCACAACGCAAGAAGTCCGTATTCTACACCATATAGCTTAGTGAGAATACGGACTTCTGTTTCAGTGTGTTCCCACGCAGAGCGTGCGAGTGAGAAATAACTAGTGCCACTTCTAGTATGAGATCTTGTATTCAAAAAGGCGCTAGTGCTCGCTTCCATTAGTAGATTTCATTTCCAAACACAATAATACTTTTTGGAAGCGGCACTAGCAACACCCTCCACCCGGCAAGCTTCTCTCCTTCTCAGTCGCAAAACTCAATTCCAGATCATGGAAATCTTGCTTCTTCACGAGAACCGCATACCATCGTCTGAATGACTCAATCATAATGACAATCGCACACGCCATGATGATTACTGTCAGGATGCTGTTGACGTACCCTTGGGTTGCCGTCTCAGGATTCGCGATGAGCGGCAGGTAGTTGTCCACCACGTTGAAGTACCCTGCGACCAGCGTGGTGATCGAAACAAAGAACATCGGGATCATCGTCACCCACACGTAGCGCACTTTGCCTGCATTGATGATGGCAGATGTCGCGACGGCAAGCGCAACTCCTGCCAGCAATTGGTTCGCCGTACCGAACATCGGCCAGATCGTACTGATGCTTCCAGCCCAGATGAAATATGCCCAGGCAAACACTACAAGTGCTGTCGATATGTATGCTCCCGGCAGCCAATTTGTTCTTTCGAACGGCTTCCACGCTCTTCCAACAAACTCCTGCACGAGAAACCTGGCGATCCTCGTCCCAGCGTCGATCGTCGTAAGAATGAAAAGGGCCTCAAACATGATGGCGAAGTGATACCAGAACCCCATCAGGCCGCGCATCCCTGGCACAGCAGAGAATATCTGAGCAAATCCTACGGCAAGAGAGACGGCACCGCCGGGACGCCCTGCAACGATTTCTCCGACTTCTGCCTGCAACTCATTCAGATTGACGGTGGAGAGACCAAGCGCCTGAAACTTCGCGGGTGAAAGGTTGATTGCATAGTAATCACCGGGATAGAGCGAGCAGGCGGCGATCAATGCGACGATGCCGACCAACCCTTCCAGCAACATCGAACCATACCCGATCATTCTCGCGTCGGATTCCTTGTTCAGCATTTTGGGCGTTGTCCCGGATGACACGAGCGAATGAAAACCGGAAATGGCGCCGCAGGCGATCGTGATAAACATGAAAGGGTACACCTTGCCGGGGATGATCGGCCCACCTCCGTGGATGTATTGTGTCACGGCGTCCATCTTGAGCTGCGGTGCAACAATAAACACTCCGATAATGAGAGCAGCCACAGTCCCAAGTTTCATGTACGAACTGAGATAGTCCCGTGGTGCGAGGAGCAACCAAACGGGGAGAACCGATGCGACGAACCCGTAGATGGCCATCGCAATGATGATCCCTTCACGCGAGAGAGTGAAATACGGAGCGAGGAAAGAGCCCGGAATCATGCTCCCGAAAATCACACTCGCTATTACGCCAACGACACCAATAATGCTTGCTTCCGCAATCTTGCCCGGACGAATCTTGTTCATCCATAATCCGACGAACAGTGCAATGGGGATCGTCATCGCAATGGTGAACGTCCCCCACGAACTCTCGCGGAGGGCGTTGACGACGGCAAGACCCAGTCCCGACAATGCAATGACCACAATAATGAGGATCGCTATCGATCCGATGAGTCCTGCAAGCGGACTGACCTCGAACCGTGCAATATTTGCTAGCGACCTTCCTTTTCGCCTGATCGACGCCCCAAGAATGACGAAGTCATGGACTGCGCCTGCGAAGACGACGCCGATGACCAGCCAGAGAAAGCCAGGCAGATAGCCGAACTGTGCGGCGAGGACGGGTCCAATGAGCGGTCCGGCGCCTGCAATGGCGGCAAAGTGGTGGCCGAATAGCACCCACTTGTTCGTCGGATGAAAATTGTGGCCGTCGCTGAATTCATGAGCCGGCGTAATACGGGAATCATCCAGAGCTATGACCTTTGCTGCGATGAATGCGCTGTAGTAACGATAGGCAATAACCATCACGCAAATGGCAATGAGCAGGAGATAGAGAGCATTCATGTGTTGTTTCGTAGAACGAGATTAGAGAGAGGACACCTGAATCAAAAATCACCAATTAACCAATCACTGTTGTTTCGAGGATAAGCGATTTTTGAGAGACATTCAACATCCGACTAATGTTTGTCACTCATCAGACTTGAGAAGAATCGACGAGGGTGACGCCGGCGGCCTTCATGAGTTGAAGAGATAGTTGTCCGTCATCCGGTTTTACATTCACGGCAGACACGGCGTCGGTCACAACGAAAGTCCTGAATCCCTTCTTCGCAGCATCGATTGCGGAGGCTTTGACGCAGTAATCAGTTGCCAGACCGGTCACATAGAGTTCCGTGACTCCTTTGGAGTTCAGATACTCATTCAAGTCGAGATTGGTAGCTTCGAACGCTGAGTATCCATCGTCCTTATCGCGTGTGCCCT
>JAPLFP010000261.1 GCA_026390585.1 Ignavibacteriales bacterium | reverse complement strand
TTTGAGGTTTCGAATTTAGTGCTTAGAATTTGTCTCTGATGCGTTACCCAATCGGCACCGTGCGTCGCTCCTCGTTGCTTCTCTTTGCTGCTTCAATAATCCTGATAACGTTCAACGCTTCCTCCGCCTTCACAGGCGGATGGGTATGATGAACGATGCAATCGTAAACATCGTCGTAGAACGCACTGTAGTTTCCTGGTTTGGTTTCGACGATGACTCTTCTCTGTGTGCCATTGATCTCGGTGTTCAGCAGACCCCACCATTCCTGTGATTCCTTTCCCCAATCGGAGCCGCCAGGTGCCTGGCCTTGGTTCAATGCATCCTCCTGGGGATCAAGGCCGTGCTTGACAAAGGACCCAAGCGTCCCGTGCAGGATGTAGCGGGGACCCAACTCCTTCACGAGGTAACTGCTTTTTGTGCAGACGGTGAGATCGTGGTAGTGGAGTTTGATGTCGTACCAATCGTCGACTTCACTGCGGGTTCGAACAATTCGAATGTGCGCGGTGACCGCTTCCGGTATCCCGAAAAGGACAAGGGCCTGGTCGATCATATGCGAACCAAGGTTGTAGACGAGTCCGGCTCCCGCATCCTCCCGCTCTTTCCAGGTGTCCGGTTGGATACCGTATCTGTAGCGGTCGAAATGTGACTCGAAGTCAACGAGTCGGCCAAGCATCTTCTTCTTGACGATCTCCTGCACAGTCAGGAAATCCCCATCCCAACGCCGGTTCTGGAAAACGGTCAGCATCAATCCCTTCTCTCGCGCAATGGCAATGAGTTCCTCCCCGTGGGCAACCGTCTGTGTGAACGGTTTCTCGACGACAACGTGCTTTCCTGCCTGGAGTGCGTTCTTGGCGAATTCAAAATGTGTCTGGTTGGGAGTATTGACGACGATCAGTTCGATCTCATCGTCCCCCAACAGATCCTCGAATGAGCGGGAAATGATTGCGTTGGGATAGTCTGCCCGCGCGGTGTCCTTGCTTCGTTCCACAATCCGCTTGATCGCAAAGTTCGCGCGATGTTTGAGAAGAGGTCCGTGGAAAACTCTCCCCGACATCCCAAATGAGGCCATTCCAACGAAGATTGTACGGTTCATAAATATTTTTGGGATTCTGTTATTGGGGTTTATCCTGAGCAAACGGTGAATGCTCGCTTCGAATATAAGGATATTTTGTGGGTATCAGAAGATCCGCCAGGGTCCACAGCACTCCCCTAGGATTTGTCCTTTCGAGAGGGGAGAAAAGAACATTATGTTGTATATTGTTTCAAATACGAACTCAAAACTGAAAGCGAAAATATGCAAATTGGAATAGTCGGACTCCCATTCTGTGGCAAATCAACGCTTTTTCAAACCATTACGAAGACACACCTTGACCCTTCGATCCTCTCGAAATCAGAGGCGCATCACGCCATTGTGAAAGTCCCCGATGCGCGTCTCGACAAGTGTTCCAAGATTTTCTCTCCCAAGAGCACGGTCTACGCGACAATTGATTTTGTCGACGTGGTCGGCCTGAAGAAAGGAGAATCTGGATCGACTCAATTCACCACCAATTTCCTCGGAAACGTCAAGACGAATGACGCCCTCGTACAGGTGGTTCGCCTGTTCGCCAATGATGTTGTCCCCCATCCCGACGGCTCGATCGACGCATTGAGAGACATCGTGGCATTCGAAACGGAATTCATCCTGTCAGACCTCGCACTGGTGGAAACGCGCGTCGACCGGATCAAGAAGCAACTGTTGAAAAGCGGCGGTGATGAAAACCTGAAGCGTGAGCTGCCGGTGCTCGAAAAATGCCACAAGGCTTTGGAGAGCGAGAAGCCATTGAGGGAAGTGGATTTCTCCAAAGAGGAGATGGGCATTCTCCGGACGTACCAGCTTCTGACGGTCAAGCCGATGTTGATTGCGCTGAACTTTGACGAGTCTCAGCGCGCGGAGGCCTCTGGAATCGTCAAACAAGTGGCAGAGAAAAAAGCGGGCAAACAAACTAAGATCGTTTCTTTCTTTGGCAAGATTGAGATGGAAATGTCGGAACTTCCTGACGAGGAGGCCAAGGTCTTCATGGAGGAGTATGGCATCAAGGAGTCGGCGCTCGGAACCCTGATCAGGGAATCATACGCACTCATGGGGCTTCAATCGTTTTTCACTGTGGGTGAGGACGAGTGCAGAGCCTGGACGATGAAGAAGGGGATGACCGCGCAGGAAGCAGCCGGCGTCATTCACTCGGATTTCGTCACCAAATTCATCCGTGCAGAAGTTGTTCACTACGATCATTTCATCGCCCAGGGCGGCTCCTTCGCGAAAGCCAAGGAGTCGGGACACTGGAGGCTTGAGGGAAAAGAATACATCGTGAGCGATGGAGACATCATGTCCATACGACACAGCTAGGAAACTCCTTCTCTACTGAAACCGAAGTGGAATTGAATGGAGATGGTCTGGAGTGAGAATGAAACAGAGTGATCGAACAAAGGGGGAACCGTTGCAGGAACTGGAAGTTCTGCGGAGGCAAATCACAGAGCTCAAGGCGGCCGTTGAACAGCATGAGCGCGTCCAGGCCGAGCTCCGCGAACGTGAATTGAAGTACCGGAAGATCTTCGAAAACCTCCAGGATATCTTCTACCAAGTCGACATCGCGGGGAAGATCATTGATGTCAGCCCGTCGGTCCTTCGGTATTCGGGATACACCCGCGAAGAGTTGATCGGTAAGTCCGTGGTTGATCTGTACGCCAATCCGGCTGATCGGGGTACGTTTCTGGAAGCGGTCTCTATCAACGGCGAGGTCTCGGACTACGAAATTCAACTCAAGGACAAGTGGGGAAAAGTCGTCGAGACTTCCATCAACGCCCGTCTCCTCAAAGACGCAAGCGGAAAACCGACTTCAATCGAAGGAACGTTCCGGGATATCTCTGCGCGAAAACGGACAGAAGGGGCTCTTCGTGCCAGTGAGGAACGCTACCGGTTGTTATTCTACCAATCCCCTGTCGGAGTCTTCCATTATGATCACTCCCTCCGCATAACCGATTTCAACGACCAACTTGTGTCATTGTTGCAGTCCAGCCGCGAGCGTTTGTCGGTCCTGGACATGAACACGATCAAAGACCAGCGGATCCTTCCGGCGATAAACGAAGCACTTCAGGGTCGTGAGGGATTCTATGAAGGTCCGTACGAACCCACGACCGGCTCTGCGCGCGTTTGGGCGCTGATGAGAACTGCTCCTCTCTTCGATGAGCATGGCCAGGTCAAGGGAGGCATTGCTATCGTCGAAGATTTCACGAAGCGAAGAGACGCTGCCCGTGAAATCTTCATGCTTGCCCAGGCGTTGAGGAGTATACGCGATTGCGTGAGTATTACGGATCTTGAAGACAATGTTCTATTTGTCAATGACGCCTTTTCGAAGATCTATGGCTACTCACCGGAGGAAATCGTCGGCAAATCGATCTCGTTGGTTCGTTCCGCCAGCAACCCGCCAAGCGTCGTCGAGCAAATTCTGCCGGCAACCCTGAAGGGGGGATGGGAGGGGGAAATCCTGAATCGACGAAAAGATCAT
>JAPLFP010000241.1 GCA_026390585.1 Ignavibacteriales bacterium | reverse complement strand
CTCTTGCGGATACTTCAAGTCAAGAATTCAACTCCAGCTGGAAATCGTGTCTTTGAGAAAGCAGCTGGAAATACTGACTCGCACATCACCCAAACCTCGCTTCAAACATTCAGACCGACTATTCTTCAACATCCTGACCGATATCTTCGGCTCCTGGAAGGAAACCCTGCTGATCATTAAGCCGGAAACTGTTATCCGATGGCATCGACAAGGCTTCCGACTGTATTGGAGATGGAAGAGCAGATCAGAACGCGGCAGACCAAAGATTCCGCAGGAGCAAATCAATCTGATCAAACAGATTGCGAATGAAAACCCTCTCTGGGGTGCCCCTCGAATTCATGGCGAGTTGCTGAAGCTTGGATTTGACATTTCAGAATCCACCGTGCTGCAATACTTACCCAAGAAACCCAAGAGAACAACCGGTCAACACTGGAAGACATTTCTCAAGAATCACTCGGCGGAAATCATTTCAATAGACTTCTTGGTTGTTCCGACCATCACTTTTCGACTATTGTACGTATTGGTCTTCCTTTCACATGACAGAAGAAAGATCATTCACGTCAACGTGACCGATTATCCCACTTCTGAATGGGCCTCCCAACAATCAAGAAGTCCGTTCTACGACGAGGAAATACCGAAATTCCTGATTTGGGATCGCGATGAGATATTCGGTGAAGCTTTCACCAAAAGTGCTTCTGCCCTTGGCATTCGACCGATCTTGACCGCATATCGATCACCGTGGCAGAATGGGTATGTTGAGCGAGTGATTGGAGGTATCCGGAGGGAATGTCTTGATCACTTGATCATTCTGAGTGAAAGTCTTTTACGGAATTCTCTGAGAAGGTACGTCCACTATTACAGTACTCAACGGACCCACTTGGGGGTGGACAAAGACTCACCTGAACCGAGAGAAGTCCAGGCTGACGGGGAGATTGGTGGCGTGTCAGTAGCAAACGGCCAGCATCATTTCTATTTCAGAAGAGCTGCTTAAGAGTCGTTCAGTAACTTGTTGTTGAACTCTTGCCCAAATAGGTCGACGATGATCCACATCCTCTTTGGCGAACATTCTGCCCTTCTCGCAAGATCTCCCTCCAGCAGGTCTATCCCCGTCAGAGATTTCTTCCTACCAACCACTCTCAATCTCTCAAACCGCGTCCCGGATTGGATGATTCATGAGCCAGTCATGGCTCGGATGGACTTTTGAAGAGGGACACCTCTCGCAGGGATCCATCATGCCCACAGTTGTAAGATTGGCTAATCCGTGAGGTTTCGATCGCTGCCAAGAAGTCGCCCTGCCATTTTGTCCGTCATGACATAATCCCCCTAGCTGCTGAAAAAACAACACTACGAGCGGGCCGTATTATCAATAAAACATATAATTAAGAACAATTCATTTGCCAAAAATATAAGAATAAATTATATTTTAGACAGTTCAGAATACATCATGGGAGCATCGATGACTTGTGATTCTCCTCATCCTGACGAGCAAAGGGCTATTGATTTTCCCTCCGACTCCTCACACAGAAATTCCGGGGCACCGCTCTGCGGTCCTTCTCACAAAAGACTCAAATCCGAACACAAGCTTCTCAGCAAAACCACCCGAATTATCCTTTACATCGTGCTTGCGCCTTTCACGTGTTTCAGTGGAGTGCTCCTTGGGACTTTTCTGCATCAACTCGCACGGGGTCAAGAGAACGAGTGGAAATCGATTGGGCCCCCAAATACCACCGTCACCCGACTAGCGGTCGAGAAACTCAGCTCCATCCATCAGGAATCCGGCTCTGGTACAACAATCATTTATGCGCAGACGCCAGATAGGGTTCTTGTGTCTGCCGATGCGCAAAATTGGAGGGCGCTCGCTATCCCGTTATCCTCGGATGAAACAGACTGGTTCCTGCTACATACCCAGAGCGGCGTACTAGCTATCGCCATGACAAGCACAGAATCTATCAAATTCTCCTTTGGTAATGCTCCACGGTGGTCGCAAGCCGAGGGACTATCATACGATCGTAGATTCTTTTCAGTAGAGAATTGCCGCTCCCGACCAGGCACAATCTATGCAGCTGCAGAAGACAAAGGCCACTCCGAGGATAAACCTGACCAATTGCTCAAATCGACCGACGCAGGCGAGACCTGGATTCCCGTTCGAGGTTGGTCCGAACAAACCAACACCACCTCGCTTTGCGATGTCAAGGTGGACCCACTCAATGCCGATGTTGTCTATTTGGTCCTTGATCATGATGGATCATCGACGCTGACAAAGACGACGAACGGTGGATTGACGTGGCGATCAACCGCATTCCGTGACTCTCATTTCGGTTACCTCGATCTGACCTTTGCGCCCGACCATTCGCGAACATTGTATGTTCTTTCCACAGCCCGAGGTGTAGCAAGTTTGTATAAGAGCTTCGACGGCCTGAAGAGCGTGGTGCTTAAATGGCGTTTCAGCGACGCTTATGCACTCGCCATAGATCCCAAAGATGATAAACATTTGTTCGTCCTCGCTCATCTGCATCAGCTTTATGAGTCGCGCGACGGAGGCGAGACGTGGGATACGCTCGACACTTCAGTACTTGGCAAGAATGTTGCACTTTCGCTTGCGGTAGATGCAACAGGCAACATCTATCTGGGCACAGCACGCAATGGCATCTTTATGCATGGGCCGTGGCAACACAGAATCCAGATTTCGCGTTCTCCAGCTCTCGCTCCAGCAAGAACAACAAAACCCGGAACGAAAGCCACAAATAGCACGACGAATCATCGAACAGCCGTCCCTGTGAGTTTTCTTGCCGGGCGCCAGAGATGACTCGCGATCTGTAACAAACATCCGTCCATGGTTCGAGTATGAGCACAAACACATTTAAAAAGATTGCAGCGTTTACCCTTGCATTCGCCGCCGCAGGACTGGCATTGCTGGCCCTGTTTAACAGGAAACGTCCCATTCGTCCGGGCAGTTAGAAAGTACTGATGAACCCATGTCGATCGGGCCCATAACCGTGCGTCGGAGGTCGGCTGGCCGACATGATTTTCAACTAACCGCTCAACAAGCGCGGGACTTTTCATACGTACGCTACGTGAGGCAACATTTTATGTCAAACCAAATACTGCGAGAAGCACAAGAAGCATTTAAACAAGCTCTGTTGGAAGGAGCAGCCCAGTATGCCACCGATCGGACTGAAGAGGTCGAGCGCCTCCTTCTTCATGCAAAACAGCTAAACAGCACAGATTCCCCCGAAGCGAAGGATATCACTGAAAAAGCAAGAGCAACAGCGTCTGCGCTCGTCGCACTGGCACGAGATGAACGCGCGAACCGAAAGACACACTACGGCCTAGAGATCGCCTCCCTTTACCGGTCACTTTCGGAGACGAAACACTTGATGCTCCAGATCGAGAGGAAAGTAAACTCTTCTACCTTCCTGACCCTGACCCAGCGAATAAGGAACCTCGAAACCACATTAGCCCAAACACGCCATGCACTCGATCGCTCAGATTTCGAACGCGTCAACACCCTCCTGCTAAGTGCCGAGTCTCAACTCATGGAGATTAGCGAACTCTTGCGCCCCATCCTGCGCCAACTAAGCTATGAATCACCGCTAGGAACAACGTTTCGCAACCGTCAGAAGCGAAGGATCAACGTATGATCCCCTTCTCGTGGAAGTTCCGAACGAACTTATTGAAACGATTTCGGGAACTCGTTCGCCCCGCGAGGGCGGCTCAAATGTACCTCATTGATGCCGAGGCACAATGTGACGCGGCTCGACAGGCAAGAGCACCGCTTTTTGCTTCGCACCTCTTCCAGGAGGCGAGCATTTTCCTTCACTCCGCTCATGACGAATTCCAACACCGTCGGTTCGCTGAAGCAAGAATTCTCGCAAACCTCGCACGTACGAGAGCTGCCAACGCACTCACCATCGCGGAAATTGCCAAATCAAATTCCCGCGACGACCTCCAGCATCAGTTGCAATCCACGCTAATCAGTTTGGGCCAGATCGCGAAGAGGCTGTTCCATCCGGATAAGCATCCGTTGGAATGTATTGATAAATGCATAGATCAAATGCATGAGGCGGTGAAAGATCTGCAGACCGCTTTCGCATCTCTCAATGACGATGACTATTCTACCGCGAGAGCGCATCTGGGATATGCGAGCGCTATGACAGAATGCTTGGAATCGACTCTGCACGATCAGCCATCATTGGAACCAACCATCAGAGTGAAGTGGAGACCCGTTCCGGAATCCTTCGACCACTGGTTCGTGAAGCGGGTGAACGAGATTGAGCGGCTGGTTTCATGCATTCAATTGTCTGAAGCCGGCAACTCAGCTGAGACAAACGCAATTTGAGTATATGGTGAGGCTCACAATGGATCCATCAACGAGGCAAACACAGGATCAAGGGAATTCTACACGGAAAACGTCAGCGAGTTGCGTCAAGAAAGGAACTGAGTTCTTGGACAATCAATCCCAAGAGTACAAAACGATCCGGATCACTATCGATTCGCTTCTAATGTCGGCAACCATTGCCGGTGTGCAAGTAAGCCCTCACACAAGACGTGAAATTGATCAAGCGAGTCGTGATGCAAGGATCTACCTCATTAGAGGCGATCGGCCATCTGCTGAACATTTCATTTCATTACTGCGGAAAGATGCCGAGGAGTTAAGGAGCCAGCTGAAGCATGCTTCCTCGACGAGGCCCAGAGAGGCTTCGCCCGCTTGAATTGCAGACATCGTAAATGCAATTCCTTGCGAAACCTTCTGTATCACGTAAATCCAGTGGAAAATTGGGCCCGCCATTATGGATATGAAACCCCTTACAGCTCATAGCGAAATCTCCGGCGAGTCTCGACGGGCACTCATCCACCTGAAGAAGCACTACCTGTCGGTTTACTATGAGTTTGCCATACGCAAGAAAGATATGCCATACCCCCTCGCAGCCAACCTCAAGAGAGAGTTTGATGAAATCGTCGAGAAAATACATCGTGCAGAGCAGGCATTGGGGGAAGGACGCGAGGAAGAAGCGCGATTGCGAATTACTCAGGGCGAATCGAATCTTCTTTCAGTCGATGAGAAAATCGCAGCAAGCTTGTTGCGAAAGAATCTTAAACCCGTGATCGAATACACAACGCATGAGGATACCAGGAACGATGGCACAGAAGAACCAATTTGATCCACAGCTGAAAGATCACGCATTTTCAGACGCGACCACTGCTCAGCCCCACAGACCACAACCGGATATTCATAGAAGTGGTCCATCCTCCGTTTCATCATTTGAGGAGCAACGCGTCTCCGCTCGACTCATCGGCCAGGTGCAGGAACAACTGACAGCCCTGAGGAAAAGGTGTCGTGAAAGCGCTAAGAGCACAACGGACGACGGACGCGAGCAATGGTTCAAGACGAAGCTCTATGAGGGCAATTCTCTGCTGCAGCAAGCACGCGGATTCCTAGTGGGTGGCAATACGGCAGAGACCAATCAACTACTCAACGAGACCCAACAGGTCATCCGTCGGATCGAGGCGAGTCTTTGACAGAAGTTGTTTTTGCGGCATACTACGAGACAAGCGAGCAATGTAGGACCAGTGTCGAATCCTCGTGGTGCAAAACTCCAAGGCTTGTCCATCATAAGTGGCACCGCCGCAACGATAACAAGAGGCCGTCGATCAATGCAATGAAACAAATCTATCTGATTGGGCAAATGAAATGACAACTGCATTGAGAAATGCAAACACCAAGCCAAGAGCATTCGAGGAGCACTTCCATCAGTCGCAACAAGACTTGTACGAATCTTCCGGGAATCTCTTGATGGACGTAGAAAAGAAAAAAGGCAAAATGCCTGCCGAAATCTACGTCGAATTCCGATATTATCTTAATTCTGTCAATGATGCCTTGGCCCGCGCAGCAGAAGCAGCAGAGGCAAAAAAGTGGGAAACTGCAAGAGAGCATTTCAATTGGGCAGAGACTCTTCTCACATACATCAAGCTGGCAGTCGCAATGGACATTTCTGTGTCCAAGGTCATGAACCGCTGGAAGACAAAACATTAAACAGTTTCAGTGTGGAAGAGATAGTACAAATGCATAAGATCTGAACGCCAAAGCCGCGAGGAAAGCATTGGAACAGCTAAGTTCGGCATCGGACAAATTCGTTGAGAGCGACGTTCTTTGCGTCGTGAGCCCGGATGAAGACTTCCAGCTTGCCATCGCACGGCTGCTCTCGGATCATCATCGCGTCGAGCTCTGCGATGATTTGCGGGAAGCATTGGATGTGGCGCTGGAAAACGAGACCACTATCGTCATCATCGACGCGAGCCTCTGGAAGTGGGGCGCGGTCAACACGCGAATCGCTGCGCGTTCGTTGCCTGCCGATCATCGAGTCTCCATCATCCGTATCTATCCGTATCAATTGGAGCAGGAATCGATCGAAAGCTTTTTGTGCGACCGCGTTAATTCGATTTTTTTGCGGAGGTAGCATGTATGAATATCCATACGAGGAACAGCGTTATGGTTGGAGCGACATCCACTGGTCTTGACAAACGAGAAACGCCGCATTCTGTAAGCGAAGCGTTTTCGCAACTTGCTGAATTGCAGCAAGAGTTCGAGATGCTGGTGAAGCCTGTGAGCGAAGATGGTCCGGAATCAACAAGGTTCCTCGCGTGCGACACTCGCATCTATCTACAGCAAGCGAGGGTGCTGCTTCTGTGTGCGAATGTTGAAGGCGCCGTGCTGAAAATCGGCTTGGCCACCCAGAATCTTCGACAACTCCGGCAACTTTTCATCAAAACCAAGCCCAGGAGATGAAGGGCTCAATCATGTTGCATGCGCACTCAGCCAGATGGCTCGATTCAAAGGGCACAAACGGGTGCAGGGAAGTGTGCAGACATCGGACCTCTGGAGACGCCCGAGCTGAGCCTTCAGTGTGCCCGCCATCGGCAAGATCAGCAACGTGATGCTCCGTGGCAGGCATTCGCCGTAATGACACAAATGTCGCCGAACAAACCTTCGGCACCCTGCGCATCAGAAGTCAAGCGAGAAAGGGGGTGACGAGAATTATCACCTGTTCGCGCGGCGACTTTCAGAAACTCTAACTAACAATCTTTTTTGTGTACCAATCTGTGAATAAACAAACATCGTAAGGAGAATCGCACATGCCACAAGGAACAATCGACGCTGCCAAAGCGGCAATCGCTGAAGCGAAGAAAATAAACGTAGCGCCCTACGCTCAAGAAGAGCTTGCTCAAGCGGAATCCGCGCTGCAAACTGCGCTTGACCAGTTTGGCAAACACAATGAATTTGAAGCGCGATCATTCGCTACGAGGGCAAAGGAACGTGCTGAAGCTGCACTTCAAAAGGCACGAGAAAAGCAATCTGCTACTCCGGTATCAACGCCAAGCACGCCGGCCGCGGGAACGGCAGTAAAACCAGTAACACCTCCCTCCCCATCAGCTACAGCTGTCCCATCAAAGATGAGAAAGGAAAAGAAAGGAAAGACCAATACGCCACGCTGACAGTGTTCAACCATTGAACACATTGAGAAGAGAATCCAGGTCTTGTTCATGAACGCTAACAACATGCAAGAGATAAGAATACCTCCGCCGGAGCTGATTATTCAACTACTCGAGAAAGCACGCTCGTCACTGAACGAGGCGGCAAGGGAAGGAGCGGAACAGTCCGAGTGGTCTGACTATCGCAAAGCGGAGATTCTCTACGCGACGGCGTTGTTTCACGTCTTGAGAAACCAACTCCCCGACGCTCATTCTTTTGCCAAAGAAGCTGAGCAACAAGCGCAACATCTCAAACGGAAGATGGTTGATCGCATGAACCCCACGAAGGAATCAACCAGCACCCAGCTTGAACGATGCTCCACGAGAATGCAACAACTTCGGGAATCGTTTGGAAACGAGAAAGCGAAACTGTCACCCTCTCGTCTTTCGCACTGCAAAAAAGCTCTCTCCGCAGCGCGTGAGAGGTTCGACATCGCGCTGGGAGCGTTCGTAACGAGTGATTTCTCGCGCGCTGAGAAATCACTCATAGCCACAAAAACTCAACTCGATACGGTAGAGCGCCTTCTGCATCAGCGTTATGAAAATGACGACGGTGGATACGGTGTGCGACTCGATGATCTCCACTAACGACGAAACCCATTGTTGTGTCGTTGGCCGTGGAGATCAAGACGATTGGATCGTCGATTCCGGGGAATCCAACCAGTGCCGACTCCAATCATAAATGCTGTGCTTCATCATCGAGACTACCGTTGGAAACGAGCATCCCGCTCCTCCTCCGAGCGGGGCTCGCTTCCTTTGAAGCAGCCGTGTATGAATACAAGATTACTTGATGCAGATGGTTAGCCGGCAGGATCAAGAGGCAACTGTAGATTAGAGGCTATAAGTTACCTACTTGGGAATTGAGGGATCGCAGCTTCAATCTCTGGATCAGCAAATTTGTTTCGTAGATGTTTTTCCCCAGGAACTTCGCCAGCCTGCCAACCGAGATCTTCCCCTGCTCAAAAGCCTCAAACCCAAGTTTGATGTACCGATCCGGATAGAGTTCCTCACCGCTGACGCGCACTTCGCTTGCTTTGTAGCCGAGTAGCTCGTCAATTTCCAGAGCAGACTGAGATAATTCGACCTGTAGAGATGTGCGTTCTTTTTCGGAAATCAGGTTCATCAGCACGAACCGATGAAGAGTCGATTCGTAGTCAACACCAAAATATCGCGCGATTGCGATCGTATCAAACACGCTCGGTTGAGCTTGAGTGCGCATTTGTAGCCACAGTTTCTCAACTGCTTCGTGAGGCATAAGAAAATTCACTGCGAACACGCTCGCCCGGTATTCGACCAATGTGTCGTTGAGCCAATTACTGCAAACAACAAAATTGCTTTTCGCATCCATCATGGGCCAATCCAGCAACGCGTGACAAAATGTGTGTGCAAGGCTGAAGCGATCAAGCTGGCGATTCCCTGATCGGTTCACCAGCAGGCAATGGCCATAGTCAGGGCTGTAGACGTAAACACCGGTCACATTTGGTGTACTGAGTTTCCGCTTGATGGCCTTTATTCCAATCGTGTCAAGGAAAAGGCGTACGTCGTACGTTGGTTCAATGCCTAAGCCGAAAATATTCCGAAGAGCTGAGGCATATTGGACCCCTTGCTCAATTGCATCTCTTCTCGTTTTGGGGACAACAAGGTCTTCGAACACACGCACCACATTCACTTTTCCAGCGACGTGTTGCTCAAGCTCCGCGTAGTCTTGACAGAAAACCCTGAAATCGTCCAGCACGGCTCGGTCAGAATCGAGGATTTCTTGCGACTTTAACAGCGGAGAGAAGGTTTCGCTTTCATCGCTGAAGCTTGAATCGAGGAAGTAGTGAAGAGGCTTGTTGTACAACTCAGCGAACTTCGCAAGCTCGAGACTATCGACATTGCGTTTACCGGCTTCGATCGCAGAAACGGTTGGCTGAAGCATACCGCTCCTCGATGCCACTTCCTCCTGTGACAGCCCTGCAGCCTTTCGCGCAATTCGGAGACGCTCGGCGAGTTCAGTGAGGGAAGTTGTGGGCATGATGGGTCCTCTACAAAGTATCGTTAGGTTTCGTTCCTACTCAATATAAGGGACTATCAAGAAAAGATTCGAGAATTCTTCAAATAGATAGGTCGCATTGGATCTCATTGGCTCACTTCTGCAATCGCAGCGTCGATCTCATTTTTATATTCGCCAACTACTGCCTGATTTTCTTTCACGCACTCACATCATCATTATTATGAACATCCATGTTCGCTAACACAATGGCGTTGTCATTCGAATTGTCAATCAACGGATGTGACGCATCCAAACCTTGCCTCGAAGCAACGATACCGTCACCTCCGCACTCTTTGAGTCTTTGTGTTTTTTCTCCTACCGCATCGTTTTATGCGTTGAGTGTTCACTGGACCGGATCATGCCCTTCGTATTTTGCTGAAGTTTGTGGGATTTCTTCATTTCGGGCTTCATCGTAGCAACCAACTTGAGAAGAGCGACTTTTCTCTCTTCTGAAAGAGAACCGTCTTTGCGAATCTTCTCTTCAATTGTTGTAACTGCCTTCTGTGTCATCTTGTCACCTCTTCTCTGTGTCATCTTGTCACCTCTTCCTTGGAAATGGCATCTCGCAACAGCTTGTCGTTTCTCTTGCTCATTCGAGAGAATAATCTTGAGAGTGTCTTTTTCCGCAGCGTTTCTAAACGTGTCATGTCCTTCGTAATCTCATTCAGTGCAAATTGATTTATGATCATTGTTCTATTTGCTATGCTGTTCAAGCCACTCAAGCATCTCTCGTATACTGCTGGTCGCCAACGCAATGCTCGTATCTGCCGCGCCGTAGTAGATATTGACGGCATCGTCATCTTTGCCAATCGTGTATCCGCATGGAAATACGACATATCCGACATCACCGCGTTGTTCGTACGGTTCTTCCGGAGCGAAGACCCAATTATCGCCGCGCTGAAGTAACAGCTCAGGCTTGTTCAAATCAAAGAGTGCAAGTCCCAACCTATAGATGCATCCAGCACAAGACTGTTTTACACCATGGTAAATCACCAACCATCCCTGGGGTGTTTCAATGGGCGGGGGGGATAGACCAATTTTATTTGCATCCCACCATGCACCCTTCCGGGCTTCCATCATGAGGGCATGACCTCCCCAGTTTTTCAGATCCGGCGAATACGAAATCCACATATGCGCTCTCGGCGCGCTGACAGGGCGGTGAATCAAGGCCCAGTTACCGTTGATGCGCCTCGGAAAGAGTGCTGCATCTTTGTCTTCAGGCGCCATAATCACACCGAAGCGTTCAAAACTGTGAAAGCTCTCCGTGAGTGCCAAAGCAACGCCGGGACCGTCGCGCGTATATGCAGTGTAAACCACTGCATATTTCTTCAATTCCGGCACGAAGGTAATGCGTGGATCTTCAATGCCCCATAATTCCTCCGGGAAACTTTCGGGATCGGGCAAAAGGGTCGGGTTCTGATCAATCTTCCAGCCATCGATTCCGTTTGCGGATCGGGCAGCACACAGGTGAGAAAGTCCTCGCCGGTCCTCCACGCGACACAGCAGCAACGTTGTTCCATCAGGCAGAAGCGTAGCACCAGCATTGAACACACTATTGATCGGATAGGGCCAATGGTCGGCGGTCAGTATCGGGTTCAGGTTGCTGCGATGAAAGAGTTCTGAATGCTGATTGTTGGTTTTAATAGTGCCCCCATAGATGAATATGTCTGTTCAGCTAATCGCAATTCCAACAAGGATTGAAGGAATGCGAGAGTAGATTCTGCTCCTTGGTTCTCATTCGGCCGGTCGGGATGGAGACCGTCACGGCAACCACCTGTTGTTGCATCATACAAAGGAAGCTTCAAGTCGTTCCGTCCAAGGAACCACTCAAATGCCCGACGGGCTTCTTTGTTCCAGTGTTTGTCCCCCGTAATTCTGAATGCCTCGAGACAAGCCGAAACCATCGCCTGTGCTTCGACCGGTTGTTGATCGAAGCGGGCGCGTTCTTTCCCAAACTGATAAAATCCATTCGAGCCTATGGGAACAAAATGTCCTTCAGTGGCGCACTGCAAATCGGCCAGCCACTGTAACGACTCCAACCCGGCATCAGTCATGGCGCTGTTCGGAATTGATCCGCCGCAAATGAGGAGGGCATGCGACAGCACCGCATTGCAGTAGGTAAGCCTTCTTTCAAACCAGCGCCAGTCATCCGAACGATTGCTTTGATATGATTTCAGAAGTCGGCCGGCTAATTCTTCGCTTACCTGGTTCGCCATTCGATCGCCGGAATATTTTTGTGCATACTCAGATATACCGATAAGAGCAAATGCCCAGGCACGCGGGCTCGTCGTCACAAGGATGGAAGGAAGGGCTTGCTCAAACAACCAGCCTGCCATATTATTAAATGACGGTGTCGCGGAATGACTCAGGACAGTTCCCAACGCCCGAAGCGCTCGGCCATGACTGTCGTCCGAACCTGTGTCTTCCGACCAGTTGCGCTGATAATCCATGACATTGCGAAACCGTTTGTTCTGAACATTGAATGCAAACCCGAGGAATGCAAGATAGCGGGAAGCCAATC
>JAPLFP010000097.1 GCA_026390585.1 Ignavibacteriales bacterium | reverse complement strand
GTATTCTGGACGCAGTGCGGAGGCCAGTGCTTAAAATGCACGGACGCTTGGGGGTGCCAGTCTTTGGATGCAACGACAACATTGAACTTGCCCATGAGCTGATTGATCACGGGCACTACCTTGTCCCCCTCAGGAACCGCGAGTGCTCCGCCGGGGCAAAAATCAATCTGCACATCGACAATCAACAATCCCCTCATACCTTCCTCCACACTTACATGCTTCGTCTCTGAAATCCCTCAACGAGTTTCGCTCGGAGGCTCAACAGTTCCTGCGAAATGCCAACCTTGTAGATATGCGGAAACTCGAATCGCTTGTGCTCAGGGGCAAGGTGCGTGAGACGCTCCTGGGCATATGCCGCGCTTTCCCGGGGAGCGCTTTTCATCGTGGCAGTCCCTTGTACCATAACCGTGCGCATGATTTCTTCAGAGGGACACTGCCTGAGGGAACTCCGTTGTTCCGGGAAGAATGGGTGAATGATGTTCTCCGGGGCAGGCTCTCCGTTCAACGTCACTGCGTCACCGCAAAACTGCCCATCGCTATTCACGTACCGATAAATGCTCTTTACCCCCGGAAGCGTCAACTTCGTATAGTTCTCTGAGAATTTCAGTCGGGGTTCTCCATCACACATGCTCAACTTGTAGACTCCGTCTAACGCAGCCGTCGGTTGACCGGTAATAAGCCTTGTGCCGACACCGAACATATCGATGGGAGCTTCCTGATCTTCCAGCAAGCTTCGAATGACATATTCATCCAGCTGGTTGGAAACCGCGATTTTCACATAGGACAGTCCCGCCTGATCGAGCATTTCCCTTGCGTGTTTGCTGAGATAGGCCAAATCACCACTATCCAGCCTGATTGCACGAAGGCGGTGTCCCTGGCGTTCGAGCTCCTTGCCAACGGTGATGGCGTTCGGTAAGCCGCTCCTCAGCGTGTTGTATGTATCGACGAGAAGGATACAATTGTCAGGATAGATCTCAGCGTATGCACGGAAGGCCGTAAGTTCATCACCAAAACTCTGCACCCAGGAATGCGCCTGCGTCCCAGAGACTTCAAAATCGTTCTCATAGGCCGCATACACATTGGACGTAGCGTCGATGCCACCAATGATGGCGGCCTTCGTGGCGTGAATACCGCCGAGGCCCTGCGCTCGTCTGAGCCCAAAGTCGACGACACGTCTGTTGCCTGCGGCAGACTTCACCCGCGAGGCTTTGGTGGCAATCAGAGATTCAAAATTGATGATGTTGAGCAGCAGCGTCTCGACCACCTGAGCTTCGATCAAGGTTCCCTCGACACGGAGGAACGGTTCGAGCGGGAAGACGATTTCTCCCTCGCGTGCCGATGTGATGGTCCCGTGAAATTTGAACGAACGCAGATACCGCAGGAAGTCCTCTTTGAATTGAAGTCCCCTCAGATAGTCAACAATCTCATCATTGAACGAGAAGTCCTCGATCATCTCCAACGCATCGGTGAGGCCCGCGAAGATGACGTACCCTCCTTTGAATGGATTCTCCCGGAAGAAATAATCGAAGCAACTGAGTGATCCAGTACGCCCGGTCAGGAAATACCCTTGAGCCATGGTGAGCTGATAATAGTCAGTGTAGATTCCTGATCCATTGCCGAGGATGTTCATGTTCGACGTGATAGATTAGTAGGTTGTGACTCGCACCAAAGCCTCGTTATGCGAGAAAAGCATTAGGAATCAACCGAAGAACGGGAGCTCCACGTTGATAGGTAATCGTGACGATATCAAACCTGCAGCTTTGGTCTTCGATGTTGTGTTCGTACAGATACCCTTCAGCTACTTTTTTCAATTGAGCTTCTTTTGCAGGCGTGACAGATTCTTCCGGCGCTCCATACTGTTGCGAGTGCCGGGACTTCACTTCGACAAACACCAATTCCTGTCCCTCCTTCGCAACGAGGTCAATTTCTCCTCTATCGAACCGATAGTTCCTTTCGAGAATCGAATAGCCTTTCTTCTCCAGGAATTGCGCGGCGAGGTTCTCGCCTTCTTTTCCCTTCGATCGCCTGTTCATCACGACACTGGTTCTTCCTGAAGATCCGCGTGGCGGTGGATGTGGAAGCTCCGTCGATGGATGGGACACATTCCGTACAGACGCAACGCCTCCATGTGAAACTTCGTCCCATAACCCTTGTGACGATCAAATCCATAGAGAGGAAACTGCTCGTGGTATTCGCGCATCAGGCTGTCTCTCGTGACTTTCGCAATAACCGATGCTGCGGCAATGGTCACCGACTTCGCATCTCCATCAATGATGTTCTTGTAGCGCCAGGTTTCGTGCTTGAAGCTGTTGCCGTCAGCGAGCACGATCGATGGTGCGATCGAGAGTTTCTCGATCGCCTTTCGCATGGCGAGAATCGATGCCTGATAGATGTTGATTCGGTCAATCACTTCATGGCTGACAATTCCCACGCCAACACTGAGCGCGTGTTCATGAATTTTGTGGAACAGCGCTTCCCGCTGTTTTGCGCTCAGCTTCTTCGAGTCGTTGACGCCATCGAGGGAAAGTCCTTTTGGCAGGATGACTGCAGCGGCGACCACAGGTCCAGCCAGCGGCCCACGGCCGGCTTCGTCGACACCCGCAATGTGTTCAAATCCCTGTCCCCAGCAGGCCTCCTCGAATTCCAACGTGGGGATCTGCCTCTTTTCTCTCCGTGCGGCACCTTTGTCTTCCATTGTCATGAGCCCATGAAGATCGCAAACAACCCCCCCACCATGCACGCCTTCAAGATAAGGCTTAGCCTCCTCAAATTCGAGAGGGTTGCATCAAACCAGAAGGAGACGCCAACAAAGGCTAGTCCCACATCCACAAGGAGAACGAAGAGAAGATACGTGTAGTTGTACACGCCTGCCATGACCGGCACAACGGTGAAAAGGACCAGTACACCAAGCACGATCGTGGCAGCAAGGAGTCCCGCTCCCGCTCCATGTTTGACTGGCAGAGTCTCTATGTTGGCCGTTGCATCGCCATTGACATCCTCGACATCCTTGAGGATTTCCCTGGCAAGATTCGCCAGAAACGCAAACAGGCCCGGATACAATCCAAGGCTCGGTCGGCCCACAACCAATGCTCCAAAAGGAAACGCCATGCCAGTCATGAACGCCACCGTCAGATTGCCGATGAGGACCGTTCCCTTCAACTGCCGACTGTAGACGTAGAGTCCGCCAACCCACACGGCGGCTAGGAGGAAATTCCAGATGCCGAGAAGCGCACTCAGGGCCAATCCAGCTCCGGAGGTGTACCTCCAGAGAGCTCTTGCCTGATCGAGAGTGACAGTTTCCCGCGGCAATGGCCTGTCGGGCCGGTTGATTTCATCAACGTTGACATCGAACAAGTCATTGATAGCATTCCCACCCGCCGCGATAAGCGCACCGGACAATCCTGCCACAAGTATCCACACAACATCCGAGCCGACAGGCTTGGCAAGGATGCCTGCGACGACAATCGTGACGAAAACGATCACGACATTCACTGGGCGAACAAGTTGAAGAATGGGATGGAACATTTTAGAATTCATTTGCCAGCCGAACATGAAGTTTCGATGTGCCAAATGTGTCCCCTTTTCCAAACGCCAGGCTGACTCCTATGAGACCGAGCGGTGTGTCGACGCGAAGTCCCGCGCCGTACCCAACCCTGTTCAGTTCCTGCCTGACCAGGCCAACTTCCGGGCGATCAGGAGTCAACACATAGCCGGCATCAACGAACCCAAACACATAGGAGCGTTGACCCGCGAGGGACCGGTATTCGAGATTCGCCCAGGCGATACGGGATCCCAGAAACTGACCTTCACGATATCCCCGAAGCGTACTTGCCCCGCCGAGCCTGAACAGATCACTCATTTCCACGGCGTTGCTTCTGAAATCCCTCGCATAAAGATTCATTGCAACAACCTGTCTGTCAATCGGTGAAGCAACGAATTCAAAATCGAACGAAAGCCTTTGCGTTGCGCTTCGATTGTTCTGCCCCTCAAGGAACGAACTTGTTATCTCTTTGAATCCCGTCGCATATTCTGTCCGATAACTAAATCCGCTCGTTGGCGTCACAGGATCATTGCGCGAATCGTACGATACGACGAACCCTACGTCCACTGCACGACCTTCGCTGACCATCTGCTGGCCGAAGCCCTCCGTTGGCGTTACGTGCTCGCTGGAGAAGACGAGTCCAAGACTCAGCTGGTCTGTTGCCATCAGATCTGCAGCAAACCGAAAAGCGCTCCGGATATATGTCGAATCCTGCTTGCGCTGAAAAAAGCCAAGCTCGGCATTGACGGGCAGGGAAACCACCCATGGCTCCCGGTACTGGAGGTCGATTTCCTGCGAGCTCTGATTTTCGCGGAACCATCGAGCCGCGAGCCTCCTTCCGGTACCGAAGATATTGCGAAACTGCACATCCACCAGGCCCATCACATAGCCGTCGCTCGAACCCGACGCCGGCACATACCC
>JAPLFP010000264.1 GCA_026390585.1 Ignavibacteriales bacterium | reverse complement strand
ATACGATGAAACCGTTTTATCCTGGGCAATGCGATAGACATTGGAATTGTTCCCCCCCACCCATGCATTTCCGCTCTGATCGAAATCAAGATCAGAGAGTGTCGTCCCAATGATTTGTTGCCAAAGGACTGCCGAGCTGCCACCGCCGGGAGAGTAACGATAGATCGCTCTCACATTTCTTGCCCCGTAGACGTATCCGCCGGGACCCATTTTGAAGCTTGACCATGCGGCGACACCGGCGGTTCCTGGTGCATAGCTCGATCGCACTCCTGCGGGGGTGATTTTCAGGATACCGGCCTCGATTGCGCTCGCGGAGTAGCCGGAATAAATGTTGCCCGCAGCATCTGTCGTGACCGATGATGCCAGTTCGCCAGTGATCAGTTTGCCGAAGGTGACCACTCCTTCTTTGAGCTTGTACTGAACCGCGTTGCTGAACATATCCGACCCAAACACGGAGACCCTGATGGCAATACTGTCGGGAAATGGTGCTGGCAACATCGGTGCCACGAGTGTGATCTTGGTTGTTGTCGCCTTGAGAAGGGCCGCTTGCGTCGAGTTGAAGAGGACGTTGTCCTCTGCGAGAACAGAAGAGAAGTTCGTGCCTGTAATCACCATCGTATCCATCCCGGCGAACGGTGTGGGGGAGACGGGCGGTGAGACACTGGCAATGGTCGGCTGCAGCCTGAACGTGACGTTGGGATCATAAATGCTTCCTGTCTTTGGGTTGTCGCACCCACTCACGAAAAGGATGATCAGGGCAGCGAAACTGAGGAAGGTCGTTGTTCGTGCAAAAGTACGCATTGGAATACCTGTAGTAAATTTACGATTGTCGATTTACGATTGCCGATTGATATCAAGTTAATTGGTGAATGATCAATTAGTGATTGGTTGATTGGTGAATAGTTAATTGGTGAGTGCTCAGCAAATTAACTAATTGACTATTTAGCCAACTAACCAAACCTAAAACCACATTCGAACAGAGAATCGGTTGACCTCAGTGAAAATCCCAAATGGGGTGTACGCGTAGTCAACTGCAAGATGCTGGAACTGCACACCAAGACCGTACGAAAGATTGTGCTCGTCCGCCGGTCCAACGTATCCAACCCTCGCTGAAACCGCGTCCATGAAGACGTATTCCAAACCCACCTTCATCTGCTCCGGGAAATCGCGCGCGTGCTCTGCGTCGACGGTGACGAGAAGCGATTGTTTCTGGCGCTCGAAGCCCACCAGGTCGAGCACGTTCATGGCGACTCCGAGCCGGAACGCCAGCGGCAGCTGGAAGCTTTCTTTCTGGTAGGTGACCTCACGGGCAAAATTCCTGACAGCCATGCCAAGCGTAAGGCTTTTGAAGCCGGTACGGTACAATATGCCGAAATCGAAAGCAATCACATCGAGGGCATTCTTGTTTCCGACGGTCACCGCGTCCGTGTAGTTTCCGGCAGTTCCGACATAGGTCGCCTGCGTGATCCCGTTTCCCAGGTCCTGCCGCACGTATTTCACATTGGCGCCAACGGAAAACTTGTCCGTCAAGGCTCGGGCATAGCCAAGTCCAATGGCATAGGCATTGGGCTTGATCACTCCCATATCCAGGAATCCCTGCGTATTGTTTGCCAGGATAGTGGCTTCAATGGGGCCATAGTCAGCGTACTGAAATGACAGGCCGAAAACACCAAGGTCCCCCGCTTTGACGGCGACGCTCGTGTGGAAATGCTTGATATCAGCAATCCAGTTTACGGAACCCAACGAGATGTCCGCAGCACCTTCGATGCGGGCCATGCCAGCCGGATTGTAGAACATCGAAACGGAATTGCCGTCAGCCGCCGTGAATGCATCACCGAGTGCAGCCTGACGTGCACTTATGCCGACGCTCAGGAATTTTAATCCTGTCTGTGCCAGCTTGGCGTCGGTCCGTTCCTGGGTCCTCGACATGGATGGAATCAATGTGACCATCATCGCCAGGAGGATGAGGTACTGAGAGTATATTCTGCTCTTACGCATGAGATCTGCCTATCAAGTGTGTGGTGTGATTATTATCGGACGACGACGAGCTTCTTGATCGTCTTCTCACCAGTGTCTTTGTTTTCAATGACAACGATGTAAATGCCGCTGACGATGACCTGGTTGGCAGAGGTGATGGAATTCCAATAGGCATCACCAGTTCCGTCATTGTGAATCAGCTGCTTAATGAGCTCTCCGAGCTCCGTATAGATGCTGATGACACAGTTGCCCGGGATGTTGAAGAATGCAATCTTGTCCGGCTCGCTTGGGAACCGAAGGGTATTCTCGCTCGAAGAGAGGATAAATGGATTCGGAGCGATGCGAATCTGATTAGAACTTGTTCCGGCGGGCCGTTTGAGGAATGCCGGGTCGTATGTCCGCGTATAGAACAGGTTGCTTTCGAGTCCAAGGGGAGCAGCGGGTGTCCGGGTGGCCGCGTCGCCAGTAAATGCGTTTCCGAACGATGTAATGTAGTAGTAGTACGAGATGCCCCGAATTGCGGTTACATCGTTGAACAAATACGTCTTGGACGCATCGTACTTAGTGTTGGCGTCAGTTGGTTTCGTTCCGCCGCACTGGTAGACCATGCGATACGTGCTGTCGATCCGGCCGGTTGCCCGATAAACCCTGTAACCGACAAATCCATTTGCAGATTCCTTCGGATTGGGGTCCCACGTCAGCGCGATGCGATCGCCGCCACCGCGCACGTTGAATGTCGCAGGCGGGAACGGCGGCTTAGGAATATTGAATCCGGATTTGTAGTTGGCCACCGCCCGTCGAATCGTTTCAAACAAACGCAAGCGTCCGTTCAGGACTGAGTCGTTCTTCGCCTTGGTATTGATGGTCCCACGTTTGTACTGCAAGCCTACACTAACGCACTCGTCAATCGATAAGCCGCTCACACCTTCTACCCAAACGATCCTCACGCTCTGATTTGGGGCGAGCGTGTAGGGGCCGTACCCCATTCCATTGGACCAGCCACCAGGAGAGCCGGCTCCGATATTCCCCATCACAGCCTGCTCTGAGAACTTTCCCGCGGGGTCGACTAGCCACGCGTGGCGCGGAGCGTGTCCTTCCACGCCTTTCGCGTACTGAAGTGACATCACATCCTTGTTGAACTGCTTGTCGCTGTTTGACGTGATCGGATCATCTGAGGCTATGAAGCTTGTAGTCGTTGGTTGATTGGGATCGTCGACGTGCTCTGTTGCAGATTTGTCGGCATAGATTGGGCCGTTCCCTGCGATCTGGGCCCCGCCGAGCCGCCAATTTGTATCGGAGGCTTGTAGCCAACCCGAGGGTGACAGCGATGGGTTGAAGACCGGCTCGCCGATATTATCAAAGGTTGCTGCGTTTGGTGAAGTCCCTGCCGTCGGCTTGTTGGCTGCATTATGAAAGCCTAGCCATGTGAACGATACCCTGACATCGTTCTCAGAGGCGGGGATAAGAGTGTTCTTAATGTCCGGCGAATATCCCCGAGCATCATTCATTGCGTTGATTCCCCATCGGGCGGAGTTGTTCACCTGATATCCCGGGCCCTGTCCTCCAGGCGCATACCGAAACTGCCAGTAAAACGTCACTCCCGTCAGGGTCTTCTTGTCGAGCTTAATATCAGGATTTCCCGTATTGGTGAAAGTGTAATCCATGATGTGGTAGTTGTCATGATACTGTTGGCCGAATGCGTAAATCCTGCGTTCTTCCGTAATGCCGAGTCCCGTGTTCACCTTGTTGTAGATCATCCGGTCCGCCTTGATCGTATCGCTCACCGCTTTGATATTCTCCGGGTTAGAAAACGAAGGAGCGCCGTCGACGTACACGCGGGGTGGATCGAACTGGGCGTAGACATCGAACGTATTCGGATAGAATTGATTGTTGCCGTTCCATCTTGGTCCGACCTGGATGACCTTGGTATCCCAGTTGTTCCCTTGCTCGTCCGTGAAATTCTTGGCACCTATCCAGAAACCCTTTGCAGCCTGACCGTCGGTACGATTGACCAATGCCGGCCAGCGCAAGCCATATTGCTGCTCAAGGACGTTTCCTTCCTCAATCTCTCCGCCTTCTTCTGAATACCAGTTGTGAAGCGAGCCGACCTGAATCCACCTGACCTGTCCCTGGGCCTGAGCCTGATCGCTTGTGACCACCAGGAGGACGCTTGTCGTGACGAGAAAGAAGCACCACTTTGTTAGTTTCATAAGCTTGTTCATAGGATCCTCATTATACTGATGCGCACGTCAAGAGTTTTCGCGTTTCTTCAATTTCCACTGCATTTGCCACAAAGGCACCAAGGCACGAAGAAAAAGATTTCAATTCAATTGCATTTTGTGATGCTCTGTGTCCTCGTGTCTTCTGCCGCTTTGCGGCATCCCGCTCTTTTTGACAGTATAATAGTTGCGGGAGTGGCAAGGTTTTTCGTCCTCATCTCTAGAAAACGTCGAAGGACATTCTCAAGCCGAAGTAGAAATCCCGCGGATTCAGGAAGTTCCACCAGTCCTGCGTCGGCATGTGGATGTAAGCTTTGTCCTTCAGGACCTGGTCAACTTCAGACTGGTTCGCCGGCTGCCACGTGTTGTTCACCCAGCGATAGTATGACCGGCTCGAGAATTCGTAGTAGATCGGCGATGTGTATCTGTCCTGCGTACCGACCTCGGTGAGGTTCTTCGTGTAGACCATCGGCTGATACGCAACACCCTCCGCGCGATAGTCGCCCGCACGATCGCTTCCTGGAATTTGTCCGTAGAACTGGTTCATTTCTTCCGGCAGATGCAGCGATTTCAGGTAACGGTCGAAATCCGTTCCATCCACGTCACCATAGGTCGTCAACTGCTTGAGGTTCAGGACATTGCTGACGTCCATGAAAAGCATGAGATTAACCCGGTCAAACAGGTTGAATGTCTTGCTCAGGCGAATATCCAGGCCGTACTGGTCCTTCCATTGAAGGTTGTTTGAGACGCCCGGGAATGATCCGCCGCCAACATACGTGAAGTAGAAGCCGGCACTGTACGAACCGAGGATGCTGAGGCGCCAGTCCGCGAGAGGATTTATGCCGCCAAATTTCGGCCCGAAATTCTCCGGAGTGAAGAGATCGATGTTCGCCCGCGCGTACGGTTGTGGAATTGGCTTGCTTTGAATGGGGTTGTTACGCTGGTAGTTTCTCTGGTCAACGGCGTTTTGGTAGTTGACCCCCCATCCAAAATGCCCGCTTGTGCTTACCATGTACGTGTAGTTTACGAATCCTTGAATCCAGTTTCCGCGGTTCTTCCGGAGGGTGATTTCGAAACCGCGAACGTCTTCGTACAGGTTGGGCGTCGAAACTGTATAGTCTGGCGTGTTATTGTAGCCAATGTACTCCACGAGGTAGCGCTCATTGCTAATGTCCTTGTAGTAGGCAGCAATACGCAAGAGAAACATGTCCATGATGTTGTTCTCAAATCCCAACTCATACGCAACGGTCTTTTCGAGCGGGAGGTTGGGATCCGCAAGGCGGATGATATTCGATGTCGCGGTTTCATGCCTGATCAAATAAAGGTTTTCAGGCGTCGGCATCGCGCGGAAATGTCCGTAGTTGAAATACAGTTTTGCATTGTCTGTGATAGGGAATGCCACGTTCAGTCTGGGCATGACGTTGGTGACATACTTGGTCGGCTCCATCTGCAGCAACGTGTCGATGCCGAACGACCGTGGGCCCGTGAGGAAATTCGTGTAGGGATCGTAGACAAACCATTCTCCGCCGGCGTGCGACATGGCCACACGGACGCCCATATCGATGATCATGCCTTCGAATTCAAGCTTGTCTTTCACATACACTTCCATCCTGATGGGAAAGGTGTGCCAACTAGAGAGCGATCGGCCGGTGGCAAGCACCATATCAACGGAGCCATAGTTGACACCGTTATCTGTGTAGGCGAATTCAAAACCGCCTTTGAATTCGTTATACCGGTCAAGCTGGCTGGTAAGGTCGAACTTCATTGTATACGTAGCAAGTTTGCTGCTGTCGCGGGCGTTGCTCATGCCGACCCCCATGCGCATGCCCTCGATGCCTGTTAAGGACGTGACGCCAGGTGTCGGGAAGAACCCGAAAGGTGCTTCGTCAAGCATATAGCTGTTCCCAAACTTGTAGACACGCGAGGTGTCGCGCGTCCTTCCGGGGTTGGTGCTGTACTGAGATGCGAATCTCTGGGCCAGTACTTCGTAGAAGGTTGTCGGGCTGATAACATGTGTAAATTTTGCGCCGATGATCTGACGGTTGACACTGTTGGGTGCCCAGTAGTCTGTCGTGAACAAGCGAGTGTCAATATAGCTCACGCTGTTCATGACGCTGCCTTCAGATGCCGCGGAACCGAAGCTTCCGTAGACGCCGGTCTGATTGATATCGACCGATTCGTTCCTGCCAACAGTTGCCTCAACCATCAACTTCATGGTTTTGGAAATGTCGGATGTAACCTTAAGTGTTGTGCTGTAGTCGCTATAGCCGTCACGTGAAAGTGGAACGGCGAACTGGTTGTTCTGGCTCCGGAATGAAGCGTAGAATCGCAAGTTCCCAAGGTATTCGCCCCCGGGAACAGGTCCGCCGAGGCCAAAGTCGATGTCATAGTCGGGCTTGGTGACGTTAAAACTCTTTCTGTGCTGCCACTTCCATACTTCCTGTGCTGCCGCAGGTGTGAGGTCGTTGGTGGGGTCTGTGTCAGAGAGCAGCGATTGCGAAATTTTGTTCCATCCGCCGAAGACGGCGTACTGTTCCTGCATCCACGGATCCCACTTTCCGTTGTTCGTCCCTGTCCATGCGACTGCGTCATCAAGGAAGGGGCGCACCCAATAGGAATTCGGGTCATTAGGAGCGATGCCGAAGTACTTCTTCGTCGGCGGCGAGACGCGCGTCTGGAGTCCGACGGTGTACTTCTTCGTGTTTCCTTCCTTTGTGACTACGTTAATGACGCCGGAACGAATGTTTCCATACTCCGCACTGAACCCGCCGGTCTGAATCTGGAATTCCTGCACTGCCAGCAGGCTGATCGCCGTGTATGGCTGGTTATTCCGTTCATCCCTCATCGTAAGGCCGTCAGCCATGAATGCGGTTTGACTAGCATCCCCGCCGCGGATCGTCAGTCCCTGCACGCCGGCCTCGAGCCCGATAATACTCGAAACCTGACTCACTGGCAGATTCTCGACTTCCTTTGCCGTGATGTTTGCACGGCTTGCCGCCACATCTCTTTCAACGATGGGGCGGGTGGCGGTGATGACGACCTCCTGTGCCTGAATGGCCTGCTCATTGAGCTTGAATTCGAGGTTGGTGGTCTGGTTGATGTTCACCTTGACATCCGTTTGCGTCGAAGGGGTATAGCCGACAATGGAGGCGCGAATCCTGTATGTTCCCGGAGAAACACTCAGAATCGTGAAGAAACCTTCGACGTCTGACGCGGCGCCAAACTGAGTGCCATCGATCATGACGTTTGCGCCTACAAGAGCTTCGCCCGTCCGTGCATCGACTACCTTTCCAGCTATCTTGCCTGTTTGCGCGAAGGCTGTTGTCGCTGAAAAAAGGAGTGCAAGGCAAAGGAGGTATCTAACGGACTTCATATTATTCTCCTGATACGATTTATGGATCGATAAAAGTAGAATCCGGAAAGGGGGGAAGAAGATGCAGCATGAGTTCCACGCCTGCAAGAGTGAGAGAAACCTGCGAGGAATATTGAAAAAGTTCGGCAGTATGTCAAGTCAAATGAGACACTCTTGCCGTAAAGTAATTTATCACAAAAAGGAATGATTGCGGCACAAACTTGCTCGATTTGCGCATGGTTTTCCTATTGGGTTTTTTGGTGTCAGGACGAAAGTCCTGACACCGATGACGTCATGCTACTTAATCGGTTTTCTTGGGTGTCCGGAACCAGTTCCTGACACCGCGTCAGATGATTGGAAGCAGGTTGGAATGTCAGGATATGGACCCTGACACCCTGAGGCGAAGGAATTGTAACCCTTCGACTCCGTCCCGCTCAGGGTGTGACACGGCTTTTAGGCTAGCGAGAAAAGAGACGAGACACATCCTGAGCGCCTGCCCGCCAAAGCGGAGCGCAGGCGGGGAGGGAGTGCTCTTTGCGACCCCCGTCTTCCGACGGGGTAAACTCCGTCGAAGGATGTAGCTGGCCTTCCACCTCGATCACCCCCGCACCCTTCGGAAGGAAACAAAAAAACCTCAGTCATTCCCGTCCCGACCTTCGTCGGGATAAACTCCAGGACTTTTCGTTTTTTTCTTTTTCGCACGCTCTACGTGGGAGCGAGAAAGACGCGACACCGGTTGAGAGCATGGGAGAACAGGGGAAAGTGAGTCAGGATATCAGTGGGCAAGCATGGGTGAGGATGAGTTCTTTCGTTCAGTTCTTTTGTGATTCGTCGACCTGCCCCTCCTGAAGTCCCTCCTCGTACGCGACTTTGTATTCACTGATTCCTTCAAAGAGAGCTTCTGCAATTTTCTTCTGTCCATCGACGCTGTGCAGGACCTTTTCTTCTTTTCGGTTTGAGAGATAGCCTGTTTCGACGAGCACGTTGGGCATCGAAGCGCCGACGAGGACAATGAACCCTGCTTGCTTGACGCCGCTGTTCTGGATCTTGAGTTTATCCGCCATTGTCGCAGACGCTTTCACCGCAAAGAGCTCGCTGTATTTCATGTAAGCGCTTTGGCGCATCGTCAGCAGGATGAAAAACTCTTCGGTCAGTTCTTGATAACGATCCTTATTGTCCTCCAACTCGATGGCCTTGTTTTCTTTCGCTGCGATGTCGATGGCACTCTGGGTCTTGCCCGGTCTCAACAGGTAGATCTCGAAGCCGTTCGCGGAGGAGGGTTTCCGCTCCGTTGAATTGCAGTGAATGCTGATGAAGAGTTTTCCATTCGCTTCGTTTGCGATCTTACCGCGTTGATAGAGCTCGATGAAGGTGTCGGTTGACCGCGTATAGACAACCTTGACGTCCTTCAGGTTTTGCTCGATCAGTTTTCCGAGCTTCAATGCCACGCCCAGAGCGACATCCTTTTCCCGCGTGCCGCTCACCCCGATGGTTCCGGGGTCCTTTCCTCCGTGGCCGGCATCGATCACGATGACATCGAGCTTCGCTCGTCCGCGCTGCACCTGAAGCTTGTCGCGCAGCGAATCCTGCTTCGCTTCCCGTTCTTTCCTTTCGAGTTCCGCTTTATCCATAGCGCTCTTCGTGTGGAGGGCCACGAGGAGGTTCTCTGACTGAGCATCAATCATCGGGTCTGCCTGCGCGATGTCTGGCGATACCTGGAATGTCAATTGCACCGAAGCAGGGTACTGAAAGACCACGATCTTCCGGATGATGTCATTTGTTTTGAATTTGCTCAGTGCAATCGTGTCCGCCTCGGCGGCATCAACGGTGATGTACAGCCAGCCATTTCGGAGAATGGTGTCAAAGTAACCCAGCTTTCTCGTCGCTTTGATGGTCAGGAGATACCCGTTGGAGCGGGTTTCGATGCCGAGTCCGGTGATGTCAAATCTCGACCCCGCTACGGCGGGCTCCCGTGCGATGACGCGTGCCTCTGCGGTCAGGAGAACACCCGTTGGTGTGAGCCGGTCGAGTACAGAAATGAATTCCGAAGCAGGAGCATAATACAGACTATCAAGAAGAAAGACGCTTTCCTGCAGCTGGATGACGGAAGAAGTGCTTGTTGCGACTTCCGTGACGACGAGGAAGGAGTTGTGCGCCGTTGCTTTCACGCGGTGGTTGGGAAGCCGTAGTTCTATCTTCCGTCGTTCAACATTATACACGCAAGGAAACGCAAGCGCAGCCGCGAAGTCACGTATGGATATGTATGAAACACCGGAGCGTTCATATCCATTGACAGAGGAGATTTTGTCCCCCACTTGTAAACGAAGGGAGATATGCTGTGCAGCGACGGGAAATGAGACAGTGAGGCAAGAAAGAAGAAGGGCTGCTATGAAGAAACGACGGTCTCGCTGGATGGCCATTTATCGATAGTTCGCAAATTGCACCGGGAATTTCAGATCAGCTTCACGCATCATCTGGATGACCGACTGCAGATCATCTTTGTCCTTGCCGCTAACCCGAACCTGGTCTTCCATGATCTGCGCCTGCACCCGGATCTTTGAATCTTTGATCATCTTGACGACGAGGCGAGCGTCATCTTTACTAATCCCGACGATCAGCGTAATGACCTGGCGCACTGTTGAATTTGCGGCGGGCTCAATGGCACTGTAGCGCAGCGCTTTGAGCGAAACGCCCCGTTTCACGAGTTTGGACTGGACGATGTCGACGGCGCTCTTGAGGTGGAATTCGTCTATGGAATGAAGGGTGATCTGCTTCTCTTTCTCATTGAAGTCGATCACCGTTTTGGAATCTTTGAAATCGTAACGCTGAATGATCTCTTTGCGGGCTTGATTGAGAGCGTTATCCACTTCCTGCAGATTGACTTCAGAGACAATGTCGAACGAGTTCTGTTGTGCCATGCAGTCTAATTGAGAATTTCAATCCAGTTCCGGGGCTCCGTAATGCGTATCCTGACACGGATAGAATCGCCGTCGCTGGCCACGACTTTCCCCACGCCCATGATAGTACAGTTGTCCGCGGCTGAGCTTTCAAGGTAGTATCGAGCGTTATCGTTTTCTTCCAGTGGAAAAATCAGTCGCAAGGTGACACCGGCAAAACTCTTGTCGCCGCCGCCTTGTGTTAATGGTTTCCAGTAGTACGAATGGGCACGCGCGGCGAAAGCATTGAGGTCCGAGATGATCGCATTTCGCGTGTTCTCGACGGTGTTCGCCTCAAACATCGACACTCCAACAAAGATTGCAACGCCCACCAGGAGCAAGCCCAAGATGACGAGGAGAAGCTGAGTCTGTCCCATAGGTCAATCCATTTGACTGGTAGATGAGTTCCCTCTGAGGGGAGGGACGACTTACTACGAATATTCAGCAACATGTATGCCGCGTTGTCCGTGTGAATCCGAACGCGGCGCTTGCCTACATCGCAATCATCACAGACTATCAAGCGTCAGTAAAACTTACCACCGACAAGTAAAATTGTAACGTATCAGTCCACGGGGTACACTCCCCCGCATCCATGTACCAATATTGCTATTCTCGTTGAAAAAATCAATCATCCCTATGTGAAAGTTCGCTCATCCCTGCCCTGCGCGTTCAATGGCCTTGATTTCATGTGAAAACAAGGCACGCCAGGAACGGTAGACCGTCAGACAGATGCTGCAGATCCGTCTTCGAACCGCCAATATCAGCCCAAATTGTTGACACTCGAACAGTGCAAAAGGGAAAAGAGATTCTCTTGAATCTGTCTCAGTCCCAACCAATGGGCCAGTATGAGTCAGTGTACCAATCTGCTACACTCTCGAGAAGAAGGATCATTTGCGGATCATTCCGGTTTCCATGCTCCAGAACACCAGATCAAGCTCATCCAGAGAGATGCCGATTCGCTCAGAGAATCGTAAGAAGCTTTGCTCGAGAGAGAGATACTTCCTGCGCGAGATCGACTTCGGCACTGATCGGATGGCTCCGTATCGCTTCAGGTTCCTCAAAATGTGGCGGTCGAGGATTGCAAGTCCTCCGTTGAGGCCGACGTTGCGAAGAAAATGTGTAGCCTCTTTGTAACCGAGCCCCATGACATTTTTCACAAGCCATTCGCGCTTGGTCGAAGGATCCGTTTGCTCTGACATGGCCTTCAGAATAACTGGAAAGTCATCTTTCAATTTCAAAAGGTTTTTCGACTTTGTTCTATGAAACCGGATGTACGTACTGCGATTTCGCAGGATGGGTTCTGGGTCGACGGGTAGAGAATGGAAGGAAAGTCTCTGAAGTTCTTCCACGACTTTTCCAGCGTTTTCTGCGCTGGTCTGTGGGGTGAGAAGGCAGTACACCAATTCGTAAAAGTACTCTGATGGTTCGACCGCTCGAAACTCCGCGAGACGGCGACGGATCGCCTCCTTCTTCGAGGAATACAGATTTCTCAGTTGAGCCAATTGTTCATCGCCCCTGGAAGTTTTCACAGATACCTTCATTCTGGAAGCGAGATTCTGTTTCCGGCGCGGATACGTATCAGTCCATCTTTCTGAAGTCTCCTAAGCAAAGACTCGGACCATCGTCTGTCGACCGACGTGAAGTTAGGTTTGATTTTCCGGGCAAGAGCAGTACGCGTCATTCCACCAGGTGTTTTCAATTCTCTCAATGCTTGAATCGTCCGCCCGCGATAGATCCGGTTCGGAATGCCGTCCCTTCCCGGTTCGGGTTTCTTGGCTGCGCGTGTTCTCCGACTCACGCGATAAGCGCTTGGGCAAAGATCAACAAGAGGACAGCGATCGCATTTGGGTTGTGCGGCAGTGCAGATGGTTGCGCCGAGATCCATCAGTGCCTGGTTCCAGTCGTGCGAATGCTGACGAGGGAGCAGCGATTCTGCAAGATCCCAAATGTCTTCTTCCTTCGGCGCCGGTCTTCGACTTTGAGGAGATCGAAGTCGTGTCAGTACTCTTTTGATGTTCGTATCAACGACGGGGACCTGCTGGCCAAATGAGAAACAGGCGAGCGCATGCGCCGTGTAGCGTCCGATGCCGGGGAGTGCTTCCAGCTCCTGGATATTTCCAGGTATTCTGCCTCGATGTTCATCCAAAACCGTGACAGCGAGTCTCTGAAGACGGAGGGCCCGATTGTTGTATCCCATCCCTTCCCAGGCTTTGATGACATCTGAAGTTTTCGCATTGGTGAGCCTTCTGAGGGAGGGAAACCGCTTGAGAAACCGGGGGTATTTGGTCAGGACTCTCGAGACCTGTGTTTGCTGCAACATAACTTCGGAAACGAGGACTCGATACGGGTCATCCTCATTCCTCCAGGGCAGCTGACGTCCGTTCTTCCTGTACCAACGAAGGACTTTGGCAGTGAGCAATGATTTACGCTTCAGGGCAGTATTTGATCGGTGTCGCACGCTCAAAGAAAAATGCTTTCATCGAGTGCGGAGACAAACGACTTGTTCCCCTCGAGGATATCTATTGATTTGAGTTCGGTCAGCGTCACCCAACGAATTTCTTCAAACGCGTTATTCACGGGTCTGCCGCTGAACTGCAGGATGAAACAAAACGTAACCTCGAACACCCCGCCGTCGTCATAACGATTCACCTGCGACTTCATGAGTCCGATCGTCTCGACGTCGACGGAGAGTTCTTCGCGCAGTTCTCTCTTGACACAATCCTGAACGGACTCTCCGGGTTCAACTTTCCCTCCCGGGAATTCCCATTTGAGTCCGTATCGTGAGTTCTTCTTCCGCTGACAGACGAGTACCCGTCCGTTCTCTCGAAGTATGGCCACTGCTGCGCGTGTCATAGGTGGGAAAATATACCGAATGAAGGATGGAATTCCAACGAGCGACCGCCGGAGGATTTGTTGTTTCGGGATTGCAGCTGGAGCATATTCTCTCTATTATTCAATCATCCATTCACCGTCACTTCTGCGGTGCAATTCGAACAACAACCGGCGCCTTTCGACGGAACCTTGATTCCTCACGCCGTTCAATTTTATCACGCATGACTCTGCATCGCGGATCTAATCAATCTTCGGCCTCTCCTTCGAGGGACCGCGCCCACCGTTGGCCCGCGCCTGCCATGGCCTGCGTCTTGCTGCTTCTGGTCCTCTCTACAGTGACACCGTTGTGGCCTCAAGCAACCATCAGTCCGGGCAGAGTGCGGGGCACCGTAACGGACTCGACGAACGGGCAGCCCATTCCCTCGGCAAATGTCGTTCTTCAGGGCACTTCCCTCGGTGCGTCAACCAATTCCGCCGGGTTCTACCACATCTCGTCGGTGCCCGGAGGAACGTACACGCTGGTCGTTTCTCAGGTTGGCTTTCGGACAAAGCACGTCGTGGTCACGGTTCAGGAGAGCGAGATTCTCCAGGTCAACGTAACCCTTTTCCCTACGGTCATTGAGAAGGAAGAAATGCTCGTGGTTGGGGAGAAGCCGAGGCGAGTAAACGAGGCGAATCTTGGCGTACAGAAAATCTCAACGAAAGAAATTGCTCTGGTTCCAGCCGGTGTCGAGCCTGATATCTTCCGGGCTCTGCAGACGAATCCAGGAGTCGCAACGACCAGTGATGTCAGCGCTCGCTACTACGTACGCGGGGGAGGGAGTGACCAGAATCTCGTTTTGTTAAACGGGGCGACAGTCTACAGCCCATTCCATACGCTGGGCATTTTCAGCGTCGTCGACCCTGAAATGGTCTCCCTGCTGGAGTTTCATGAGGGAGGGTTTCCCCCTGCTTACGGCGGCCGGCTTTCCTCCATTCTCAATATTGTGACAAGAGATGGCAACCGGAATGGATTTCAGGAGACGGCAAGCGCCACCCTCCTTGCGGGCAAGGTCGCGCTCGAAGGTCCGATGCCGGGCGGGTCTTTCCTCGTGACAGGGCGAAAGAGTTGGTACGCTGCGGTGATGAAGCAGTACTTGAAGAACCAGGATTCACCGTTCGATTTTTATGACTTCTCATGGAAGCTGAGCTACACAAATCCCTCCATCGATGAAAACAGCCGTTTTGCATTCCATGGATTCTTCAGCGGCGACCAGGTGATTAACGACGATCCGCGTCAGGCGGACTATCACATCCGGAACAGAATTGTCGGGGTGAACTGGCACAAGATTTGGTCGAATCCGCTCTATTCCGTTGTTTCTGTTTCCTACAGCGGATTCGATGCCGAGCTGAGCCCCAACCTCAGTCAGGCAAAGCCAAGAAAAAACAGAGTGTCGGATGTCAGTGTTGATTGGGACTTCACTTATTTGTATGACAGCCGCGACGAGTTTGTGTTCGGATGGCAAAACAAAATCCTGTCGACCTCGCTGCAACTGCAGAACATTTATGGTAATCAAATTAGCGTCGATCAGCATGGTGCAGATGTCAGTGCGTATCTGGACTATCGATTCTATCGCTGGGAGAATATCGGATTCTCCATTGGCGTCCGGCTTAAATTGGTCGCGGTTTCTGTTTATCGGCCCATCCTTTATGAACCTCGCGGGAGTATCACGTGGCGCATCACCCCCTCGATCTCCCTGAAGGGATCGGTCGGCTGGTACTCACAGGAGATGACGACCTTGGCAGATGAAGGTGAATTGATTTCTGTTTTTGAGCCATGGATCATTACGCCAGACTACCTGTACTCTGCCCGCGCCGCGCACTTTTCCCTCGGCACAACAGCATACTGGACGAGCGCGTTAACGACCGAACTCGTGGGCTATTACAAGCCGATTGCGAACCTCGTCGATGAGAACGACAAGAAATTCACTGCGAAGGATCATGACTTCATCAACGTCGATGGCGAGTCGTATGGCATGGAGCTCCTCGCGCTCTATCAGCCAGGGGTAGTGTATGCGAAGATTGGCTATTCGCTCAGCTGGGCCACAAGGACCAAGAACGGCATCACGTACTTTCCGCGGTACGACATACGTCATTCGTTGAATGCGCTGGTGGGATCTACGACCGGAAAAACATCTTCTACTTCAACCGGGACACTGGCGATGAAGTGTACATGCTGAGGATACTACCCACAGTTTCTTTGAGGGTCGAACTATGAGGAGCATGATTCTCTTTTTCATTCTCCCGGCGATTGCACTCGTCGCACTCGGTTGTGACGAATCGTTCAGCCCAAAGCAGGAGTTCGAGGAGCAGTATGTTCTGCAATGTTTTATTTCGGTGTACGGGTCAGGGGTCAATCCTGCGACGGTGACGGCCGTGCTTGCAAGGACGTACGACGTGAATGGTGTCGATCCCACCATCAACACGAACGACCCGGGGATTGCCGGAGCGGAGATATCGGTCGTAGTCAACCAGAAGTTATACTATCTCCAGGGGGCGCAACGTGTGAGCCCGGATACGAGTCGCTATCGCAACCGGCAGTGGATCTACACGAAAACGGTTCCTGCCGTCGTGGGAGATGCCGCGGTTTCACTCACAGCCAGGCTCCCCAACGGCAAGACGCTGAGTGCGAGGACTACCATCCCGGGCGGCCGAAATTTCACGAGCAACTATGATTTTGTCGGAGGGCTTTACCCGCGTGTCAACCCTCAACCGGGGAAACCAAATTGGACCATCAGTTGGGACAACTATAGCGATGTCGACGTGCACCTTTTCGTTCCCCGCCTGACGATCGCGTACACCAAGTTGGTGCAAGGAGTTGAGATCCCCGGCAGGGTCACAGTGCCTTCGCAATACGTCTCTTCGCCGGGCGGCACAATCGCCATATATCCGTCTCTCTCGACGCAGAAACAGTGTTCGTTTGATTTCGCCGCACTCGATTCGGCGATGGCGCAAATCTCGGCTGGTGATTCGGATAAGATCAAGTTCGGCGTGCATAGCGCCAAACTTGAGGTCATCGAATACGACCTGGCCCTTTCCAAATACTTTTCAAGTATCAACGGGTCGCTCGATCAGTTCTCAATCCGGACCGATGAGAGTGTCTACTCGAACGTCGGCGGCGGAATTGGGATTCTGGGATCGTCTATGACTCACTGGTGGGAGTTTCCCTTTGATGAACGTTATGTGCGCCTCTATGGCTATCGATACCGATAGCGTCCGTTTTCGGCCGGTGCGTGCTTCGGGAGCCGTGGTTACATGGCTGCTCGTGCTGGTCTTTTTCTGTTGTGCTGAGATGCTCGCCCAGTCGATCTACATTGTGCCGGCTCCACCTGCGGATGGCTCGACCACGGGACTCCGGGTGCCGAATGGGACGATAGAGCACGCGTACCATCGGACGGTCATGCTCGTCGATACCCCTAGCCTCAAACTCGTACCAGCAGGTATGAAGGTCACTCGTCTCGGATTTGTTGTCAACAAAGGGGCGGGAGCAAAGGTGGATGGAAACCTGACGATGTACTTATCGAACAAGTCTCCCTTGACGATCGATTTGAGTACGATCTGGTCCCAAAAGGTTGGGAACATGACCAAAGTGTACGCAGGTCCTTTCACGATTCCAGACACTGCGGGACCGGTGGACGTGACGCTGTCGGCTCCGTTTCAATACTTGGGCAGAGGTATGTACGTCGCGTATGAATTTCAGAGCTCCGGTCCATTCACAACACAGAACGCTGTGTTCGCTTCGAATACTTCTCTTGCCGCGTTCACGCTGTGTGGGTTCTCATCCACGGAAATGCCAGCTGTTCTGAATGATGTTTCCGATTTCCGCCCGGTGATCCGGTTTGCCTTTCCCATACCGGCGCTGCAATGGAACAAGATCACAAGCGGGGCGCAGATGGACCTGAACGGACTCGACATCGTAGACGACCTCTCGGCGTGGGTGTGTTCGCCGGCGGGGAATGCATATCGCACGATTGACCTGGGAAATACCTGGATTGATGCAGGAAGGGTCCCGGACTCGGCGATCGCGATTCTCACGCTTAACAGTGAAACTGCTCTGGCTGTTGCCGGAAAGGAATCAGAACCCAGTGCTCTCTACTCGACCTCGGATGCCGGCAAATCCTGGAGCAGGCTGAGTGATCCTGCCCTGACTGTCCGTATTGCCGTTGCAGGGAAAACATCAAGCTTCGGGCTCTGGTGTCTCGGCGGCGGGGTCAATGATACGGTCAACCTCCTGACGTCGAGCAGTCTTGGATCCAATTGGGTACGCTCGTCAACCGGAATTGTCCTGGAGCCGGGAGTCCGGGTCTCGAGAGGTTCCGGGTTCAGGATTGGTAATGTAGTGTGGTTCGGCACGCGTGGGTCGGGCAGTTCAGCGGACAGAGTCTACAAGTCGTCCACAGGCCCAGGCGGACCCTGGCGGTACTCCTCGACTGGGAGAACAAACGTTGCAGCGCTCGCTTTCGCCTCGGCATCCGGCACGGGTATCGCAGCACACATCGGATGCATGGATACAATTTGCAGGAGTACGGATGGGGGACTCACATGGTCCACCGTGGTTGCTGCCGGATTGGGGGAAGTGTCATCCTTGCAGTACTACGCAGGTGGGCAGGATGCATGGGCCGCAACATCGACCGGCATCTGGCGGACATCGGATGACGGGATCACCTGGCAGCGGTCGTTTGCGTCAGGGAGTTCGTCGCAGACTCTTTCGTCCATTCGCTTCTTTCCCAATTTTCAGAGCGGGCTTGCAATCGGATTGAACGGGCTGATTGTGAGGGGATCCTGGATCGTGAATGCACCTGTGGCTGTCCTCGAGGCTCACTCCCAACCGGAGGGATACCGGCTGGGACTGAACTATCCCAATCCATTCAATGGCCGGACCTGGATCGAGTTTTCTCTCCCGAGGCCGTCCCGTGTTACATTAACCATGTTCGATGTGTTAGGCCGTGAGATAGTTACACTCGCCTCGGGCGAGAGAGGCACGGGAACACACAGAGTCGAATGGAATTCCGCCGGCAATCCCAGCGGTGTATATTTCTACCGTCTCCACGCTCGAGCCATTTCGGGCGGTAATGACGGAGACTACGTCGAGACACTGAAATTGATCCTCTTGAAATAATTCTGTCAGAAAGCCAAGGAGAAGTTGGTATGGATTGGTCCCTACATTCTGTACATCGGCGACGCAGCTGTGCACATCTGAGGATGAATGCGGCTTTCGAAACAATGAGGAGCCTACGTGCAATGCTCGCGCGTTTCTCTCCACGAATTCTCCTTCTCGCCTCACTTTCGATCTCTTCGCTCTTGGGCCAGCAGAGCCATGTCGTGATCAGTGAGGTGTATGGTGGGGGAGGAAATAGCGGTTCGACGTGGAAGAATGACTTTGTCGAGCTCTATAATCCGACGAATGCTCCGGTGAATGTCACCGGCTGGTCTGTGCAATATGTTCCATCAACCTGGACCACAGTGCAGACGAAGACTGTTCTCTCGGGTGTCATCCAGCCAAAGAGCTACTTCTTGATTCAGGAGGCGCAAGGCGCAGGAGGCACAAGAAATCTTCCCACACCTGATGTAATCGGTACCATCGCGATGGCCGCGGGCGCAGCTAGGATTGCGCTTGTGAAGGACACCATTTCGATCACCACTCCGACGGATGTGTCGGTGATTGACTTCGTCGGTTATGGAGTGTCAAGCATGTACCGAGGTTCGGGGTCTGCACCCGCTCTCACGAACTCGACAAGCGCTGAGCGAAAGGCCTCGGTCTCTTCGACTGCTGCCACGCTAGCGCCTGGAGGATCGGAAGAAAAGGCAGGAAATGGATTCGACACAGACGACAACGCGAACGATTTTGTAGTTCAGTCGGCCATCAATCCCCAAAACAGCGCGAGTCCAAAGGAGCCGCCGCCGGCAATTCAAGCGGGGATAGGCTCTGTCGTTTTCGCTACCCCGATAGTTGCAGCAGGGAGTGCGATCGAGATCAAGCTTGTTCTTCGCGGCGCCTCGGCGGCAACGATCACGGGTCTGCGTTTCAAAAAACATTCTCTCTTCAACTGGTCTTCGTCGAATATTACTGCCATCGCGTCGGGCAGTTCGCAGCCTACGGTTCGCTTGACACCCGACAGTGTCAGCGTTGTCGGATTGACGGTTTCAGCAACTGATAGCGTGCAGGTTCGTGTCACCGGACTCTCGGCTCCCGATACGACACTGAAAGTCATTTTCGGTGTCGAGACTGCCGCAGGGAGCGACTCAACCGCACCAGTGACACCTCTCCCATCATTCGTTCTCTTCGGCAACCCGCGTCCGATTGATGCTGCCAAGACGAACGACGCTCAGGGGGTTCCTACAAACCTCCAGCAGCCTGTGACGGTGCGAGGGATAGTGACGGTTGCCCAGCAGTTCGGAGGACCTGCATACGTGCAGGATGCCTCGGGAGGGTTGGCTGTGTTTGATCTTTCCTTTGAGGGTGCAGTGAGCATCGGTGATGAAGTGACGCTCACCGGCACGGTCACTCAATACAACGGACTCACAGAGCTTGCAAACGTAACGCTCCACAAGACACACAGCCACGGGAATGACGTCATTCCTCTCGTCGTGACCGTTTCACAGATCGCCAAAGACGGGGCAAATGGAGTCGAGGATTACGAAGGGATGTTGGTGCAACTGAATCGGGTGACCGTTCGCGACGCTCAGGGTCAACCGATGACCACATGGGCAGTGAGCGGATCAGGCGCTAATTTCTGGCTGCATGCCGGAACGGACAGCGTTCAGGTACGCATTGATGCCGATGTCAGCAGCCTGGTGAACCAGACCGCGCCGACAGGCGAATTCGATATCGTGGGAGTGGTCGGTCAGTATATCTCAACATCGCCATACATCGGGGGGTATCAACTCATGCCGCGATCGTATGCGGATGTTCTCTCGAAAGGACCAGTGATCACCGTCAGCCCACTGGAAGCGAAGATCACATCAAGTTCGTTCGATATTGGGTGGGAGACTGCGAGGCCTGGATCGAGCTTCGTCAAATACGGTCGGACGAAATCGTATGAGCTTGGATTGATTGGTTCGACTGTGCTACAGACACTTCACACGGCAACCATCTCAGGTTTGTCACCTGCGACAGCATATCACGTTCAGGCTTTTTCGGTAAGTGGAGTGGACACGAGCTTCACGGGCGATCGTGTTGTCAGCACGGCATCCCAGGGATCTAGCGGTGAGGTGAATGCGTACTTTAACAAATCGGTCAATGCCACGCTCGCGAGTGGAGAAACGGCGAACGGTAACGCGAACCTTACCGATCTGTTGGTAGGACGCATTAATGCAGCGCAAAAATCCATCGACTGCGCTCTCTATAGTATCAGCGGGCTGCCCGGGCAGACCATTGCCAACGCTCTTGTCCAAGCTGCGGGCCGGGGTGTGAAAATCAGATTCATCATTGAGCGGGACAACATGTCCGCTGGGTCCGGCACAACTGTCAATCAAATTCTCATACCGGCAGGGATTCGCGTGATCGCAGACGACTTTGATGCAGTCAACGCTGGCGTCGGACTGATGCACAACAAATTCTTCATTATCGACTATCGCGGCGGTGCTCCGGACAAAGTGTGGGTGTGGACCGGATCGTGGAATCCAACAGATCCCGGTACAAATAATGACATGCAGAACTCGATCGAAATCCAGGACCAGGCTCTTGCTGGGGCGTATACGATTGAGTTCAACGAAATGTGGGGGAGTGACACGGATGTGCCGAATGCCGCGAACTCGCGATTCGGTGCGCGTAAGCTCGATAACACGCCTCACGTTTTTGCGATCAACGGCACGCGGCTCGAGCTCTACTTCAGTCCATCCGACAGGACAACGAGCCACATCATCAACACTCTCGACAATGCACACAACTCGATTAACATGGCGCTGCTCACGCTGACTCGGTCCGATGTAGCGACGGAACTGAAACAAAAAAAGGACTCAGGAGTAAGGGTTCGAGGTGTGCTCGACAATGGGACAGATACCGGATCGCAGTTCGCCTTCCTCAAGTCAGCGGGTGTGGATATGCTTCTCGATCCGAGTACGAATGCATTGCTCCACCACAAATATGGTCTGGTTGACGCGGAGCTTTCCACTGCCATGCAATACGTGATCACGGGATCTCATAATTGGACGAGCGCTGCTGAAACCTCGAACAACGAAAACACGCTCATCCTTCAGAGCAATCGGATTGCCAACCTGTATTTGCAGGAATTTGCTGCCCGCTATAAGGACGCAGGAGGGATCGACAAAATTGCTGTCAATGTTGAGCGCACGAACGATCAGACTCCACGCTCCTTTTATCTGGCTCAAAACTATCCCAACCCGTTCAACGGAACAACGAATTTCGAATTTCAGATTGCGGAGCTCGGATTTGTGACGATGCGAGTCTACGATGTTCTTGGAAGGGAAGTGGCCACGCTTGTTCAACAGGAAATGTCGCCGGGTGTGTACAGGATCCGTTGGAGTGCCGATGTGCCGAGCGGCGTCTACTATTGCGCTTTGCATGCAGGTCAATCTGGAGCAATCAGGCCAATCGTCCTCGTGAAATAGACCTTATCACATGGAAACATCCTCGGGGCTGACTCGATTTCAACCCGGAGTGTGATCCTGCTCATGGGCCTTCCTTGCATTTGGCCTTGCCGTTTGCTACTTTTTCGCATCAGAACAGAGAGGACCTCATGAAAAAAATCCTGATTGTGGATGATGAAGACTCCTTCAGGAAGTCGCTCGCGAGCCAGTTGAAACTCAAAGGATTCGGAGTGGTCGAGGCCAGTGACGGTCTCGAGGGAGTCGAGATGGCGGGGAAGTACAAGCCGGATGTCATCCTCAGCGACGTTCATATGGACAACATGAACGGATTCATGATGGTCGAAGAATTGCAGCAATTTCCGGCGACAGCGTCGATTCCGGTGATCATGATGACGAGCGCTGCCGCAGCTGCCGGAGCATGGAATTCGGACATCGCAGTGGAATACCTTGAGAAACCATTCACGATTGTCAAGCTGTTGGAAGTTGTCGGACAGGTCATGAAAAAATAAAAGAGTCACGGATCTCTCCGTGACTCTTTTTATAGCGGTCTCTTAGCATCCCGCACACTCCTCCAAGATTGCCATCCCCTAACGCAAGAGCATCGCCTTCCTCACAAGTTGAGTGTTCCCAGCTTGCAGCCGGATGAAGTACATGCCGCTCGACATTTCTGCGCCGCGGGAGTCTTTGCTGTTCCACACCACACGGTAGCTGCCGGGGGACTGGACGGCATTCAAGAGCACTGCGATTTCCTGACCCAGAACCGAGTAGATTGTAATCCGAACGCTCTGCGTCTCGGGGAGCCCGTACTGGATCGTCGTCGTTGGGTTGAAAGGATTTGGGTAGTTCTGGTCAAGCGTGAGTCGAATCGGCACAAGCCTGTCGTCACTGATCTTCTCCACTCCGACGGCCAAGGATGACCGCGTTGCGATGATCGAGTAACCGCCCGCCGTACCGGTCCAGAGGTTGACTCTGAAGTAGTACGCCGCTCCAGCCGTGGGCTTGATCCCGACCCGTGAGTATATACCCGATCGCGAATCTGAAGTTATGAATGATACAGAGTCTGGCGCAAACGCCGTGACATCGAGGTCAACAGTTGAATCAGAAGAGACGTGCACATAGATAGAGTCACTTGACGGTGCAACGAGTCGCCACAAGTCTCTCATGTCGGTAGAGCTGTTTGAATAGTAACCTAGGTGGCCGGTGCTCGCAGAATTGAATGCGAGTGTAGTCGCGGACGCAAACCAGTCATTGCCTTCGACGTCGTTCGCCCGGGCCTGTGGAGTGTGAGTGATTCGCAGTGTATAGCTGGCCCCGTTTCCTGTCCAACGATTCACCCGGGCAAAGTATATCCCGGGACGAAGATACACGATGCATTCGGAGATCGTCCCGGAGCGACTATCGGAAGTGAGGAATGTCGTGCCGTTGATATCGAAGAGGGTAAGATCGAGGTCGTACTTGGCATCTGAGCGGTCGAGTGAATCGCTCGTGACCCGGACACTGACTTTGCCGTCGCCCGCGAATGTGAATTTCCAGTAGTCTTGCGTGTCGGTGGAGCCGTTGCTGAAGTACCCCAAATGGCCCGTTACGCTTCCGTTGATAACGGCAGTGGAGGCGGTCTGGTAGGTATCATTACCTTCTGTGGCTTCGTTGGCGAGGGGGGGCGTGAAAAACTCCGACTTGATGTCGTAGCTTCCCCCGCGTCCCGTCCATCGGCTTACGCGAACGAAGTACGTGCCCGGGCGTAGAAACGCGTCCACCTGGGAAAAGGTGCCGGATCGGCTGTCGCTTGTGATATATGATGTACCGTTGATGTCATACATCGTGAGGTCGAGATCCAATTTCTGGTCTCCGCGCAAGTCCAGAGAATCGGATCGTACCTGAACACGAAGCCAGCCGTCTTCCCTGGTTGTAATGCTCCAATAGTCTTCGACATCGGTTTTCGCCGCGCCATAGAAGCCGACGTGTCCGGTGGATGTGCCGGTTGGACCTAGAGTCAACGCGCTCGCCGGCGTGTCATTGGGTTCCTGGTCCACGGCCCGGCTCGGAGATGCGAACGTGGACGTGATCGTGTATGAACCCGAGGTCCCCGTCCAGCGGCGTGCATACACATAGTAGGTGCCCGGCTTCAGGAATCCGAATACCTCTGAATATGTACCCGTTTCGCTATGCGAGGTAATGAAGGTTGTTCCATCGTTATCGTAGAGCGTCACGTCGATGTCAATCGTTGAAGCGGAAGTAATCTGAATCCGAAGGTAGCCATCCGCTGTGGTTGTCACCTTCCAGTAATGATCTTTGGATGCGTCGTTCATTGATCCGCCGGCGCTGCCGTTTGGCGAAACCGCTGCTGCCGTTGCGATGCTGCTACCTTGTGCGAACGCTAAAGCAAATGAAAGGAACAACATGGCGAGTATCAATGACATCCGGGTCAATGTGAAGTCCTCCTTGGATGATTCTCGTTGATTTGCATGAGCTGGTGAACCCTTGTTGGAATCTATGGACGGTGCGGGTTCGCTTGCGAAGATCGTGAATTAAGATCACAAATTCTTCATGACGTCACCATGTCTTGCATCACATTCATCTTCATGCGACATCTCCTGCAATCCAGCGTTATGTATATGTGGTCATTTCTTGCAATTCATTCCGCCTTTTGTTATTTTTTCTGAAGTTCTCCCGTGACTTCCTGGATTCTCGAGCGCCCCGGCGCATTGGACATTGTTCATGCCGCGCTACACACCCGACGAAATACGCACGAAATTTGCCAACTCGGCTGACTTCAACGAGCTTTTCGACGCGTTCGAAGATGCCATCAGTCAGCGCATCCAGGACGTTGAACTCTATCGGCTGCTGTTCTGGAATCATTCTCTCGGACCCGACGAACTTTGTCTCTTTGGAGAAAAGCTCGCGAAAGAATTCACCGGGATTTCCTACGATATCTACATGTGGCTCGCAAGCGTTTTTGAGGTCACGTATTCCTCATACGATAATTTTGAGCTCGCCTTCAAGTATTATCGCAAGGCGGCGGAAGCCCGCCCCAGTGTTCCCGATCCGTACCTGGACGCCTGCGATTGCTACGACCCCGATCTCAACATACCTCCGGTGGATGTGCTTCTCGAGTTCTTGAAGAGCAGCCTGGAACACGTCAGCAACAAGAAGACCATCCTCACGCGTCTCTCGCACCTGTATCACGTCATCGGAGACGATGAGCAAAGTAAATACTACCGGGATCTCGCAGAACAATCCGATCGACCGAAAACTTCGAATGACCTCAATTGACCGTTCCTCCACACGCGGAATGGTGTTCGTCATTCTTGCGGTCTCCCTCTGGGGCGGGTCAGCAGCCCTCGCGAAGTATCTGTTCCTCACACGCTACGATCCGCTGATCATCACACAAACGCGTTCTTCGCTTTCCTTTCTTCTGCTTGCCGGCTATTTCAGCCTTGTCGACAGATCCGTATTCCGGGTCCGATTTCGCGAGCTGTACAAATTTGCCCTCATAGGA
>JAPLFP010000311.1 GCA_026390585.1 Ignavibacteriales bacterium | reverse complement strand
TCCATATCCAAATCAATGGAGTCATCAGCCTGAGAGTGGAGCACAACGAAGTGATACGGCGCCTGACGGACCGGAAGGTGTGTCGCTCCTGTGGTCGGATCTTCAACTCCAGTCAACTCCGCAAGGACGACACAACAAAGTGTCCCAACTGCGGCGGGGAACTCTACCAGCGGTCGGATGATACCGTTGAAACTGCCCGCAAGCGTTTGGACATTTACCTGAACGAGACAAAACCCATCAAAGAGTACTACCGGCAATCGGGTCGCTTCACGCAGATCGATGGAATGCGTGACATTCACGACGTGTACCAGGATATTGTTACGATCTTTCAGAAAGGCGGGGCACTGTAAGCAGTCGCCCATGGTGCACGATGCAGCCCTATCAGCCAAAACCGCCTCACGAACATCGCCCCTATGTTGTCGCCCACCGGGGAATCTCCGGTAAGGTGCCGGAGAACACTCTTGCAGCGTTTGAGCGTGCCTGCGAAACGCCTGGCATCGATATGATCGAGCTCGACGTACGCCTTTCAAAAGATGACCAGGTAATTGTTTTGCACGACCGGACCTTGCAGCGCACGACCACTGGCAATGGGGCAGCACGACATTACTCCATAGCTGAGATCAAGGAATTTGATGCCGGTTCGTGGTTCGATCCGTCGTTTTCGAATGAACGGATACCAACGCTCGAGGAGGTCCTGGCCCTCGTGAACAAGAGACGCTGGGTGAACATCGAACTCAAATCCGACTTCTTCTTCCCGGAAAAGCACGAGTTGCTCGAGGACAGGGCGTTGGACACGGTGAAGAACCTTGGGTATCGCGATCATGTCCTCTTTTCTTCGTTCAATCATCAAATGGTCGGCACGATCAAGCGTCTTGATCAAGGGGCGAGAACCGGCGTTCTCTACAATATCTACAGGGACTATGGCCGCATGCCCTCCAAGCTTGCAGGGAGGGTCGGGGCAGAGGTCTTGGTCTGTGCGAAACACGAGCTCACTCAACGAATGCTTCGCGACGCCCAACAATCAGGGGTTGCGGTCTATGTCTACACCCTCAATAGCACGGCAGTTGTCGACAAGATGATCGAAATGGGAGTGGACGGGATATTGTCGGATATTGCAGATGATATCGTCAGATTTGTTAAGAATCCGACTGCATCATAGAACGGTTTGGTTCTCATTGAGCTTTTTTCGATATTTGAAACAGAACTTATAGCGTATCAGAATTTCGGAGGGGAATTCATGAGGTCAAGAAACCTCATCGTGCTTGTAGGATGTCTGGCCCTTTTCTCATACATGTTAACTGCACAAGACGACCTGGGAAAACAGTTGTCGAAGGTAGCCAGTCAAAACGCGGTCAACTACCTGTCGCCTGTTCTTTCCGCGTGGGGTGCGGACCTCAATAGTGGTCTTTACCACTCTGCTGATCTTCATGACATCCTCGGGTTCGATGTCGGTTTGAAGGTCGGGGCCGTTATGGTGAAGGATGAAGATAAGGTGTTCGATCTGGTGCTTCCGGACCAGATGGCGTTCACCTACAACGGGACCAAGTACACGCTCAACGCCGGTGTGGACTATGACAAGGTGATTCCCGGAGCACCCACGGCTCTCGGGGATCCAAACGGCAAGGCGGTGACGATCAAGTCCACCTCTCCTCTTGTTCCTCTTCGGGGGCAAACGATTTTCACCTCCCCGAAGGGATTCGACATGAAGTTCGCTGCGCTTCTGATGCCGCAGGCAGCAATTGGCTTACCATTCGGCCTGGAGGTCATTGGGAGGTTCGTTCCCAATACTACGCTTCCTGACAACGCCGGCAAAGTCAATTTCATCGGATTCGGAATTCGTCACAGCATCGATCAATACATTCCGCTGTGCCCAATTGACATTTCGATTCACTTCATGAACCAGAAGCTGACGATTTCGGACATGAACGATCATAGAATTCTGGGTGCGAGCGGCATCGCGTATGGAATCGAAGTGAGCAAAAGTCTCGCTTTCCTCACTGTGTACGGCGGATATCAAATTGAGCACTCAGAGTGGGATGTCGACCTCTACAATCCGGATCCCTCGCTGACCCAATTCATCGGTACACCCTTGACGATCGATGGCTTCCACGTCGATGGGAAAAACACTTCGCGGCTGCACGCCGGCGTCCGTCTGCTTCTCGCCATCATCAATGTTCATGCCGACTATTCTTTTGCGACGCAGCCGGTGATTGCTGCAGGAGTTGGAATTTCGCTTCGATAAAATGTGAACAACGGAGACCATCCGTCAAAGTGCCGGAGGATCAGTCCCGATCCTCGCGGCGCGTCCAGCATACGTTGAACAAACGATTCGCCCCATGAGATCACGCATAGCGATCCTCTCCTGCGCTCTGCTGCTGTTGCTCGCCCAGTGTGAACGCAACGATCAGCCGCTTACGGACGCGACAGGAGTCTTCGAAAAAGCTGTATCCTATTTCGAAGACAGAGCCTATATGCAGGCTGAATCCCTTTTTGTCCAATCTCTTCCTGTTTTCGAGCGTTCGGGGCAGACTTACACGGTGGTGGAAGCAAATCGATATCTCGGGCAAATCTATCTCGCGGAAGGACGATTCTACACAGCACTAGGGAAATTTGAATCGGCGCTCGAGCTTACACAATCCCTCAAGGATTTTCGAACCGAAATGAAGCTCAGGGAACTGATCGGCGATTCCTATGCTTCTCTCGACGCGTATCAGTCCGCTCTCATCTCATACCGGGTAGCACACAGGCTGAGCTCGGCGTTCAATGATCTGGACACGAAAGCATCTCTCGAAATGAAGATGGGAGAGATTTCGACGTACACCAATCATATGGATGATGCATTTGCGTACTACCAGGCTGCATACTCCTACTATCAGAATCAGGGAGGAGTCCGGGCAGCGGAGTCTCTCGGAGGGCTGGGAGAAGTGTTATATCGGCAGAAAAAACTGGATGCTGCGGAAAATTCGTTGAACCAGGCGCGCTCTATGATACAAAAGAGCAATGAGCTGGTACTCGATGCTCGCCTTCGAATGGAGACGGGGATTGTCCTGAAGGCTCAGGGAAAAAACAACGAGGCATTGCAGGAGTTCCGCGATGCGGCGAATAGTCTGAGAAGTAAGAAAACCGGGCGCGATCAGGAAATCCAATTGCTGTTCAACATCGGGACAGTGTACTTTGACAACGGTCGTTCTGCCGATGCAAAGAAATATTTCACGGAAGCGGAAGGTCTTGCTCGATCGTCGGGTGACGGCATTGCCGAAGGATATCTTGGACTGTTCGGAGTCCGATGTGATGAACGATCGGTCCCAGCAAACCAGATACTCCAAAATGTCGATCGGTTGGCTCAGGATTATCAGCTTGTCGCGCAGAAATTTCAAGCGGGGGGGCATCGATCCGGCGAAGCGTACGCTCACGCTCAGGTCGGACGGCTGTATGAGTCCATCGGCAATCTGACGAAAGCCCGCGACGAATACCGCCAGGCGATCGAAGTGGAGGAAACGACTCTCGGCGAGTTCATGTTACCGAAGTACCATCACCAGTACCAGGAAATCCTAAATCTCGAGAACGAGCGTTCCGGGTGGTATGCGCAACTCGCAAGCCTGTTGATCCAGATGAAGGGAAAGGACGAGGCGCTTTCTGTAATCGAACTCGGTGTACAACGCTCCCAATCGAAGGTGCTTCAGGATGTTTCGATCGCCATCCGGCATCCGAGTCTGAAACAGGATCTCTTGAAGGCTCGATCGAAAGTGCGTGAGCTTCGCATGCTTCAGATTGAGCAGTCAAGTATGCTATCGGTCCGTCGCGGACTCAACGACGACCGGTATGTAAATGCGCTGCACAATCAGATTTCCAATCTCCAGAGGGAGGCTGCCGCCCTGTCCGAACGTATCGGTGGTCAGTATCCTAACTACGAGCCGCTCCTTCACGCGGGTCCGATAAAGATCAAAGAGATCCAGGCGAGCATTCCCCCTGGAACGCTTGTTGTCAGATTTCTTCCGGCAAACGACCAGCTCCATGTTTTTGCATTGACGAAAACGAAGTTCGAAGTGAAAAGTACTATTGTCCCCCGGGAGAAGCTGCTCGCTCTGGTTGCTGAATACCAGCGGCTCCTGCACGATCCAAGTGTGTATACAGGAACAGCAGGCGAGACGAGCGTGTCGACCATGACCCGCTTCGCGACGCTCTCCACCCAGCTGTACGATTACCTCTTCAGACCTGTCGACGGGATGTTGGAACGAAATCTGGTCGTGGTCGAAAGCCCCGAATTCGAGGGATTCCCATTCCACACGATTGAACGACAGGACCGGGGTGGATCCGTAAAGTACGTTATCGAGATTACCAGTGTGGACTATCTTCCCTCACTGTCGGCGATCCGGTTCAAGACCGCAGACACAGAACACCTCAGCCGAGTGACGGCGATGGGAAATCCGACGGGGAAAAACTGGTCGATTGACTACGAATTGAGAGATATCCGAAGTTTCTTCAAGGAAGCCACAATCTTGATTTCCAGAGATGCTTCGTGGAACAATCTGAAGGATGTGAAAACAGACGTTCTGCAGCTTTCGTCGGATTTTCTCATGGGAGAGGGCGATTCACCGCTGGGAATGATTGCACTTTCGAAGGAGCAGACTCCCGATGATGTCTCCAAAATCCCCTTTGAGAAGCTGACAGAAGTTCAGGCGCCGGCGATCGTCGTACTGTCGAATCAATACGGTCAGGGATTTGGTCTTTCAACCGCACACGCGTTGGTCTTGAGGATCAACGGCACATCGGATGTATTCTTCAATTCGTGGTTCTCTGATAGGAAAGCCGCGAAATTCTTCAGCGAGTTCTTCTATACGCACCTGGCAAACGGTCTCGCTCCGGGGGACGCTTACCGCCAGGCCCTCCTCAATCTCATCCGCACCCGCGATGTCAGTCACCCCCACTCCTGGGGACAGTTCTTTCACTTTGGTCTGGGCTAGCAAGCGTCAAACCGGATTGGCTGCGAACCGTGATCGGCAAAACACGAGTGAACATGAGCCTTCCCCAAAAGAGAAACCCGCCGATCATCTCCTGAACAATCGCCGGGTTCGTCTGCAGAAACTAAGATGAGCCTACCTACACCGGATCTTTATGCTTCCGAGTCCTGAACCAATTTTGATCGTGAGCGTGCGCTCACTTCGCTCGAAGCCATCTGTTTCGTAAGTACCCTTCCTTGTCTTCTCCAGGCAATCATCGACATCGACGCTTGAGAACCAGCTTTCATCAGTAATGACTTTCGTCGGCATGTTCTTAGGGACATAGACAACAATGCTGCCTAGCCCTACTTCAACATCGGCGTATGCTTTTTGCTGGAGCTTTCCTGTGAAATCGAGAGTATAGGACCCGACCCCACCGCTGAACTTCAACCTCCGGAAATTGAGGTTTGATAGGCCGTTGGCGGAGAGCCTGCTGACGCCTGATTCGATGGTGACGTTATCGCAACTGATCGGATTGGGTTCGTTGCATTGCAGGTCTGCCGAACTGGCACCAGCAGAGACTTTGAGATTTTTCAACTTGAGACCGGAGAAATCGAATTTCCCTTTCCCCGCACCCAGTCCGATTTTCAGCGAGAGCGGGACGGCATCCGTAAGACGCGCCGTCAGGCGCCGTTCATTTCCATTGTCCCGGTCATCTTTCATCTCTTCCCAGGAGATTGAAGTGTTGCGGCGATCTTTGTGATTTCTGCGATCTGTAAGATTGATCTCGAGATCACCGCGTCCGTCAGCAATGTCATAGAACATCTCGAGTTCGCGACGGTCGTCCTGTTCATGCGAATATTCTGCGACGACGACCTTGTTGTGGTCGCCTTTGACGAGACTCACAGTTCCGAACGATGCATCCAACGAGACTGTGATCTCTTTTTCGGATGTGCGTGAGATCTCGCGGCGCGTAACCTCCTGTTGTTGAACGGCAAAGAGGGAGGAAATCCAAAGAAAGCAAAACGATGCCACGAAGAGGACTCGAACCCTGGCTTTTCTACGCATGGAAGTCTGCCCAATTGTTGTTACTACACAATCTTACGCAAAGTTATGGCTTGGAGTTGCAGGGAAAGCTTAGTAGTGGCGGAGTCTTTCACGCAGATACTTGTTCAGCATTTCACGCGCTCGGAAGATATGGGCCTTTACAGTGCCCAAAGGAAGTTTGAGGATTGTGGCGATCTCTTGATATTCTTTCTCCTCAACATGCCGTAAGTGTATGACGTGTCGATACTTCGCAGGGAGAGAGTTGATAGCATCTTCGAGGAGTTTTTTTCGCTGACGATCGATGAGCTCCTGGTCGGGTTCGTACGTCGAATCCGGAAGCTCGAATGTGTAATCGCTCTCTTTGGATTCTATGGGCTTGTCAATGGAAAATGTCTGGAGCTTCTTTCGGCGGATGTAATCGATGCAATTGTTTGTCGCGATCTTGTAGAGCCAGGTCGAGAACGCAAACTCGTCATTGAAACTTGACAGAGACATGAACGCCTTTATAAAAGCTTCCTGCGTCAGATCCTCGACCTCGTCCTTGTCCCGGATCATCCGATAGATCAAATTGTAGATCGATTCATGATATTTCTGTCTGAGCTTTTTGTAGGAGCGTTGATCGCCAGTGAGGGCGCGCCTGATCAAAGCGGCGTCCTCTCCTCTTGACTCGATGCGCCTTTGCTCTGACTTGTTGACAGTTTCAGGAGTAGAGGACGGTGCAGGGGGGCTATGTTGGGTTTTTTTCTTGGCCACGTCGATGGACTCGACAAGCGCTCGCAGTACTTTGAAAAGCAAAGTAATCAAAAAAAGAGTGACCCGCAACCAATGCAGACGCGCTGTTTGCATCCGTGTGTGATTTTGATTACTTTTTAAAATATGCTTCTTGCTCAACATCCTCCCATGTTTATCTCCTTCGAGGGACTCGACTTCTCGGGAAAATCGACTCAGGTCGGTCTTCTTGCGGACACATTGTCACAGTCGGGCGCGAAGACGCTGGTTCTTCGCGATCCCGGAGGAACAGCCATCGGCGAAAGGATTCGTGCTGTTCTCCTCGACCGGGAAGTGCTCGACATGTCCGACTACACCGAGCTCTTCTTGTTTTCAGCGAGTCGATCGCAGCTGGTTCAGCAAATCATCAAGCCGGCGTTGCAAAACGGAACCATTGTGGTCTGCGATCGGTTCTATGATTCAACGACTGCCTATCAAGGTTGGGGCCGAGGACTCTCGCTTGACGCAATCAAGGCCGTCAATCGGGTAGCAGCGGACGGATTGGTGCCGGCGATTACGTATTTCATCGATATTCCAGTAGCCGAAATCGAACTGCGTATGATGCACCAGAAAGCCGGCGCTGACCGCATGGAAATGAGCGGGCATGTGTTCTATGAACGAGTTCGAGAGGGCTTCCTTCAGCTCGCGAAGGAGGAACCTCGATTTGAAGTGATCGATGGGAGAATGAGCATTGAAGAGATCCGTGGGAGAGTTTGGAGCCGCTTCCAACGGGAGCTGACCAAACAGAGCAAGAGTGTCTGATCAAATAATGCAGAAGGGTTGATTGATGAGTGAGAGAATGAGACGCTGGCGCAAGGTGCTACAGAGGAAGTTGAGCATGACGGTGAGGACTTTTTCGGTTCTCGTGGTTGCCCTGATTGTATGCGGGTTGGCGGTGGGTTTCCTGTGGGCAGGTCAGGACGAACTGTTCCTGAAGACCCGTCAATGGATGGAGGTATTCGGAAAGGTGTACACCGATGTGGTTATCAACTATGTCGATCGTGTGGATCCGGAGAAGATCATGCATGCCGGGATCGATGGAATGTTGAAAACTCTCGACCCCTACACAGTGTACCTAGGGGAAAAGGAATCGGACGAGATGGAGCTTGTGACAACGGGCAAATACGCCGGTGTAGGAATCACCATCGGTCAGCGCGATGGCTACATTACGGTGATCAGCACCATGGAAGGTTACTCGGCGGCGAAGCAGGGAATTCAGAGTGGTGACCGAATCCTCGAGATTGACGGGCAGAGTGCCAGGAATATGTCGACGGGAGATGTGCGAAACCATTCGCGAGGTGCTCCGGGAACGACGGTTAGAGTAAAAGTTGAACGGGAAGGCGATCCAAAGCCTATCGAATTTGTGCTGATTCGTGAAGAAATTCCGGTCAGAAATGTAACGTACAGCGGCTATGTGGTCGATGGTGTTGGATATCTTCGGCTCGAACGATTTTCGAGAACGGCGGGCGAAGATGTCCGGAACTCCATCAAAGAACTCCGGGAAAAGGGGAACCTGAAGGCGCTTGTCCTCGACCTGCGAGACAATCCGGGAGGATTGCTCGACATGGCGGTCGATGTAGTTTCGAAATTCGTCCCGGAGAGCACTCTGGTGGTGTCTACAAAAGGGCGCCGAAGTGATTCAGAGCGGAAGTACTACTCGTATGAGAAGCCGATGCTGGAAGATGTCCCGATGGCAGTCCTCGTCGATCGAGGAAGTGCGAGCGCAAGCGAAATTGTTGCTGGTGCATTTCAGGATCTGGATCGGGCGGTCATCGTAGGAACTCGTTCCTTCGGCAAAGGGCTTGTTCAAACCATTTCGCGAATTTCTGAAGGGAGCTCCCTCAAAATTACAACGGGCCGATATTACACTCCCAGCGGCCGCAGTATTCAGGAGGTCGACTACTTCCATCGGACGAAAGACGGTGTCGTCACCATCAAGCCCGACAGCTTGCGCAAGGAGTTTCGTACAGTTCACAATCGCAAGGTGCTTGACGGTCGGGGAATCGCACCCGATTCGACCGTCCTCGAAGAGCCATCAAGCAAGTTGCTCGAGGAACTGTCACACAAGGCGATGATGTTCAAGTTCGCCAATCACTTGGCGAGCCAAAAGAAAACAGTCTCCGATAATTTCACAGTTGACGACCAACTCCTGAGGGATTTCGAGGCGTTTCTGAAGGACAAGGAATTTCAGTATGAAGAAGAGTCGGAGACAAAACTCAAGGAGCTTCGTGAAGCTGCACTCAAGGAACGCTATGGCAAGTCGTTTAACGAAGGAATCGATCAAATTGAGAAGGCGATCAACGTAGAAAAGGGGCGGGCGTTTGAACGCTATGACAAGGAAATCCGAAACGCACTCAGGCTCGAGATCATCGGGCGCCTGAAAGGCGACAAAGCTGCCATCGCCGCATCGATCAAGGACGATGAGCAACTCCAGGTGGCAGTCGCTCTGGTGAAGAACAAGTCCCAATACAAGAAAATGCTCACAGGAAGCAAGTAGGGACTCTCCAGCGCTCCGGCGCAGTCTCCGGGTTGAAAGGAAAAAGGCATCTGCACCGTAGGGTGGGGATGCCTTTTCTTTTGGTGGGCAAGGGTAACGAATCTACGCTATAATCGAGTCCAACTTCTGTCGGACGAGACGCACAATTTGTTCCAGGTCCCCCTGACGGTTGACGAAATCGAGATTGTCGCTTTCGATGATCAGAAGCGGACCGCGCTTGTATCGGGAGATCCAGCTTTCGTAATGCTTGTTGAGTTGTTCAAGATATTCGCGTTGGATACCTTGCTCGAACGAGCGACCTCGTCGCGAAATTTGCTGCATGAGTGTGTCGACTGAAGCCCGAAGATAGATCATCAGGTTGGGCGATTTGAGGTAATCTGTCATGACCTCGAACAAAGAAGCATAATTGCTGTAGTCGCGTTGGTCCATCTTGCCGATATCGTACAGGTTGCGTGCAAAGATTTCGGCATCCTCATAGATCGACCGGTCCTGGATGACAGGATCGCCCGACTCTGTCATCCGTTTATGATGCTTGAATCGGTTCGCTAGAAAGTAGATCTGAAGGTGGAACGACCATCTGCTCATATCCGCATAGAAATCAGGGAGATAGGGGTTGTCGTCGACCGATTCAAAGTAAGGCTTCCAGCCGAACCGTTCTGCCAGAAGGCGGGTGAGTGAGGATTTTCCTGCGCCGATATTTCCTGCGACCGCGACAAAAAGTGACTGTGAAGAATCTGCCATAGAATTGAGTTGTCGGAGTTGGATTGTCTGAAGGGAGTGATCGTAACTCGTTGAATGTATCTTAATCAGAGAAGAAAAGCAAGAAACGAAAGCACGATCGGCGTCACCGTTCTCCATGAATGGCACGAATGATCGCCTCAAGACCATCGATGATTCGTGGACCGGGTCGGCTGACGATACTGGCATCGACAATGGCTACGCGCTTGTTCCGGATTGCTGACAATGATTTCCATTCAGGATATGGTGCAAGGATGTCATCGATCGATCGCACGATATCATTTGTGGCAATAATGACGCCGGGTTGTCGACGAAGGATCTCTTCTCTGCTCAAAACCGGATAGGCCGTTGAAGAATCGCGAACGATGTTCTGCCCATTCGCCATGGTTACGAGCTCACTGAGAAACGTCTTTGGGCCTATGGCAACAAGCGGATTCAAGGAGAGAATCATCAAGACCGTTTCCTTTTTCTTGGTGTTGGCCTGGCGGACAAGGCTGTCGCGCCGCATTTGGAGATGGGCCACAACAGAGTCGGCTCTTCGACTCCTCCCGGTGAGTTCTCCGAGGTCAACGATCGACTTGAATACCGCATCGATGGAACGGGGATATGAGACATACACTGGGGTCCCCGCCGAGGTGAGCTTCTCGAAGTCAGACCTCATGTTGCCCGATCCGGACATCAGCACGAGATCAGGTTGGAGAGCCAGAATGCGTTCGATGTTGGGATTGAGCATCCCGCCGATCTTTGCTTTGCTCTTTGCCGCTTCGGGGTAATCACAATAATCGGTGACACCGACAACGGAAGAGTCCGCGCCAATGAGAAAGAGGATTTCCGTCAGGCTGGGTGCTAACGAGACGATTCTTCGGGGGGCTTGTTGGAGCGCTACGGTGTGGCCAACATCGTCGGTGAAAGAGCGGGTTGACGGACCTGGATGATTGGCATGCTTCTGGCACGAAGGGAAGAAGAGTGCGAGAGCAAGAGCGATGATGAGACGATGTTTCATAGAGTGAGGACAGAAAACGAAAAGAGCGAATCGGTTGATTCGCTCTTCAGGATTGTCGTTTGTCACAACAGCTATTTGAAGGAAGCAAGAGCCTCGTCGACGGCATCGAAGTGCTCGAAGACCGTCACCAGCTTCGTTACGACGAGAAGTTGTTCGATCTTTTCTGATGCGCGGGCCAGCTTCAGATTTCCCCCGGCATTCCGCACGGTGGTCAGCGCACCGATCAGCATGCCGAGTCCGGAGCTGTTCATGAATTTCACGTCCCCGAGATCGACCACCACCTTGTTCTTCCCACCGTCGATCAACTTATGCAGCTCCTCGTTCAACGATGATGCATCGGGCCCACCCATCACGTTCCCCTTCAGCTCGACGAGTACGACGCCTTTGACTTCCTTGATTTTGAGTTTCATTCGCTGATCCTTTTGCCGTTTCTGTTATTGAAGCCTGCAGTACAATAGTACGAGATTCTTCGTGAAAATCCAACCGGCATCGCCTACGACGCGACCTTCTTCCGCAGGTTGTTGTCAAGGACGATAGCGCTCGCGATATAGATGGAAGAGTACGTTCCAGTAATGATACCGATGGTCAGCGTGAAGGCGAATCCGCGTGTAACCTCGCCGCCGGCGAAGAGCAAAACGAGCAAGACGATCAAAATTGTCCCGGAGGTGATGATGGTTCTGCTCAACGTATCGTTCAGGCTTTTGTTCATCACCTCGAAAAGTGACATGCTTCGGTAGATCTTGGAATTCTCACGCATTCGATCGAACACCACAACAGTGTCGTTGACGGAAAGGCCCACGAGTGTAAGGAGTGCAGCGATGATCTCCTGCGTTATTTCAAGGTTGAGAAATGGAAAAACGCCGTCGAGAATTGACAGAACTCCGAGGGTAAGGAGCACATCGTGGTACAAAGCGAGCACAGCACCCATGCCGTAGCTGAACTTGTATCGGATGGCAACGTAAGCGAGGATGACAATGAGGCTTGCGATCACGGCGTAGCCGGCGTCGCGGCGGAGCTCATTACCAATTTTTGGACCGATCTTGTCTTCACGGAGCACCTGAAATGTGTCGTTTGAGAGACCCGACTTCAGAGCATCTTTGATCTTGTTGCCGATGGTGAATCCTTCGCCCTGCTGAGTTGTCCGGATCAATATGGATCGCTCGTTCCCGAATGATTTGATCTCGCAGTCAGGGAAGCCGGCTTTGCCCAACAGGTTTCGGAGCTGACCATAGTCAGGCGGTGAATCGAAGGAGAGGACAAGTTCTGTGCCTCCTCGGAAATCAATGCCGTAGTTGATGCCCTTGATAAAAAGGGAGATCAGACCAATGAAAATGATAACGGAGGACATGATGTACATTTTCCCCCGCATGCCCATGAAGTTGATGTTCGTTTTCTTGAAAAGTCGCATTGAGTGTGAGACTCCTTCTGAAGAACCATTGGTATCACGAAAACAAGATAGACCGAGCTCTTGGGATCTTAGCCGAAGTTCGGATTCAACCCCTTGTTCATCATGATATTAAAGATTACTCGTGTGATGATGATGGCACTAAACATGCTGGCCACAATACCGATCATGAGTGTAAGTGCAAATCCCTGCACAGGACCACTTCCAAACTGATAGAGAACAACACCCGTCAGAAATGTCGTGACGTTCGAGTCGACGATTGCAGTAAAGGCTCTCGCATATCCGGCGTCGATGGCAGCGCGCAGCGTTTTCCCCCCGGCAAGTTCCTCGCGTACGCGTTCGTTGATCAGGACGTTCGCATCCACGGCTATGCCCAAAGTGAGCACAATTCCCGCAATGCCCGGGAGCGTGAGCGTTGCGGCGAATCCCGCCATCACACCGAGGAGAAAGAGGATATTGAACAAGAGTGCGATGTCGGCTGTCGCTCCAGCGTTGTGGTAATAGAACAGCATAAACAACACGGTCAGGATGAATGCAAGTGCCGTTGAGTTCAAGCCGGAGCGGACGGAATCCTCACCCAGCGATGGTCCGACGGACCGCTGCTCAATAATGGATACCGGTGCCGGGAGGGCACCAGCCTTCAGAACGATTTCCAGGAGCTTCGCTTCGTTCGGGCTCTCCATATTCGTGATCTGCGAGTGGCCGCCCGCGATCTTGTTGATCACATTTGGGGCGGAGAATACCGCATTGTCCAGTACGATCGCGATTCGCTTGTTGATATTGGCACCTGTAATGCGGGCCCATTCGCGGGAGCCCTCACTGTTCATTTCCATGTTCACAACAGGGCGATTGTCATCGGGGTTGACGCTCGCGCGCGCATCTACGATGACTTCTCCCGTCAGTTCGGGCTGGCGTTTGAGAACGAACAGGCGGTAGAACTTGTTGCCTTCGGTTCCCGACAATTCTGACCGTGCGGACCAGAGAAACTGGATATCCGCGGGTATAAGGCGTTGAACGTCTGGGCGAGCGAGGAGCCGTGTAACCCGGTCGCGGTTCTTATCGAGAACATAGCCTTCGTAGGGGTTTTGGACAATCCGCTGAACGAATGCGAAGAACGGATGTTCCCGGACAACCTGAGCTTCCTGGGTGGTATCGGACGTCGTAGGTTTATTGTTGCCCAACAGTTCTTCAAGGGCGTCTTTTGGCTTTTCTTCTTTCTTTGCTGTTTTTGCCCCAGCGGTGGTGTCTCCCTCGACCTTTCCGGAGAGGAAATCATCAATGGATTTCATCACGCGATAGGTGACCTCTGCATCTTTCAAAAGGCGAAACTCGAGCCTTGCGGTTCCCTGAAGAAGGGATTGTACCTCGCGTTCGTCCTTAACACCCGGGAGTTCAACAATGATGCGCCGAGTTCCTTGCTTCTGGATATTGGGCTCGGACACTCTGTATTGGTCAACACGGTTGCGGACGATTTCGATAGCTCGGTCGACTGCCCTGGCAGTCTCTCCGTCAAGTTGAGCTAGGATAGCGTTATCGGTGTCGCGAATGTTTCCATAGTAACGACTCATCCGGATGCCGCGGTCAGCGAATTTCTTGCCGAACATTGGAATGACAGACTCGTCATTCGTTGTCGTCTGGGAACGGATTTCCTTGACGATCGAACGGAAGTTGTCATCCTTGTTTTTGGCAAGGTCATCGAGCAGTTGGATGACATCAACTTCCAGCACGACGCGCATGCCGCCCTGGAGATCAAGACCAAGCTTGAGGCGCTTCAGCCTCGCACTAAGGATGGCGTCCTGGTTTTGCTCAAGATAGGTGACACTGTCCTGGCCTGCGAGGGAGGCAAGCTTCTTGCGGTATTGGTAGTCCTGATAGGTTGGATACAGGAAGACCAGCGACACGACGACGGCCGCAAGAATCAGTAAGATTCTTGAAAGTTGATTTCTCACAAAGCGTTCTCCGAGCTATATCGAAAATCATTACTCTCAGGCATCGAGCGGGGAGTATTGGGACTCACGTCGGATGCAAACTGGAGGTGGAAAAATCTGAGAAGCGAATAAAAAGATAACCCAATGTGGCTGCAAAGTCAATAAAAAAATCGTTGCTTTTCAGGCGTTTCACGGCTATATTAGAATTCCATGTCCCAACTCATCGCATTATTCTAGGAGATGTATCTGTTATGCCGTTGATGACGAAGATCCGAAACAACATGTCAAAGGCCTTTGCTGTCTTTGCCGCATGCTTCATCGTTTACATTGTACTCGACTGGGGAATGGATATCACCAATCGAAAGCATCAGCAAGGATCGCGCGATTACATTGGAATAGTGAATGGAACTAAGATCAACTACAGTGAGTTCTCGGCTCTCCTGAAGCAGCAATCGGACGCGTATCGCAAACAGTCCAATGCGGAAGCGGATGATGAAACTGAACGTCAGTTACGCACGCAAGTTTGGAACACGATGGTGCAGCAGACCCTCATCGAGCACGAGCTCGAGCGGCTGAATATCTCTGTGACAGATGACGAAGTCCGAGAGCTCATTCTTGGGCCCAACCCGCCTCAGATGATCGCCAATCAGTTTATCGATTCAACCGGAAAGTTCGACAGAGCCAAGTATGACCAGGCGATGCAAAATCCGCAGAATCGCCAGATCCTCGTCCAAATTGAAGGCGAAGTGCGTCGCCAGCGTCGCCTCGAGAAGCTCCAAAGCCTCTTGTTTGCATCAACCCGCGTATCGGATCCTGAAATTCGTCAGCGTTTTGAAGACAAATCAGTCGCGATGGAAGCAGAGTACGCTCTGTTTGATCCTAACACGCTTATCCCGGATTCCATGGTCCTGGTCAGCGACGATGACCTCCGCAAACACTACAATGCGAATCAGGAAGAATTCAAGGTCCGTCCCGCCCGAAAGATGAAGTACGTACTGTTCAGCACGGCCCCGACGGGAGAAGACTCAGCCACTGTCTTGACAGAGATGAATCGCACGATTGATCAGGTCAAGGCCGGTTCAGATTTTGTCGAGCTCGCAAAGACATATTCCGAAAGGCCAGTCAACGATACAGCGTTCGTTAAGCACGGAGATCTCAGTCGGCAACTGGAAGCTGCGGTTTTTTCAGCGAAAAAAGGAGAAATCGTCGGACCCATCGGCGACTACGCCGGTTTTCACATCACGAAGGTTTTGGCTGAGCGTAAAGGGAGCGGCGAGTTCGTTCGGGCAAGTCATATCCTGCTGAATTTGGTGTCAGGGCCCGATTCTGTCGCGAAAATTCAGAAAGCAAAAGATATTCTTCGCCGGGCCCGGAGTGGCGAGAACTTCGGAAAGCTCGTTGCGGAATTCAGTGAAGATCATGGTTCCAAGGCAACCGATGGTGACCTTGGATGGACCGGAAAAGGTGGATGGGTGAAACCGTTCGAACAGGCGGCATTCGGGGCCAAGGTGGGCGACATTGTGGGTCCGATCCGTTCGCAGTTCGGTTGGCACATCATTAAGGTGTTGGGCAAAGACAGTCGCGAGCTGCGCGTTGCAACACTGACGATGAAAGTGAAGATGGGTTCGCGAAGTTCGGATGCGGCATCGCAAAAGGCCCAGGACTTTGCCTACCTTGCAAAAGAAGAAGGCTATGAGAAAGCTGCCGAGACCAGCACCTATGCAGTGAGAGAGACTCCGGAATTTGTCAAGGGCTCTGTCATCCCGGGAATCGGTGTCAACGACGCAGCGATGAATTTTGCCTATTCAAAAAAGGTCGATGCGCTGAGCGAGCCGATCGCTGTTACAGGAGGATTGGCGGTGTTTAAGATTACAGCCGTGCGTGAAGAAGGCGTTCGACCGCTTGATGAAGTGAAGTCGATCCTTCGGTCGCAGGTGCTTCGTGAGAAGAAACTGCAGAAGCTCAAGGACCAGGTGGACTCATTCTACAAAACTCTTGGACCGACCACAGATTTCTCGACGGCTGGACGAACGATGCCTGGTGTGGTCGTTCAAAGAACCGGTTCATTCAAAGCTGTCGACGCTCCGCAAGGTGTTGGACGTGATTACGCGTTTATTGGCCAGGCGGTTTCCCTGAAACCCGGCGAGCTCTCGAAGCCGTTTGAAGGTACGCGAGGATACTACATCCTCAAGATGCTTTCAAAGACGGCGTTTGATTCAACGCAGTTTTCGGGGGAGAAGAACACCCTCAAAGATCAAATCCTGCAGGAGAAGCGCAACCGGATGTTCTCTGATTGGATCACTGCGTTGCGGGACAAAGCCACGATCGATGACCAACGGGACAAGTTCTTCCGTTGACGACGGTTTTCGTGAGGCGTGACAGCGTTCTTGATTCGTTGATACCACGGTCGGGAGTGCTCCGCGGGGTTCACCCGGCCTTTTGAAGATATGCGACGGCGTCAATTTGTCGACTGATCTTGAGGTTTTGATGAGGCGCGTGTTCCCGTCGATCATTGCCATCGTCGTGCTTGCAGAGATGCTTTCAGCGCAGACGAACGAAAAAATCCTCTCCATTGCCTTCCGCGGCACCTACACAACATCTTCCAAGGTTTTCGACAATCCTGATTCCCCCTCAAGTGATGTCCGTGGGCAGTATTTTACCCTTGACAATATTTACGGCCCCGGGATTGAAGTGCGGATCAACATTCCGGGCCAATCCGTGGCCATCACCATCGCCGCCGAGTACCTTTCGAAACAAAACGTGTCAGACCAGCTTGTCGGCTTCACAACGCCTCCGCGTCGCCTCTCCGTGAAGGAGGGCTTCACGCTCATTCCGATTGAGCTGGGAGTCAACGTGCCCATTCCTCTTGGATCCGATGGCGCGCGCCTGTCCATTGGTGGGGGTGTGGGGAGCTACATTGGGACCAGGATCCTGAATGTTGGTGGCGCAGAAGCTCCACAACAGAACAGACCGGTGAGCTACGGAATTCACGTGGAAACCAACTTCGACTATCAAATCATTCCGCGACTGTACGCGCGGGCTGAAATGCGTTTTCGTGATCCGGAATTCACAACGGAAAGCAAGTTCGAACAGGAAACGACTGAATTGAACGGTGTCTCCGTCCTTCTGCCGCATGATGCTTTCCGCTCACGCATCAACGTTAATGGATTGACGTTCGGCGTTGGCCTAGTGTTTGAACTGTTCTGACCCGGGAAAAGGAACACTCCTCGCGCCGTCCCTCATACTGACCAATGAACATGGAACAACACAAGAAGAGTCTTGTCTATCTTGCCGGCTTCATGGGGAGCGGCAAGAGTACCATTGGTCCGATCCTCGCGAACACCCTCGGCTTCGAATTTGTCGATACTGACAAGATCATCGAAAAGAAGGCGAACAAACGGATCATCGAGATCTTTACAACAGACGGTGAACAAGTATTTCGCACTCTTGAGCTTGTTTCACTCCGGGAAATCGCGACGCATTCCCACTCTGTTGTCTCTCTCGGGGGAGGTACCATTGCGGATGAAGAGAATTTTCGATTGATTCATGGGAGCGGGATCATTGTCTATCTGAAGCTTTCACCGGAGGAAATTCTTCAGCGGGTTCATCATCGGACAGATCGGCCGCTGCTCACCGGTGCGGGAGGTGAGCGATTGCCCGTGGAGGAAATTGAGAAACGGGTCCAGGATCTCCTCGCGCAACGTGAACGATTCTATGCACGGGCCGATGTTGTCATTCAAACTGACCGCAAGCGCGTGGGCACCACCGTCGATGAAATCGTTCGAAGGCTGCGCGGTCTCATTGATGCATAAGGAGGATGCTTGATACAACGGCAGATTGATGTTGCGTTGGGTGAACGGAGCTATCCGATTTATTTCGGAACCGGGATGACTGCCTCCTTTGCTCCCACGTGTCAGCTGCATGGTATCCCGCGACAAGTCGTTATCGTCACCGATACGAACGTCGCACAGCATTACCTGGAGTCTCTCCAGAAGCACCTTCATCACTTTGAGTTTGAGGCTTCATCCATCATTCTTCCGCCTGGAGAAACACAAAAGAGCCTTTCCCGTGCGAATGCGATTTTCACGGCACTCCTGCAACGGCGGACCGGACGTAAAGCGACAATCATAGCACTTGGCGGTGGCGTTGTCGGCGATCTGGCAGGCTTTGTTGCTGCTACCTATCAGCGCGGGGTTACGCTGATCCAGGTTCCGACCACTCTTCTTGCTCAAGTTGACAGTTCCGTAGGCGGTAAAGTCGCTGTCAATCATCCTCTCGGAAAAAACATGATCGGCGCGTTTTACCAGCCGAAATTCGTGTGGATTGATGGCGAGACTCTTCGGACTCTTCCTTCACGCGAAGTGATCTGTGGTCTGGCAGAAGTGGCGAAGTACGGGGTCATTTTTGATGCTGAGTTCTTTGCGTATCTGGAAACCAACCTCGAAGCCATCATGAAGCTTGATCACGCAGCAGTGATGCATATTCAGGCCCGGTGCTGCGAGCTGAAAGCACGCGTTGTAGCAGAAGACGAACGGGAGCTCGGACTTCGGGCGGTCTTGAACTACGGTCACACTGTCGGGCACGCGCTTGAGTTCGCCGGCAAGTACCGCGCCCTGAAGCATGGTGAAGCTGTTTTGCTTGGGATGGCGGCGGAGGCATTTATTGCGCAACAGATGGGATTGCTGTCTGCTGAGGTGCTCGAGAGAATCGAAGCATTCGTTTCCAGGATCCCGCTTGAATTCAAAAAAGAAACATTCGCCCCTTCGAAAATCCTCGATGCGATTCGACGTGACAAAAAATCAGTGGACGGCAAGACGCGTTTCGTGCTCCCTGTCCGTTTGGGAGAGGTCCGAATTCTCGATGACGTTGAACCCGAGTTGATTCGGTTGTCACTCAAGCGTGCCTTCGGACTCGTGGGGAAGAAACGTTCATCATCACACTGAAATCTCTGGCTTCTGCCGGTTCCACATAGGAGTACTACATGAAATCTTGCCACAGAGTTCTTCTCGCGTTCATCCTCCTTTTTGCCACCTCATGGACATTGGCCCAGGCTCCACCGAAGCGGGAATTTCGTGGCGCGTGGCTTGCGACTGTGACAAACATTGACTGGCCATCCTCGGCTGGGATTTCATCTCAAGTGCAACGCGATCAGCTCACGACGATGCTGGACAAGTTGGCAGCCACCGGTATCAACGCCATTGTGTTCCAAATTCGCCCGGCGTGCGATGCATTCTATGCTTCGCCGTACGAGCCATGGTCGTCCTGGCTCACGGGGACGCAGGGTATAGCTCCTGGCAACGACTACTATGATCCTCTCCAATTCGCCTGCCAAGAAGCTCACAAGCGGGGAATGGAGATTCATGCCTGGTTCAATCCGTATCGGGTCAAACTGAGCGCAAGTTCGCCACAACTCGCCTCGAACAATGTCGCCGTGCAGCACCCGGGTTGGGCAATTACGTGTCCTGACGGATATACGCTTCTGAACCCCGGACTGGATTCAGTGAGAAACCATGTTGCCCGTGTCATCGCGGATGTTGTGCGCCGGTATGACATCGATGGCGTTCATATGGATGACTATTTCTATCCGTACTCGGAGCACAGTTTCGGTACGTTGGACATGGAGACCTTCCGACTGAACCCACGCGGATTTTCCTATCCCGACAGTCTCAAGCCATGGCGTCGTAACAACGTCAATCTGCTGATCAAGATGATCTACGACAGCGTTCAGGCAATCAAGCCTGTGGTGAAGGTGGGGATGAGTCCGTTTGGAATCTGGAAGAATGGCATACCCGCAGGGACATCGGGCACGAGCGGATAT
>JAPLFP010000008.1 GCA_026390585.1 Ignavibacteriales bacterium | reverse complement strand
GGTCTGATTACTGATAAAAAACATATTTGATCATTTGCTTGACCGGTGCGGGAGGGGATGGTAAAATCCTGCCGCTCTGCCCTTCGAACATGCCCCCATCGTCTAGTGGACCAGGACGTGGCCCTTTCAAGGCTAAAACTGGAGTTCGAATCTCCACGGGGGCATATCTCTTTTCACACAGTTTCGAATGCACCGTCCATAACCGACCTCATTCCCGAAACAAGAGCCGCTCTCCTTGAGTGGCTCTTGTTTGTTTATTTACATGACCAGCCCGCTTTAGGCATTCGCCTCGATCCATGCAGCTGCCGCAGAATACTTTGCCCTGCGTGCCGTGAAGTACGTCGCCTTGAGATCGTCCATCCCAGCCAGTAATTCCGTTGTCTGTGTCTTTAAGCCGAGCACTATATAATCTGCGCGCAATTTCTTTCCCACTGGAATGGCAGACACTGGCGTGATGACATTTCCAGCAACAGTATAGCCCGCGGTTGCAACCACCACGGAATTCAGGTATAGTTTGACCGATCCAACCTTCACGGGTTCTCTATTCAAGGTAAATCTAGGTTCCAGGCCAGTGGTTTGCTCGACTAATATCTCGCTGACGGATTGATCGGTGTCCTCCAGGATCGCATCCATCTGTGCAATCACCTGTTTCAACGTCACGGCCAATGCAGACATTTGCATCCCAGCGCGCTGGTCCAGTTCGATCAGGCCTTGAAGGTGTTCCATTGCTCGTTTAGTAGACATGTTATTCTCTCCTCAGGATGAAATTACCCAGTAATCTCTTTTGAAGGGTATAAGTATTTGCATGTTTGGCATGACCAAGCCATGACATGACGCTGGCCTTTATCTTGCCCGGGTCAATTTCTCCGTTTGCATAAAGTTTCTGGAACGTCGATAGTTTGCGCCGCATCGCAGTCACGCTTCGTTTCCGCAATAGTCGGTGTGTTTTCCAGATGCGATACCCCAAGAAGTCCACGCCAAGCTTGGCGGGAAAGATGCTGGTCTTTTTGTTCAACTCGAGCAACAAATGTGTACGAAGAAACTCTTGAATTACTCGCTTTGCGTTATTCAATTCGACTTTATCTCCGCCGATCAAAATAAAATCATCTACATAGCGCAGATAAAACCGCCAGCGAAATACTTGCTTCACAAATTGATCCAGTTCATTGAGATAGATGTTTGCAAATAATTGACTGGTCAGGTTTCCAATCGGCAATCCTTTCCCAGTCGGTCCGTTCCAGGAATTGATGATGTTATCTATTAGCGCAAGAGTTTCAGGGCAAGCTATCTTCCGTCGCAAGATAGCCTTGAGAACAGTATGATCAATGCTTGGAAAATATTTAGCGATATCTGCCTTCAAGACATATACGTTCTGCCACATACGACCGGCATGACGCAAAAAAACTGTGAGGCGGTCTGCTCCTGCGTGCGTTCCTTTACCAACCCGGCAGGCGTAACTATCTCGACTGAACCTGCACTCAAAGATCGGCTCGATGGTCGACACCAATGCGTGGTGAACTACCCGATCCCTGAATGGCAATGCCGCTATCTCCCGTTTCTTGGGTTCAAACACGCTGAAGCGCCTGTATTCTCCTGTATGGTAAATGCCGGACTGTAACTCGTTTGCCAGTGCTCCAATTTCCTGCTCCAGGTTGGCGCTAAAACGAAGGGTATCCATAGCGAAACGTTTGCCGCGCCGCGCCTTGAGATACGCAGCATGCAGCGCTTCAAATGTGGCTATCTTTGCCCAAAGATTACGGTATGTTTTCATCTCATTTTGTGGCCGGTGGGGACGTTCGGTTTCCCTACCAGCCCCCATCAACCTGTTTATGTTTTTTGCGCCAGACGCAAGGATCATATCTCCGAAGTCGTTGTGTGCTCGCTTGAATGGTTTTTGTCCCATCCAAATCTGGCAAAATTTTGGTATCGCGACGCGCAGACCAATATTGTTGTTCGAGTTCGATGGCGCGTTGTTCAAGTTCAACGCAAACACTCCAGCGTTCGCTTCGTTGTTCCAATTGCCACCGCGGATCGCGGCCCGCGCATATAACAGATATGACCCTATCATTTAGCCGGAGAGACGGATTTCATCCAGCCTCCCAGCAAACGACCAACCTCAGTAATGCGCCCACTCAACAATCCGTACTGCTTCATCGGCAGTAATTTCAAGTCCTTGGCTAGCCGAATAAGCAGGCGCAATTCTTCCAGCTTCAAGTCTATTTCGAATAATGTTTTTCTCCTTTCGTGTTCTTTATTTGCCACGGCAATCATCCTCGCTATTTCCAGTAAGCAGTTCAATGTTTGTTGGCCGAGAGTAAAACGCATGTCACGAGGGTATTTGAGTATGACTGGAAAGGCGTACAAGATCAGATCGTAATGTTTTTGGTAAAGCGTCAGTTGATCCAGCATTTCAGATACCAGATGTTCAGATACTCAGATACCAGATTACAACGACTTCGCGACGCGCAGACCAACATTGTAGCTCGAGTACGATGGCGCGATGCTCAAGTTCAACGCAAACACCCCAGCGGACGCCCCGCTGCTCCAACTGCCACCGCGGATCGCGGCCCGCAAGGTGGTTTTGTCGTGATAATAAACATCTTTTCCATAGGTATCAGACCCAGTCCCATCAGTCGTAGCTGGGATCGCAAATGGTTTCAGGTTCGCATCTGCGTTTTGCAGGGTCAGGATTTTGTTTCCCGATGTCATTCCTGCGGTGATGTCAGTGGCGATTACCCGCAGGATCGAGTAAGCCCCAGCAACGGGAGTACCGTCAATAACCAAGGTAGTCGTTGTGGTATCGTCAATATAGAACAGGTTGCCAGCCGCGTCGTATAAGAAACAACCATTGAACTCGTCGGCGACCCAGATTTTATTGGCATCGGTTAGTAGATTGTGTGTTACTGCGGTTGTCGCTCCATAAGGCGCTCGAGCCTGGGTGACTTCCAGGGTTGCCAACACCAGCGGATAACCCGCTCCGCCTGCGCCAGTGACGACATGCGGCGTATCCGAGCCGTCATTCAGACTGGCTGGACATAAGAATAAGCCGTCATTCCACTCCCACATATTGCCGTTCAAATCAAACACGCCTGATGCGTCGTGATTGTGTGCCCAGGTATTTGGCCCAGTAC
>JAPLFP010000222.1 GCA_026390585.1 Ignavibacteriales bacterium | reverse complement strand
AGCCGCAACCGCCCCACGAGCGGTGGTACGTAAGTCATCTAACATCGGCGGCACACTGGATTTTAGAAATGGGTAAAGCTCAGATTTGTAATGCGAAGACTTAAAGCGTGTGCCGCCGAAACCGACGTCGTAGACCGCAAACCGAAAGTGCGGTATGGGGGCGGCAGCGGCTAACAACCGGCAAAACGACGCTCACTCATCTGTATAGGCAAGAGTTAAAGCTAAGATTGGCGAACTGAAATGAGTTCGCTCCATTGCGTTTGCCGCAATCAATAAGTCAATAGAGGCAAACGCAACGGCGTTTTGCCTAGACGTTATACGCAACCGCCACCATCAGTAGTAGAGTCTTCTGCTCATACTCGGTGGCGCAACTTAACCATGTTTTTGTGCTTATCTTTTCAAGAAATGAAAGAGGGTATTCGTAGGGCTAGTTTTGAAAAAGACAGCGCAACCGACAACGGTAGTTTCCTATTCCGACTGGGCGACGTGCCCAAAATGTTACAGCTAGGCAAAGATCGGTGCTAACTTAACTCAGGCTGACTTCTAAAGCGTGCACCACCGAGACCTGACATGAGATCAATACAAACCGAAAGTCATCTACAGTGGCGGCTGCGCATAACAAACGGCAAAACGACGCTCGCGGGCCAGCGTCTGCAGGCCAGACGCAATTCAAGGTTGTCATAATGCGAAGTTGAGCTCGTCTACTCGCTCAATGGTTTTTGGTGTCTTTAATAGGCTCAGTCGAAACGAAGTCAAATCTTGGTCACCAAAAACCACTGCGTTTTGCCTTGACGTTATGCGCAAGCAAAGATACATTTTGATAAGGCGTTTTGCGGCACTAGATAACAACCGTTTCACCTTGTGACGAGGTTTGACATGATTGACTGGCTCTCATCTCACCCTTTGATAGCTGGTGTTGTCACTTTCCTTTTGGCGTGGGTCGATTGGCTGCTCACCATCCTGCAAGAACGGGAGCGCCAGCTCCATTACGCCGATCATTACCAGAGCTATCCGGTTAACACAATCGAGGGGAATTAAAAGTACCAGTCAACGGTCAATGCGAAGCGAATTGTTGAACCTAGGCACCTCATTCCTGCGCTTATCATGACTGTTATTGTGACAGTTGCGCTTGTTTGGGTTCCACAGAATCTCCGTCCGCTATTGCTCGGCTATGTGTGGGGTCTGTACCTGATTGTGGATACGACCCATTTGGGCAACCTGCTTGGATATAGAGCTGGGCGGCATGGCCTTCACGGCAAGATATATTTGCATCAGCGCACCGGCTATCTCATGCAAATGGGGCGCTATTTCGCACTCTCTTTGTTTCTCATCCTTCTTGCAGCCTGTTCTGCCTCTCTCTTTGTTGTAGGTGTTGCCGTGGGAGGAGTATCGTCTGCTGTTCGACAGTTGGTGTGGATGCGAAAAATCCCCGCGATCGACGAACCGGATGTACTACCGTCCTCTGTTCATGTCATCGGCCAGGAAACCGATCGAGCAGAGAAGTGAAGCACGTCGCAGGTTCTTCATTATATGCCGCAAAACGCCATTGACATAGAACTTTGCCTGCGCATAACAAACGGCAAACCGGCGCTCGCACACTGGATAGGCGAAGTTGAAACAAGGCTTGGCTAGATGTAAAGTGCTCGCTCCATTGCTCGCCGCCACAGCAATGAGTCAGTTCGATAGTGGCGGCTCGCAACGGCGGTTTGCCTAAACGTTAGGCGCAAGCAAAGATTCATTTGCTAGAGGCGTTTTGCGGCACCACTAATGAGACAACACCGCTTAGCGACATTATCTCGAGGTTAAATGAACATTCGCTGGTTGTCTTTTGAAATAGTTAGCGTGCATTGGATACTTGTCATGCTCACAGTGGGAACAGAGTTCCTCTCAAGTACATGTATCGCTCAAGAAGACACATCATTCAATCATGTTCGAAACTACATTGAACATGAGGTCAACAGTGGCAGGTGCGCGAGCATCGTTGTCGGCATCATCAGCGAAAAAGGTGAGCGTGTATTCTCGTACGGTGAAATAGAAAAGGGAAGTGGCAAAAGACCTGATGCGAACACGTTGTACGGAATTGGTTCAATAACCAAGCTATTCACTTGCTCTTTGTTGGCGGAGATGGCAGAATCGGGAAAACTGAGCCTGAGTGATCCAATCTCGAAGTTCTTGCCCGATTCAGTCAGGACTCCCACATTCAACGGTAGGGAAATAACTCTCTATGACTTAGCCACTCATACGTCAGGACTCCCGGCCCGACCAGACAATCTGGTTCCTCCAAATGTCGATCAGCCATATGCAAATTATTCTACAGAACAGTTGCATGCCTACCTATCACACTTTGAACTGTCTCGAGAAATTGGCACTCGATATGAGTATTCAAACATCGGCGTTGGGCTCTTAGGATACATCCTCGCGCGAGAAGCCGGCGTGGATTATGAAACCCTTGTGCGAAAGCGTATCTGTGAACCGCTTGGTTTGCGAAATACCTTCATAACAATACCTGCGGGGTTCCAATCAAACATCGCAGCTCCCTATACCAAGGAAGGCCATCCCGTCGTTGATTGGACATTCAGTCCGGTCTTTAGCGCAGCCGGTGCTCTGAAATCCACGGTACACGACCAGCTTGTGTTTCTCGCAGCAAACATCGGATTTATTCATTCAAAGTTATCATCGACATTTGAATTGACGCATCTCAAGCATGCCAGGAACAATATCGCACTTGGCTGGCACATATGGAACGAATATGGAACAACAAATCTCGGACACAGTGGAAGCACCATCGGTTACAAGTCATTCGTTGGATTCAACAAAGAAAAGAGAATAGGGGTCGTTGTACTGTCCAATAGCACAGATGCTGTCATCGACATTGGCCTTCACGTGCTTGATACTAGATACACGCTTCGAGATCAATAACGCATAGCAAAAATAGTGATCATTACCAGTCGGTGCCAGCAAACGCAACTACGTTAGTGTCCATTCGTTAAGCAAACAACATCAAAGAACCATGGACCACGGTGCGGGTTCTTCTTGTGCCGCAAAACGCTTTTCACAAAGAACTTTGCCTGCGCCTAACAAACGGCAAACCGGCGCTCGCACACTGAATAGGCGATGTTGAAACAAGCGTTGGCTAAATGTAAAGTGCTCGCTCCATTGCTCGCTGCCACAGCAATGAGTCAGTTCGATAGTGGCGGCTCGCAACGGCGGTTTGCCTAAACGTTAGGCGCCAGCGCAACCCACATGGAGGGATCGTCCCATGACTCAGAAGTCTACCGAACAAGACAAGCACCTGTACGAGGAGTTTGCTAGATTCTTCGAACGCCCATCTCGAGATCGCCTCAGAGATTTGCTCAAGAACAATATCGGCGAACTGCCGGGGTGCGATTTTAAGAGAGAGCTACCTCCCTATCCCAAGTTTTCGAAACACCTCTTGGGTTTTGCCAATTCAGGGGGTGGAGTCATCATTCTCGGGGTTTCTCAAAACGAAGACAACTCGCTGGAGCCAACGGGGCTTGAGAAGCTCGTGGACAAGGCTGAAATTACCGGGAATGTTCGCAAGTTCATCCCGGATATACTCCTTCCCCAGATTCACATTCTCGATTTCTCATATGATGCAACCGAGTACAATGCAATTAAGGGCAAGAAATTCCAGGTCGTGATGATCCCGGATGACCCAAAACACATCCCGTTTGTGTCGAAATCGGATGGTGATGGCGTTCGAGCTCAAGCGATCTATGTCCGAAGAGGCACCTCCACAGAGGAGAGCGCGTATGAAGAACTTCAGGCAATGCTGAATCGCCGGCTAGAAACTCGGTACTCCTCTTCCCGCGAACTTAACCTTCAGACGCACATAGAACAACTGAAAATCCTGTACAACCAGATCGATCGCTACTCGACTGCACTTGGTTTCTTCAATTTGGGCGAAGCTCTCACAAGCGCTGTTTTTGGCAAGCGCGTAGCGAATCCGGCGTACCCGAAGGAAGACTTTGAGTCCTTCATTGTTAAAATGATTGCTCAGAAAAAGAAGCGAATCGAAGATGAGCTGGATTTACATCGCGCATAAGGGCTGCACGGCACTTAACGAACAGCAAACCACGGCTGCTCGCGGGCTCTGGTTGGCATGATTTAGAGTTCGGCGGGTCAGCCAAGAATGGCCAGAATTGATATTCAAGTCCGTATGTGGCATATTAACAAAAGATAGGACAAGAGGATATTTGCACTGTTCTCTCTGGCTCAATGGGACGCAAACGATTTGACATCATTGCTACTGAGGATCGCCTCCTGACTCCATCCGTTGGTGCGTGGGCAGAAAAGAAATACCGTCTTCTCCATTACTACGATCGACTTTTCGCAACAGGAATTAAGAACCGATTCAGACATAGAGTCTATTTTGATCTTTTCAGCGGCCCCGGCAAGGCTCTCATTGAACAAACGGGAAAGACGGTCTATACATCGCCCCTCCTTGCTATGAATCTTCCTGATCAGTTTACGAAATACCTCTTTTGCGATGAGCGCGAGGACTTTCTAGAGTCCTTGAAATCGAGGGTGGAGACGCATTTCGACGGAGTGGACGCCGAGTACTTCAATGGCGATTGTAATACGGAAATAACGAGGATCTTGAGGAAGCTACCCCCTCCATCGCGCCGGAACACAATGTTGACCTTTTGTTTCGTGGATCCTTTCAACCTGGAATTCAAGTTTAGTACAGTGCAAGCTCTGAATAGCTTCAGGGTGGATTTTTTGATACTGTTGGCTACCGATATGGATGGCGCAAGGAATAGAGTTGAGTACGAATTGCCAACGAATACTCGAATAGATGAGTTCTTAGGAGATCGAGATTGGAGAATACAATGGCAGATTGAGAAGAATCTGGGGATTAGCTTTTCGACATTCCTTCTCAACAGCTTTGCCGATCGAATGATCGGACTAGATTATCTGCCGAAATCGAGATCAAGGATGGTTCATATCAGATCAGATGATCGCAACTTGCCATTGTATCGGCTGGCCTTTTTCTCGAAGCATGACCTCGCCTATACGTTCTGGGACAAGGTCCTTGATAATGTATTGGAACCCGAATTGCCTTTTGAGTAGAGCATGAGCCTTGTTTCGACCATAGAGTGGACCGATTCAACGTGGAACCCGGTGACGGGTTGCACAAAAACTAGTCCAGGATGCAAGCATTGCTATGCTGAAACTTTCGCCGAGAGATTTCGAGGCGTAGTCGGACATCCATACGAACAGGGATTTGATCTACGGCTATGGCCAGACAGGTTGGAACTGCCGTCGAAATGGAAGAATCCCAGAAGGATTTTCGTCAACTCGATGTCTGACTTATTCCACGAACGAGTGTCAGACGAATACATACTGAGAGTCTTCGAAGTGATGATCAAAGCGGATCATCATATCTTTCAAGTTCTAACCAAACGGTCAGCACGATTGAAAGAATGGACACGGAGACATTTCCGAGCAATCAATCAGCCTGATGATGGCCGAAGAGTTCTTCCAACTCATATTTGGCTTGGGGTATCTGTTGAGAACCAGAAGTATGTGAAGAGAGTAAGGGACCTTCAAGCAGTGCCTGCACGAGTTCGGTTCATCTCTGTCGAGCCCCTACTGGATAATGTCCGGATGGCACCTGCTCATCTTCGCAGAATTCATTGGGTTATTGTCGGTGGAGAGAGCGGACCAAAGGCTAGGCCGATGAAGGAACAGTGGGTTCGGAACATCCAGACCGCTTGTCAAGAGAACAACGTGCCCTTCTTCTTTAAGCAATGGGGCGCATTTGACATAAATGGTAAACGGGTTGGGAAAAAGCTGGCGGGGCGCGAATTGTCGGGAAGGACGTGGGATCAGATGCCCGTCATTTTGTCAAGTGAAGTGATTTGAGTAGGAGCAAACGAGGTAAGGGATTCTTATTTGATTCATGCTCTTGCCAATGTGACCGTCACTTCCTCCCCTTCCTGTACCACATAGCTATTAGTGTCGCACTATTGCGCACTCCGAGTTTGCTCAACAGAACTGATTGAACTGTCTCTATGGTTCTGACCGATATCGGTCGCTTCTTGGTCTTGAGTCTCAAGCTTCTCGCTCACCTTTGGTGCCAAGGCAGCAGAACGAGGATGAGACCTTCTCTCGACAGCCACCAAAGCGGTCTGCCTTATTGTTCCACTTCCCATCGATGTCTCTCGGACACTCACATAGCGCAGTTCTCCTTCCAGTGAGTGCCGAAAATGAGGTACGTTCTTCGTCGAAACCAGCATTTTCCTGAACTGTTCGGTACAACTGCTCGTGATGACGTGCGGTCCAGAGAGCGGATAGCTGCAGAGCCTTGGTGCCAATCCTGTGTTCAGGCTGAGCATCCACGTGATTGACTATCATAGGCTTATTTTGTATACATGTGACGTCTAATCCACGGCGATTGTCCATCCATCACTCGACAGGAGGAGATTATGAACAAGAAGGTGTGGTTAGGATTTGCAGCAGCGTTCGTTACCTTTGAAATCCTGGACCTTGTGGTCAACTACTTGATCCTCGGTTCAACATACGCCTCGCTGAAGGTTTGGCGTCCCGACATGAATTCAAAAATGTGGATATTCCACTTGGTGATACTCATCGGGTCGTTCTTCTTTGCATTTATCTTCTCGAAGGGGTATGAGGGCAAGGGAATCTGGGAAGGAGTGCGATACGGAACGTACATCGGAATCTGGTTGAGCGTTGGTAAAGCTTATGCAACGTACGCGATGATCGCGATTCCGTATTCGCTGGCTCTGCAATGGTTCATCTATGGCTTGATCGAGTATATCATCGCTGGGATCGTGCTGGCTCTTGTGTTCGGTCCAAAACCCAAAGAGGTGGAGAAAGTGTAGACCCGCCTAAAAGTGCCTAGGATTGCGGCAGCCCCAGCCATTCGGTTGGGGCTTTTCTTGCGAGAAATCACCTTCAACCACTTGGGATAAGGCCGGACCAGTGTCAGGCGGCTGAGTCATAGGGAGGCTGCTTTAAATGGGACACGTTGTAGGGGGATCACAATCAGCCTCGTGCAAAAGCACCACAAAGCAAGGACTTGAAGATTCAATAGTAGACTTGTCGAGGCGAGCGCATGTAACAGCCGGAGACCAACTTCAGAGGTGATGGCCTTCTAGGAGCGTTTGCGTTGCTCCATACATGTCGTGAGGGGAGATCGTCGAGGAAAATGCCAACGTTGCTATTGAAGTCTTCTTGTGGGCGAGTGATAGGCACAACGACGAGAACTTCAGCCGCGTTGCAGGGAACAAGCGGCAGCTGGCAAAGCTGCAGCACCATCCTAAGCAAAACAACCATCCTCAACATCCACCCAACTTCAATTTGCGTTGAGCTGTATGTGCTTTTTCCAACCCTCTTGCCTTAGGGTGCATTGTTTTGTAAATTTCATGTGACCGCGTGAGCACAATTCCACAAATTCCGCAGATTTTAATACTCGAGAGAGTAGAGACGCCAAGGGTCAAAGGCGTGGATGCCTGTGTTCGCTTGGCGTTCTTTCATTTTGCCGGTGGTGACTTAGTGGACGAAATTTCGTTGGGATGGAGTTTCGTTCAGAGAGAGAATGTTCGAAATTGATCTGATTTCAACGACCCCGTAGCTCAGCTGGATAGAGCAACAGCCTTCTAAGCTGTAGGCCGCGCGTTCGAATCGCGCCGGGGTCACGAGGAAATTTCCGATTTTCGATGGTTCGACTTCGCTCACCACAAGTTTATGATTTCCGTTGTATGTTTCTGTCTATCGGGGAATCGCGCTCGTTGATGGATCTTCTGCATTAGTACATCCTGCCTGTTGCCTTTCGCCTACAAATTGGAGGCTTTTTTGTGCACCTGTCTGAGCGCAATCACCACCGCTACTTCTGGTGCAAGGACTACAAGGGAAAAAACCGCTTGCGATCGGGTCATTGCGGTAGCATCAAGCAATCGGCCACGAGTTGTCCAACGATTTGCCGGATACACAGCAAAGTGGTATGTTAAGAGGAAGTCATGCACCGGTTCTTCCATTCCCCGCAATCCCGGACCGGTTTTCACGCAGGCACTCACGTACTCAAGCTTTCAGGAAATAAACAGCCTGTGGCTCGCACCAGTTTCAAATCCGCGATTTTGTTCGCTTGTTCTCTTCTGATTCTGTTCAGCGAATCGATTCTCGCTCAGTCGAGCCCTCCACTTCTCACGAATGACCCGGGTACCCCCGGTCCTGGGAATTGGGAAATCAACGTTCTGACTTCTTTCGAGCATTCCGCCGTCAACGACGAATGGCTGATTCCGCTCCTCGACTTTAATTATGGTGTAGGAGATCGCTGGCAGCTCACGGCGTCAATGCCTTTTGTGATCGGTCATGCGCAAGGCGCCGGGGTTCGTCGTACTTTTGATGGGATTGAGTTGGGCGTCAAATACCGTTTCGTGGATAGCCCTGGCAAGACGGGGTCTAACTTTTCTCTCTATCCGAAGGTCTATTTTTCTTTCGTGGAAGAGAAGAGCATGAAATTGAGCCTCCCGCTTGAATGGCATCGTGAGTGGTCGCATTTCGGCTTGACGGCCGAACTCGGGCACGTTTGGGTCAACGGCGAATCCGATGGGTGGGAGGGTGGTGTGGCGGCTGCTCTGTTTTTGGACCCCGTTTCGATTCAAGCAGAAGGACACACGGAAGTGCGGGAGGCCCCGTTTGACCTGCGCGGACCAATGGTGAATTTCGGTTTCACGTGGGAATGGTCAAAAACCGTCTCATTGTTCGCGTCATTCGGCAAGAGCCTGAAGAACCATGAAGAAGCACCCACTTGGACCTTGGCAGGGTTTCAATTCCGCTTCTAAGATGTGCCGATCAAGTCGGTTCTCAATATGTGCCACATTCGCAATGTGCTTCTTTGGCGCTACGGCCAGCTGGGTGAACTGTCGGTTTTCGATTGCCGATTGCGTATGCGGGTTTCTCGCAGTCGGCTTTTTTTTCAGACGTTAGTGATCATGCGCTAAAATGAACACGATTGATGCAAACCGCAGACTCAAATATCGTCGCCCCCGAATCACTCGACCTGAAACAACTTGCCCTCCTTGGCCAAGGCAGAACTGCCGACGTCTTTCTCTTCCGCGACCGGTTTGTCATCAAAGTCTTTAGGCCCAATTTTCCGAAGCAGGCGATCGACAACGAATACCTTGTTTGCCGCTCGATTGGATCGGTCGTCGACATTCCGAAAGCTTATCAACGCCTTGTTGTTGCAGGTCGCGATGCCATCATTTTCGACTTCACCAAGGGAGAGTCAGGATTCAGGCATTTGTTCCGCAATCCCTGGAACATCACAGGATTTGCGCGGGAATTCGCCGCGATCCATGCAAGGATCCACCTAACCTCCGTTCCTGATGAGGTCCCCGAACTGAAGAGCATCCTGGTCAGGAATATCAATCTCCATGACCACCTCACGACAGAAACGAAAACAAAGATCATAAAGTATCTCGACCGTCTCCCCGGAGGCAACAAGCTGTGTCACGGTGATTTTCATCCGGAGAACATCCTGATGGGTGGAGGGAAGCCGTTTGTGCTGGATTGGATGACTGCCACAAGAGGCAACCCGCTCGCCGACGTGGCGAGAACGTCAATCCTGCTGAAGTGGGCCCCGGGACTCCTTCCTTCATCAAGATTTTGCTCAGCAGCATCAGAAGGAAGTTCCACCGATATTACCTAAGTGAGTATCTGAGATTGACCGGCGCCAGACAGGACGCAATCGAGGATTGGGAACTACCAATTCTTGCAGCCCGATTGATGGAATGGCTCCCCGAGAGTGAAAAGCAGGTGCTCGTCACAATCGTCAATGAAAAGCTGAAACGGCTCTGATAAGACGCATCCCTGCCATGATCGCAAACATCGAAGCGCTGGAAAAGCATAAGATTGGAAAGCTCATCGCCGATTATTCCGTACCGGCAATTATTGGCATGCTCGTGATGGCATCCTACAATATTGTCGATAGGATCTTCGTCGGTAGGGGTGTCGGCACGACCGCCATCTCTGCGATCGCCATTACGTTTCCCATCAATATCGTAATCATGGGTTTCGCTCAGCTCGTCGGCATGGGATCAACAGCGCTGGTGTCGATCAAGCTTGGCGAAAAGAAAAAGGAAGAGGCGGAGAGAATCATCGAGAACGGATTTCTGATGGCATTGTGCATCTCGGTGAGCCTTGCGGTTCTGATCTTTCTCACCATGGATCCCCTGGTCACGCTCCTCGGCGGCACCGGGGAAGCGCACAGATACGCCACACAGTTCCTGAGCATCGTGATCCTCGGCATACCGCTGCAGTTCATAGCGTTTTCGCTCAACGGGATTATCCGTGCGCAGGGGAGTCCAAGAATTGCATTGGTGACAATTCTCATCAGCGGCATCCTCAACATTATCCTCAATCCCGTCTGCATCATGGTGCTCCATCTCGGCATACGCGGTTCGGCAATAGCGACGGTCATCTCCCAATGTGTCGGCGCAGTCTGGGTGATAATCTATTTCACCGGCCGCTGGAGCTATCTCAAGTTGAGGAGGATCTCCTTTGACCGGCAGGTGATCTCGAGAATTACAATGATCGGGGTTTCACCATTGATCATGCAAGTGGCCGGGAGTCTTATCATGTTCGTCTTCAACAAGACGCTCTACAGCTACGGTGGCAACCTGGCGATCGCAGCGATGGGGATTGGGATGAGTCTGATGATGGTTGTCATGATGCCGATCTACGGATTGAATCAGGGGATTCAACCGATCATTGGATTCAACTACGGGGCGAAACACATCGACAGAGTCATGGAGACGCTCCGAAAAGGGATCGTCCTCGCGACCACGGTGTGTGTGGCTGGATTCCTGGCAGTCATGTTGTTCAGCACAGACATTGTCGCATTGTTCAATGCTGAAGACAAGCAGTTCATCGCTCTCGGCGGTCGCGCTCTGAAAATCGCCGTGCTCATGCTTCCTTTGAACGGTTTTCAAGTAGTGAGCTGGGCCTACTTCCAGGCGGTCGGAAAGCCAAAGCAAGCGATGATTCTCACAACGACGAAACAGATGCTGTTCGTCATTCCGCTTGTGGTCCTTCTTCCGAGATTCTTCGCGTTAGATGGCGTGTGGATAGCGATGCCCATAGCCGATTTCCTCGCGGCATGCCTTGCTGCTGTTCTGCTCATCGTGGAAGTGCGGAGACTCAGGGAATTGAAGATCAGTCTAAGAGCGGGACTGAATGAAGGGGAGGCATCAACGATCTCACCGTGATTCCCGTGAGGGTTGAAATTCGTGCAGCGATGAAAGAAGTCCGTCTTCTCATGAGAATCCTCGTGAAGAAGACGGACTTCTACAATCTACTCGTTACTTCCTCTCTCCGTGTTCCCTTTGCGGATATTCTCCGTTCTGTGTGATCAACTCTTTGTAGGGGCTGTTCCAGCTCCTGAGGAAGATCTTGGCCAGAGTGGCCGCCAGGGTCGGACTGGAACACACGACGCCCATGTTTCGGGTGCTGTAGAAATAGCTCTTCTCACAATTGCTCGTCCCGAGCCAGAACTTGGATTCGTCAGCAACGATGTACTTGCAGTGCTCCACCCGGGCGAATGAAACGTATCCGCCCGACCACTCCGGAATTGCGGTGAATGCGACTTCAATGTTAGGGGCGTTTGCCAGTTCTTTCAGCGCTGTGACTGCAAGTGAGCCCTTCTGCCAGTCTGAAACAATCATTCTCACCTTCACCCCGCGCTTCGCAGCACGACGGATAGCATCGTCGATCACCGTATACTTACCCCCTCGCCGCTCGGATGGAGAATAGGAAAGAAACTGAAGTGTCAAAGTTCGTTGCGAGCCGTCTATCACGCCAACGATAGCACGCTCATCCCACAATGCAGAATCGGGCACCCACCCGATAGGGCTGGAGGTGGGCTCAACAGAGGCGACATCTCCGTTTTTGCCAGTAACACGTATGGGCATCGAATAGGTCTTTCTGGTCATAGAGAATGTTTTGATTGCCTCAGGCGTGAGTGAAGCAAGCTGCCAATCGAGGTTGAACACATCGCTATACGCCGAAGCGAATTCCTTGCTGTTGATCCGAAGGCCGAGCTCATGAATGTGCTCAAGCGCCCGCCAATCGAAGTTCTGGCTGCCGACGAAAACTTCCTTGCCGTCGACGATGAAATACTTGGCGTGCTGTATCCCGCCCCCGATCGATCCAAAATCGATCCGCCGCACCTCGATATTTCTGTACCGACCGAGGGAATCAGCGCTTGCCGGATAGGTCTTATACATCCGGCCGTCAATGATCACTCTGACCTTGACTCCGCGATTGGCCGCTGAATAAATGGCAGCGAGCACATCTTCAAGCAGTTTCCCGGGTTCATGAGAAATGTAGAACTCTTCGATGTCGAGGGTGATGTGTGTGCGTCCAATCATCTCGAGCCACACCTCGTGCGCATTGCGAATATCGGGATTGTCCAGGATCGTGCCTGCTGGAATGCTCTCAACAATCTCGATGTCGGAAGCTGGCGCGGTCTGTGCTTGGATTCGTGGAAGAAAGAAGAGAATGACGAGAATCAGTCTTTTCATAGGATGTCCTGGCTGTGGTGTCACGATGTTGCTTCACTGGATGGATTGTACGAAAGGGGGGGAGAAGGAGCAAGGGCGCCTTTGTGATGAACAATGGCCTGATTCTGGATTCCTTCCTGACCTTTCGAATCTCGCGAGGCGGGCAGGCCGCTTTCGCGGGAATGACACGACTCCGGGTGAGAAGTCCGTCTTCTCATGTGAGTTCGAAGTCAGAAGACGGACTTCGACATGATCAGGTTCTCTATTGAAAATCTTGTGGTTCGTGAGTAACTTGTATTTGACATGTAACACCACTGCCAAATAGAAGAAAGGCATTTGAACTGATGAAGCAAAGGAAATTCGGCAAGAACGGACCTGTTGTTTCAGCTTTAGGACTAGGCTGCATGGGGATGTCTGAGTTCTACGGTCCCCGGAACGACGAAGGATCGATCGCGACCATCCATGAAGCGATCAACCTGGGGATCACATTCTTCGATACCGCAGATATGTATGGCGTTGGGCACAATGAACAACTCGTCGGCCGGGCCATCAAGGGGAAGCGGGAGAGCCTTTTCATAGCGACGAAATTTGGCAACGTCCGTGGATCAGACGGGAGTTTCCTTGGCGTCAATGGGAAGCCGGCGTATGTGAAATCGGCCTGCGAAGCAAGTCTGAAACGTCTCGGCATCGATACAATCGATCTGTACTACCAGCACCGTGTTGATGTGGACACGCCAATTGAGGAAACGGTCGGCGCGATGGTCGATCTCGTTCGCGAGGGAAAGGTACGGTACCTTGGTCTCTCAGAAGCGGGGCCGGCGACACTCAGAAAGGCCGCAAAAGAACACACTATTACCGCATTGCAAACAGAGTACTCGTTGTGGACGCGCGACGTTGAAGCCGAGATTCTTCCAACATGCCGGGAGCTCGGTATCACATTCGTGCCGTACAGTCCGCTCGGAAGAGGTTTTCTGACGGGAAGGATAAAGTCGGCAACGGATCTCGACGAGACGGATTTTCGGCGAAAGGCACATCCTCGTTTCCAGCCTGAGAACATGGAGAAAAATCTCCGTATCGTGCAGACGGTCGAGCAGCTGGCGGCTGAAAAGAAATGTACGCCAGGTCAGTTGGCTCTCGCCTGGTGTATGTCGCAGGGTGAAGACATCATTCCGATACCGGGTACGAAGAGAATTCAGTATCTTCGGGAGAACGTGAAGGCGGTCGATGTGACCCTGACCGCCGATGACCTTCGCCGAATAGGTGAGGCGATTCCAAAAGGCGCAGCCTCAGGAGAACGATATGCTGCGTCGCAGATGCAGCGGGTGGGGAGATGAGGCTCAGCCATTTGTTGCCGCTTTCTTTTAGAAAGAAAGCGGCAGAAAGAAACTTTTCCCGAAATTTAACGCCCGAGAGTTAGCATCCAACGCACGATCCGTAATGTCGCCCCGACGCAGACGGGAAAACCGTCCACCCGGCTACAATCCGGGGCGACATTAAACGCACGTTGAGTCCGTCCAACGCACCTGCCGAAATTTCGGGACGCGATTTTGTTGATCTTGACTCTGTCCTTCACTAACAGAATACTGTTCCGCCTCACACATCTCATACGCTCGAGAATGTCGCGCAAGTACATTATAGTCGCTGGGTTGGTCCTCGTGCTGCTGGTCTTGATGCAGCTCGCTTCAGGACCCATGCACAAACTGGAGCAGGGATTGCTTGACGTCCGCTATCATGTTCGCGGACAGGTCCCGGCCGACACGAATGTCGTGATCCTCTACTTTGACAATGACGACATTACCTCGCTTGGCGGCTGGCCTCTCAAGCGCAACTATTATGCCCTCCTGATCGACGTACTGACGAAAAGCGGCGTTCGGGCGATCGGACTCGACATTTTCTTTGGCGAGCACAACCTGGAATATCCTGAGCACGACAACCTTCTTGCCGCGAAAGCCGCAGCATCAGGAAAGCTCATCTGCTCGTCCTACTTCCGACGCGTCGAAAGAACTGAGCTCTCATCCCCGAGCCTGACGCCGGAGCAGTTCCCGGCTCTAGGAAAAATGAGCGAACCTCTGTTCTATGGCGCACAGATACAACTCCCCTATCGCGAGCTTCTCGATTCGGCGGCCGGGATCGGACACACCAATGTCACGGAAGGCGCGATCTCCCAACTTCCCCTCCTGATCGATGCCGGCGGTCGAACCGTCCCTGCATTCGCGTTGGAGGTTCTTCGGCTGTTCGCTCATGTTGATCGTTCTCAGGTTCAACTCGGAACCCATTCCGTCACCCTTCAGACAAAGAAAGAGGAGATTCGAATTCCGATCAGCGGCGATGGCACGACAATGCTCAATTTCCCGGGGACGCTCTCATCGTTTCGCCGCTACCGCTGCGTCGAAGTTCTTCGGTCGTTCCTCTCCGGATCGACCAATCTTTCCAGCCTGCGCAACAAGATTGCCTTCGTGAGCGTCATCGGGGAAGGGAGAGGTGATTTTTTCAAAACTCCGTTTGATGCGCAATTTCCATCGGTCGGTCTGCAGGCCACTTTCGTCGATAATGCGTTGAACAACAGGTTCCTTTCAACTGTTTCGCCGTTCGTTGGAGAGTTCTTGATCCCTGCTGCCCTGACACTCGTCTTCATATTTCTCATTGTGCGGTTCGGATATTTTCGCGGTGGCATCTTCGGGCTCTTGCTCGCAGTGTCCTATGTATCCGCCAGCCAGTTGATGTTTGTGACGGCTCACGTGGTTCTTCCCGTGCTCGGACCTCTCGTTCTCCTCCTCGTTGCATGGCTCGGGCCTGTTCTCTATGATTACTTCGTTGTCGAGAAGCATGTCGCAAGGCTCGAGTCGGATAGACAAAAAGCAGAAAGCAGACTTCGGGAGAGTGAGCTGAAGCTGCAGATGCTTGAAAAGGAGTTGCTCGACCAGAAGGCGCCCGCCCCGTTGGTGCGCGGGTCTGAACTCGTCGATGAGATCAAGCGGTACAAAGAGGAGATCAGAATCCTCTCCGCCCAGGTAAGTGACATGGTCGAGTTTGAGGGGGTGGAACTCGAGCAGAAAACTGAGATAGCAGTGTTTGAAGGGATCGTGTATCACACGGCGGGAAAGATGAAAGGAGTGGTGGATCTTGTTCGAAAGATCTCGGCGAGCGATGCGAACGTCCTGATTCTCGGTGAGAGCGGAACAGGGAAGGAACTCGTTGCGCGCGCGGTCCACAACCTGAGCGACAGACGGGGCAAGGTATTCGTAGCTGTCAATTGCGGTGCATTGACGGAAACACTTCTCGAGAGCGAGCTCTTCGGGCATGAACGAGGCTCGTTCACCGGAGCGATCAAGGACAAAGTCGGTCGTTTTGAGCACGCCAACGGAGGGACGATCTTCCTGGATGAGATTGCCGAAACCAGCGAGGTGTTTCAGATCAAACTCCTCCGCGTGGTGCAATCCGGAGAGTTCGAACGAGTGGGCGCCAATACGACAATGAGGACAAACGCCCGAATTATCTCCGCGACGAACAAAAGTCTGCGAGAGCTGGTTACTGAAAAACGATTTCGTGAAGATCTTTACTACAGACTGAATGTATTCTCGATCGAATTGCCGCCGCTGAGGGAACGGAAGGGCGATATTCCGTTTCTCGCGGCGCATTTTGTGAAGGCGGAGGGTGGTGCGCTGTCCCTCTCGTCCACCGTCATGGATGCATTTCTGCAATACCGGTGGCCTGGGAATGTGCGCGAACTTCAAAGCGCGGTGACACGAGCTGGCATCTTTGCGCGGTCTGACGGTCGGACTTTGATTCAACTTAGAGATCTGCCTGAGGAGGTTGCAGCAGCGACGAAAGGGCAGGTTGACATTGAAGACCAGATTCTTGAAATCCTCCGTTCGAAGAAATTCTCACGCAGTTCCATCTCTGAGACTGCCGAAGATCTTGGTGGCCTGAACAGGGGCACTGTTGCGGAGTACTTCCGCGGCATTTGTTTCAAGCATTTTTTTGAAAGCGTTTGGGATGTGAATAACGCCGTCGAGGCTATCGTGAAGGACCAGGATGCCGAGTCCCGCGAAAAAGTTCAGAAAAAGCTCCGTGAATATCTCGGCAACGTCGTCGATGGGGTCGCTCCCGGTCAGGATTTCGATGCAAGCAAGAATTCTCTCCGCCCGAAGTACAAAAACCTGCCCCAGCGTTATCATACCATTCTGGACGAAGTCGTCCGGGCCTACCTAAATGGCAAGTGGAAGTAGAGTTGCTCATCTTTATTCGCCATTCGTTAAAACGAACGGCTTCATCGAACTCCAAACCCTTCGGGTTTCGTTTCCAGACAGCCATCGACTTCAGTCGATGGTGAGAGCAGCCTTTGGCTGGTTTCCACACTCTGTGTGGGAATGGTCGACAAAGTCCATTTTTGATTCTTCTCGCCGCCCGAGAATCCCGGACGCTGACCGTCAACCTCCGCGGGAATGCTCTGCGAGCCGACAGTCACTTGCTTCGGATTTGCCCTTTGTAAGAATTACACTATCCAACGCCGGTACAGGATCATTCCGGCATTACACCCACAGAATTCCCGCACTTCTTTCCCCGCAGTGTCGACTGCCGGGCATCCGGCAGTTCCTAACTCGTTGAAAATCAACTTGTTGTGATGTCATATGTATCGAACTCCTTTTCGCCCCTGTGGCATAGGAGTTGGATATAGTAGGGCAAGTCAAATTTTCAATATTTGTTCAAAAAAGCCTGGCAGGGCAATGTTGAACCCGAAAGACAGAGAATACTTGGAGCTGGTGATAGCGAACAATGAGCTGCTCAACAGCGACATTGTGCCGCTCGATGATGGGGATGCATACTCATCTGACTACTCCGGCGGTTCAACGAAGATCAGCGATCGTGGGTATCCGTTGCGGTGGGGGAGAATCATACACCGTGTGACCAAGTCTGTGGGATTCGACGAGGTCAGCGACGAATGTGTGATTGCGACGGTTACCCGAACGATTGACGGTATCTTGAAGATTGCTGCGCCTTACCAGTTGAGCACACGAATGCGTCATTCTCTGATTTCGAAGCCATTTACCGAGAACAGCATTCGCAAAGCTCAATTCCTTCGTGTTGCTGCGACGAAAGACCCTTCCAGGAACTGGAAGCTGAACGGAATTTCGCATGTCAACGGTGGGACGAAGGAAGCAAACGTTTCGATCAGCGAATTCATACTGCGCTCACAGAACTGTGAGACCATTTCGCTGAAATCCCCGGACGAGAACACATGGCCGTTTGGGGTCAATGGAATTTGTCATCTCGCGACGGTGGCGGGAGATGCCGATCTCGAAGTGAAGGTGAAGCTGCAGACGAGCGAAACGGAACCGAACATGGTAGTTCTTCGCTCCGGCTTTCGTGGGAAATGGGGACAGCGGTCATTGTTGCCGCTGAAGCTCGAGAATCGGATTGGCGATCATTACATTCACACGTATGAAAACACTGTCCGAGCGCTGCCTCGTCCGGGGGTGTTTCATGCAGTGGTTGAGGCGATCTCCAGAGAAACACTTTGTGACATGGAGGCGCCTGTCTTGACAAAGTTTTGGGGCATCCCGTATACGGTGCAGTAGATGTGGCGTGAAAGGATCCCCACCTGGCTCCTGCTCCGGGGAACAGCGGGAGCCAGTTTTGTCTGTGGCTCTAAATTATTGCCATTTTGGGCAATAATCACCAGTGATAAGGGATATTTCGAAATGCGGAGGAATTCAGTATATTACGGACGGATGGTGATGGCTTATGCGTAGGTCAGGTTTCATTCTTGCGTTCGCTGCTCTGCTCTGGCTCGTTGGATGTCAGGAGAAATCTCCGGTCGAACTTGCATTGGATCAGAGCACAGCTACGCTCGAAGTGAAAGTCCTTCCTGCCGTTGATTCCACCCTGATCGTTGATGCCTCCGTCGATACCTCCGGTGTCATGCAACAGGAGGAGCAGCTGTATCCTGCGACATTCCTCGTGAATGGGGTAAAGACTGATTTGGGAGCTTCCCGAAGTACGTTTTCCTATTCGAGGATACTCCTGAACGACAAAAAGAAGCCGATTTCTGGCTCGGGCAAAGTGGTCGGGTACCTGGGACTTGATGTCGGGACTGCGAAGGTCAACGCGGTTGATCTTCCGAAGACCATGAGGCCGTACAGGACGGGGACGAGTTTTTACCCCGACCAAAATGCGGGCTCAGCATATACGTTGGTCGACCAGGACAATCAGCCGATTGGGAGTTTTACCTATGCATCAGGCCAGACCTATCGGTTTGTCGCCGATGGTCGCGGTTCTGTCACTCCGTTCGAGCTTGCAATCGCAAGTCCGGAAGAAATCACCGTCCTTGAGCCGAAAGCCGGTTCCGTCGTCTTCAAGAACGACGACCTTCAGGTCCGCTGGAGCGGCAAGGTTGGTGGAACTTTCCGTGTCTTGATCAGTTCATTCGATGCACGGTCGAACGTCCCCGTCAAGCCCCTCCTCCAGATCGAAGTCATAGAAGGTTCGAATTCTCTTACGGTTCCGGCGAAGGTCCTGAAAAGCCTTCAGGCGAACAGTGATGGCCGGTATCTCTTCTCGTTCATTTCAATGAATCGAAGTGTGACGAGTGTTCCAGGATATACTGGAAATGTTCTTGTTCAAGCAGCATCCATTCACAACATCCAGCTTTGGGTGAAGTGAATCGGGTGGCCGCGCCACGGCTCAACGACACTCAACAGTACAATAGCTTGCAAGGAGAAATTGTCACAACGTTGACAATGATCTACGGCGCCTGAATTTGAGCGTGTTCCCCACAAAGCAATCACTCAAGATTCTTGGCCGGGCAGTCGTTCTTCTCCACTTCGCAACGCTTGGTGTCTTTGGGCAGCATCTGAGTTCCGTGCGCGGTTCTGCGCTCGGGGCGTTTACGGCGCTGTCGGATGACATTGGGAGTATCGATTGGAATCCTGCCGGCCTCGTGTCAATTCGAGATTGGGATGTCACTTCGTCGATTTATGGTTCATTTCGACGGGATGTTCCTTTGAACGGTGTTTCTCTGTACAGCGCTGGCAGTGCGAAACGGTTCCTTGACAATCACGTGATCGCAGGAAGCTATTCCCCGGGAATGGATCGCGAGTTTCTTGTTCCGACCTTTTACACATTTCCGGATGCTGGTCCAAGAATCGATTATGATTTACGAATCACTTATCGTGAACAATATGCTCTTGGATACGGATATCAGATTACGCCCACTGTCGGCCTTGGGGTCAGCGCAAGATTCAGAGAGCAGATTGTGACAGATGCGCAGTATGCACTTGGCCCAGGGACAACAGTCACCACCACGCTGAATCAACACACTGGCAATGCGTGGAATATCGATGTCGGACTGAACTGGCAGCCGTCACCGGAGTGGAGCTTCGGGGCAGTTGCGAAAAACCTCTTTCGGCTGACGGAAAGTGAACTTGGGGAAGATGTTTTGAAATATAGCTTGCGGAATGTGAAGACGCTGCGGGTGGGAGCAGCGTATCACGCTAGCCCGCTGACGACTGTAGCATTCGATTTTGATACACAGGCGATGGGGGGAGCGGGCACCGAATGGAATCTCAGTGACCGGTGGGCGCTCCGCCAAGGGATTTGGTTCGGTGGCAGGGGGACGCAATTTGTCTCAGGTATTTCGGCAGGAGTGGGATTTGCATACGGACCGGCAAAATTGAATTTCAGCTATGTCCATTTTCTGAATCAATCTGCACGGTCACAGCCCACGTTCGATGAGTTTCTTGCAAGGGGTGTTCAGGATCTGGGATATAATGCGTTTACTCCGAGCCAGTTCAACCTGTCGGCCACCATCTCACTCGGCAGAACACGTGAGACTTGGGCTAAGATCGAGTATGTTCAGATTTTGAGCGAGGTGTATCCATCGTCGTACCAGGTGCACGCGGCAAGGCCGCTGGGTAAGGCGAGAGTCAGGAATGTGTCGACAAAGCCGATCTCGGTGAAGGTATCGTTCTTTGTTGAGCAGTACATGGACAGTCCGACAGAATCACCCCGGGCTGTGTACCTTGAACCGAATGCCGAGACCGATGTTCCTTTTTATGCGATCTTCAACGAGGCGATCAGGTTTGTTCCATCGATGGTCCTGAGAGCCGCAGACGTGTTTGTCAAGGCGTCGCCGGCTGAAGATTATGATGACAAGAGCCAGACCCGACTGATCATCAGGGGGCGCAACGATTGGGATGGTGATGCGCTGACGCTTCGCTACTTTGTGACGCCCGAAGACGCAGATGTTATGCGATTCACACGCAGCGTGATGAGCCAGAACAAGGACACACTCGCTGCGGTAGCGAGACAGCTGGAGAAGTTCAGATCGGCCAGATTTCTGTTCAATGAGTTCGCGTCACGATTGACATACGTGAACGACCCGAAGGCGAGCAAGGACCGGGTGCAATTCCCGACAGAAACGCTTGCTCTCCGCGGCGGAGATTGCGACGATATGACGGTCTGTTTCTCGTCGCTGCTGGCGAGTGTCGGAATCAACACGGCGTTCATCGATGTGGTGCCGCCTCAGCGGCTGGATGATGCGCACATTTTCTTAATGTTTGACACAGAGGTTCCGGCGACCCAATCAAGAATCATCAGCGACAATCCGAAGCGTTATGTGGTTCGGAAGAATGAACGGGGCGAGGAAACCATCTGGATCCCGGTTGAGACGACAGCGATTACCGATGGATTCCAGAAAGCATGGGAGCTGGGTGCAAAAGAGTATTTCGATGATGTCGAAGTTGGACTTGGAGTTGTGAGGGGATGGGTCCGGCTCGTGGATGTGATGCTTCGATAGCGGGTGAACTGAAAGGATAGAGCAATGCGTATTCGAATATTGTGGATTGCGATGCTGAGTCTTCTCGTGCTACCTTTGCTGGCGGCAGATTTCAGCGTGAGAGCGGTGAAGGGAACCGTCGAGGTTCGTCGTGGGGTGATGGAAGAATGGAGAAAAGTCAAGGTGGGAGACCTGCTGAAGCCTGAAGACAGTATGCGAACGGGCCCGGGTGCCAGCGCCACAATCGAAATGGACAAGCGGAATCTGGTTGTTCCCGAGTTGACGATACTCGATATCTCTGATGTTCGTCAGCTGAGCCAGGAAGATTTCCTTCTGAAACTGGCCATGGAGAATATTCTTGCAGTTCCTCCGCGGGAAAAAGATGAGCTCGCCATTCCATCGGCAACCGTTCTTCATGGTGAGAACAAGTCAAAGACAGATCTCTCAGTATCGACGGACGGCAAAGTGGGAGAGATGCAGCTGCATGGGGCGCGGGTATTGTACGACAACACCTACTATGCGACTTCAATCCTGAAATCCAAAGAGACGCTGCGGACGCATCCCGAGGTTCGCTCGAATTATGACGCAAGACTTACCGTAGCAATGGCCTTCGAGAAGATGAAGCTCACGAAGGAAGCAATCACGGAATACTCCTTGTTGTCGAAGGAGAATCTCCCCGCTCCGCAGGCAAAAAAAGTGCAGAGCGCGTTGGATAAATTGAAGCAGACCAAGTAACTCGGTTCATCAAGGCCGCCGTATTTCGGCGGAAATGATAGTTGTTGGCAAGCGCCGCGGCACCAGCTGCGGCGTTGCTGTTTTTAGGGGGGGACTTCTACCTATTCGCTCAATCTCGAGCGGAGTAAGATGCCCGATTTCTTCCAGAGACGTAACCACTTAGAAATCGGGCTTCTACACATTCCCTATCTTGGAAATTCCCAAAATAAGCTCTACATTTCCCGAACTAAAATGTCGTTCCACCGGACCATTTTCTTTCATCGCGAACCCATCACTGGCATCTCTTGACCGGCGAGATCATCCTACAGACGAAAAACCTGGGAAAGCAATACAAGCACCGATGGGCCGTTCATCATCTCGACCTTGAGGTCCATCGCGGCGATGTTTTTGGTTTTCTTGGACCTAACGGAGCAGGCAAGAGCACGACCATTCGAATGCTCCTTTCCCTGATCCGTCCTACCGAAGGAGAAGTCTTCCTGTTTGGCAAGTCTTTGGACAGAGAACGTGAAAAGGCGCTCGAATCGATTGGGGGCATCGTCGAGAAACCCGATTTCTATGGCTATTTGTCTGCTTATCGCAATCTTGAGATCGTTGGAGCTTTGAACGGCGGCACCACCCGGAAACGCATTGAGGAAGTCCTTTCGCTCGTGGGGCTGTCGACCCGCGCTCGCGACAAGGTAAAAACCTACTCGCACGGCATGAAGCAGCGTCTTGGCATTGCCCAGTCACTTCTGTCGGACCCGGAATTTGTCATCCTCGATGAACCGACAAGCGGACTCGATCCTCAGGGGATGAAAGAAATCCGTGAACTTATCCGGCACCTCGCTGCAGATCAAAACAAAACAGTGATGCTGTCATCGCACCTGCTCAACGAAGTGGAGATGGTCGCGAACCGGATGGCGGTCATCAACCGCGGCGAACTCGTGACCCAGGGAGACGTCAGTTCGTTGCTCGAAAAAGGGGAGAAGTCTGTTGCCGTCCGGGCGAAACCATTGGAAAAAGTGAGGCAGGTGCTTTCCGGTCAGCGAGGCGTCGAAAAGGTTGTGGAAACAGCGGAAGAATTCCTGGTGACAATGCCATTTGAAGGCATCCCCGAGCTGGCCCGGGCGCTCGTGCGTGAACAAATCGATATCGAGGCGTTGGTACCGAGGCGCTCACTGGAGGAGTACTTCCTCGCGATCACGGAGAGCGACACACGGGAAGGTACATCAAAGGAATAAATCCTAAATCCGAAATTCGAAACCTCAAACGAAATTCGAAGATCTAAATCCGAAATATCAAACAATGAGCTATCGTTTTGGATTTGAGATTTGAATTTTTAGATTTGTTTAGGATTTCGAGATTCGGATTTCCAAGAGTCTATCCTATGCTACGACTGATTTACTACGAACTCATCAAGACTTTCCTGAAGAAGCGGACCTACATCGGCTTCGCGCTCGTCGCGGTCATCGTGCCTCTGGTCGAAGTTGCCATGAAGCTTGAGGGGGGACGATTCCTTCAGTACTCGCTCCGGTCGCTTCAGCAGGATTTCTTTTTCGTCGGTAACCTCTACAACGGATGGTTCGTTGCCCATAGTATGATGAACAGCCTCTGGGTTCAGATTCCCCTGCTGATTTCGTTCGTCGCAGGCGACCAGCTTGCCGGGGAAGCGACCGCCGGTACCTACAGGCTGATTCTTGTTCGTCCTGTTTCCCGGACGCGTATTTTTCTTTCGAAATTTTCCACGACGGCAATTTATACGGTTGTTTTCGTGGGATTTCTTGGGATTCTCAGCGTGGGACTCGCCTTGGTGCTTCTCGGTCGAGGCGATCTGATCGTCCTGCAGAGGGGGATCCTGATCCTGTCGGAATCTGATGTCGCCTGGAGGTTCCTGGCAGCGTACTTCCTGGCAGCATGGGCAATGCTGACGATTGCATCTCTTGCGTTTCTGTTCTCGTCGTTTGTTGAGAATGCGATCGGGCCCATCATCGGTACGATGGGGGTCAATATTGTCTTCCTCCTCATCACGGTGATCCCCGTGGAACTGTTTAAAGACATCAAGCCATACCTTTTCTCGAACTATCTGAATGTTTGGCAGCAGGTGTTTGAGGATCCGATTCCGTGGGAGTCCGTCGGAAACTCTATCGCTGTCCTCGGTGCATATTCGGTAGGATTTGTTTTCATCGCGTGGCTGATCTTCCGTCGCAAAGACATTCTTTCTTAATCACTCAATCACACCACCCTCAAGGGAGAATCTGTGGACATCCGAGCGAGTCTCCAAAAGGTTCGAAACGATTTTCATCCAACATTCTGGGTTGCGAATGGGATGGAGCTGTTTGAGCGCCTGGACTACTATGGCCATCAATTTGTCTTCATGATCTACATGCTCAACAGGCTCTGCTTCAAGGTGGCAGATGCAGGACAGCTCTCCGGCATGTTCGTAGGGTTGATCTTCCTGCTGCCTATCCTGGGAGGGACTCTCGCCGACAAGTGGGGATTTCGAAGGGCGTTCAACATAGCATTTTCCGTCTTGGCTCTGGGCTACTTCCTCATCGGATCGATGGGAATGTCCGCGTTCTCGGGCATCTACGGTGGAGCGCCCCAGTACTGGTTGATGATGGCGTTTCTGATTTTGACGGCGTTTGGTGGATCGTTTATCAAGCCCTCTGTGCTTGGGACAGTCGCAATAACGTCAAAGCCAGAGACCAAGTCGCTCGGCTATGCCATCTACTACTGGCTTGTGAATGTGGGTGCGATGATTGGACCAACCATCGCCTACTTTGTCAGAGACAGCTTTGGCAATGAGTTTGTCTACATGGTGTCATCGCTGAGCTGCTTCGCAATGATCATCGTGAACTTGATGCTGTACAAGGAGATCAAGCCCGAAAAAGCGGAGGTCGTTGAATCGCTCGGCAAGAAGATAGAAAACCTCTTCGTGGTGCTGGGGAATTTCAAATTCATGATCTTTCTTCTCATCTATTCTCTCTACTGGATCATCTTCTGGCAAGAGTATATCATTATTCCCTACTATGTGACGGATTTCATCGACAAGAACTATCCCTACGAGATTCTTCAGTCGTGGTGCGGGGCGGGAGCGATCATCCTCCTCCAAATTCCCATCAACCGACTGACGAAGAATATCAAGACTCCGAATGCCATTCTCCTTGGATTCGCGACATCGAGTCTCATTTGGATTATCATTGGTATCTACCCGAGTGTCTTTACCATTGGTGCAGGGATCGTCGCGTTCGCCATTGGTGAGATGACTCAAGCGCCGCGGTACTACGAATACATTTCGGAGATTGCGCCTCCGGGCCAGCAGGGGCTGTATCAAGGTTATGCATTTCTCCCCATCGCCATTGCGAGATTTGTCGGCGATCCGATTGGCGCGTGGCTCTATCAGACCTCGAGAGCTGCGGGAAAACCCGAGCGCGTCTGGTTTGCCCTGATCGGCATCGGCGTTGCAGGAGCGCTTCTGATGTGGTTGTATAATGTGGTTGTCAAACGGAACGAAGCAAAAGTAGCGAGGGCGTGATGCGTTGGTCGTATGCTGTTTTGATGGTTCTGCTTTTCTGCTGCGCGATACCGATGGCATCCGGGCAGAAGAAGACTCAAGAATCCACGGGTTCTGTCATTCTGCGGAATGTGAGCAAGGGCTATGAGGGAATCCAGGATTTTGTTGCGAAAATCGAGGCGAAGGTGGACATGGAACGCCTCCGCGTCCCGAAGATGAACGCGACCCTGTACTTCAAGAAGCCGGACAAGGTTCATTTTGATTCTCCCGGTTTTGCGATGCTGCCTCGGGAGGGAGTTGTGCTGAACGCAGGGACGCTCCGGGCTCGATACGATGCCACGGTTATCGGAGAGGAGAACGTTGAAGGGAAGAAACTGATGAAGCTTCAATTGACAGGGAAAGAACAGAACATTCGTCCCCGGCAGCTTTTCCTGTGGGTTGACCAGACTCTGTGGACGATCGCGAAGATGGAGTCGGTCCCCTACCAGGGTCGCATTCTCCGGCTTGAATTCACCTACGCGACACAATCCGGAGGATACGTCCTGACACAGACACTGAAGGCGTCGTTTGAAGCCACCGCCCGCGATACAACACAACGACCTCTCGACATCGATATGCCGGCAGCGTCACAGCTCGATGAGCTGAGGCAACGAGTGCCCCGGACCGGTTCCATCACCGTGAAGTACCTTGAGTACAAAATCAACGTTGGGTTGTCAGATGAGATATTTGAGAAGAAGGAAAACCCGCCGAAGTTAAACTAGAGACGCGGCCGAAAAGTCGTGCCACGAAGCCACTGTCGTCCCGAAATCCTTCTATTCGGGACCTCGTCTTGAGACCCCGAGCAGAAGTCCCGCCTCTCAGGATTCCGCTCACAGGCGGTTCCGCTTCCCAGAATCCCGCTCACAAGCGGAATCCAAAAAGCGGGAGATTCATGAAGCGGAACATCTCGGGGTGAGAGGATTCTTTTCCTTTGTGGAAAGAAAACTCAGTTTTCGTCCCGGCCTCTGGGGAAAACAATAAGGGTGGGTGCCTAAGTGGCCGCGGGGCGTGGAAGGCGAACGGTGACCAGCGTCCCTTTTGCGATTTCACTCTCAATGGTGAGGGAACCACCGTACAGTTCACTCATCTTCAGTGCGATTGCCAAGCCGAGGCCCGAGCCCTGCTGCTCGCGAGATTTTCGCTGAAACTGTCTGTACGCTCCGATTTGAGTAATATCCTTTAGTTCCATTCCAACTCCGCTGTCTTTCACCGTAAGCTCCCAGAAGTCGTCAACCGCCTTTGTCACAATCTCGATCGATTGTCCCCGGCTGGAGAACTTGAGTGCATTGTCCACCAGTTCCTCGACGATCCGCTTTCCGCTTAGTGTCGCGATCGATGCTTCAGCCCCTCCAAGGGAGAGCTTCAAGTCGCCGGGACGTTCGTATTCTTTCCCCTTCTTGTCGGCAATCTCCTCGATATGGAGGTCGAACATTACGGTTGTGTCTTTACCCACGAAGGCCTTCGGAGCTGATGTCGCCGCGAGCATTTCAAGTTGGGCAAAGGTGAGGAAATTCTCCACCATGTGACCGAGTCGCGTGGCAGACTTCAGAATGATTTTGGCCATTTCTGAAATCTCTTCGGGCCCGAGCGATTTGACGTCGTCGCGAAGAACTTCGGCGAAACCGATGATGCCGCTGAGGGGCGTCCGGATTTCATGCGGAAGAGAAATGCTCAGGTTTACACGGAGCTCGTCGAGTTTGCGATCCGTTTCTTGTTTGACGAGCACCTGCCTTTGAAGTCTTGCCTGGATGGCAGCCACGAGTTCGCCGATCATGACGGGCTTCGTGAGGAAATCATCTGCACCGTGCACCATTCCCTGGCGCACATCGCTTTTCGCTGACTGCCCCGTCAAAAAAATGAATGGAATCATGGCTGTCGCGGGGTATTCCCGCAGGGCCTTGAGTGTCCCGTAGCCGTCGAGTTTGGGCATGACGATGTCGCACACTATGAGATCGGGCAAATGTGTGCGTGCCGCCTCGACTCCCTCTATGCCGTCCAAAGCCCGGATGGTCTCGAATCCCTCGAGCTGAAGTGACGAGGCGATCATCTCGCAAATGAGCTCATCGTCATCGATGACGAGTATTTTCGGCATGACCCTTCCGTTTATGCGAATTACACTTCACAAAATATAGGGAAAGTTGGCAGAGAAACAAGACGCGGAGCATTTTTGCGTTGCTGAATCGGGACGCCGATGGAACAACCTCGTGGAAATCTCATCGTGTATTGATTCTCCGATTGTCGTGCTCTATATTGAAGCAAAAGGCCACTGCGTCTTGAGAAACGCCCCCCAGAAAAACAGTCAATGAAACAGAGCCATCAATCAGGCGGCTTCTTGCGTTTGTTGGTCCGGCCTATCTGATCAGCGTGGGGTACATGGACCCGGGGAACTGGGCCACAGATCTTGAGGGGGGTGCTCGGTTCGGCTACCAGCTCATCTGGGTGCTCCTGATGTCGAACGCGATGGCCATTCTTCTTCAAACGCTCTCTGCCAGGATGGGGATTGTTACGGGGCGCGATCTGGCCCAGGCATGCCGCGACAACTTTCCGAGACCGGTCTCATACATATTGTGGATACTGTGCGAAGTCGCCATTGCCGCGTGCGACCTTGCTGAGGTCCTTGGTACGGCCATCGGTCTCAATCTGTTGTTCGGACTCCCGCTGATCTACGGAGTCATCATCACCGCGTTCGATACGCTGCTGCTTCTCGTCATCCAGCAGTATGGCATCCGAAAGATGGAAGCCGTCATCCTTGTCTTTATTGCGACGATAGGAATAAGCTTCATCATCGAGGTCTTTCTGGCCCAACCTGTCTGGGGTGAAGTGGTGAAGGGGTTTGTACCTCGCTTGAACTCCGACAGCCTGTACGTCGCTATTGGTATTTTGGGGGCGACCGTGATGCCGCACAATCTGTATCTGCACTCGGCCCTTGTGCAGACGCGAATCGTCGGCGACACGGAGGAAAGCAAAAGGATTGCCTGCAAGTACAACTTGATCGACACAACGATTGCTCTTAATGTGGCCTTTTTTGTGAATGCCGCCATCCTGATCGTCTCCGCGGCAGTGTTCTTCTCACGCGGGATCATTGTGACGGAGATCCAGCAAGCTCATGAATTGCTGAATCCGTTGCTCGGAACAGCCTTGGCCGGGACGCTCTTCGGCGTCGCTCTGATTGCAGCAGGTCAAAGCTCAACACTGACCGGCACGCTTGCGGGGCAGATTGTGATGGAGGGATTTCTCAAGCTTCGAGTGCGGCCATTTGTGCGGCGACTGATTACGCGCCTCCTGGCTATCGTGCCAGCCATCGTTGTCATCACCTGGAAGGGTGATCACGGCACGTACGATTTGCTTATCCTGAGCCAGGTCATCTTGAGCTTGCAGCTCCCGTTTGCTGTCATACCACTCATCAGGTTTACGAGCGACAAGCAGCTCATGGGAGGATTTGTGAACAAAGGATGGGTGAAAGTGCTGGCTTGGATTGTCGCAGGAGTTCTTTGTTATCTGAATTCATCGCTCATTGTGAACAAGATTTCGGGATGGATCAGTTCCGCGGGTCCTTATGCGATTTGGATCTGGCTGACCGTTGTGCCACTAGCCGTGGGAGGCGCCTTGCTACAGATCTACATCTCTCTACCAAAATCCTGGAAGATCTGGCGCAAGCCAGCACCTCCAGCACCCGAGACAATCGAACTCGTCCCGCAGAAGTTCTCCAGGATCGGCGTCGCAATCGATTACAGCGCCGTCGACGCGAAAGTCCTTTCGCATGCACAAACCCTCGCGAAGGGATATGGCTCAACGTTGTACCTCTTCCATGTGGTAGAAGGTGTGGCGGGTCAACTTTTTGGCTCGGATGCGAATGACGACGAAGCGCGACACGACAAAGCACAGATTGAAGTGTTCGCAAACCAGATTCGGAATACCGGCGTAGAAGTTTCTGTGCTTCTGGGATACGGACGTGTTCCGGAACAAATCGTCAAGATGTCTCGGGAAAGCGGCATCGACCTCCTTGTGATGGGCGGGCACGGTCACAGAGGCTTGAAAGATATCTTCTTTGGCACATCCGTTTCGAAAGTGCGGCACGGACTTTCGGTTCCGGTGTTAGTCGTACAATGATGATGCAAATCTCCCGTGAGACGTAAGACAGAAGACAGAAGACAGGCGCGACGTTTAGCGAAAAAGGCCCGGTGCAGTTTGCGCCGGGCCTTCTCATTTGATGGCAGGTGCTGCCTGATACTATTTGGCTAGAACCAACTTCTTTGTCTGGACAAAACCTCGTGCTGAGCTTGTCGAAGCATCGCCTGCACGGAGCCGATAGAAATAGACACCGCTCGGGAGCGATGAGGCATCCCAGCGGAGTGTGTACACGCCGGCCGGACGCACCTCGTTCACAAGTGTGGCGACCTCTCTGCCGAGAACGTCGAATATCTTTAGCGTCACAAATCCTAAACTCGAAATTCGAAATCCGATATTTGTTGTCGGATTGAACGGATTCGGATAGTTCTGCAGGAGCTCAAAAGCGACCGGGACCGTTCCGGTAACCGGCTCTACTGCAGTCGCGGTGTTTTTGGCAACCTGCAGCTGAGCTACATAGATTGCACCGGATTTGATCTTTGATCCCTGTTGGTATTTCAACTGGAAGCTGTCGAATCTCAGCATTCCCTCGAGCTTGCCATTCCCCAGCCAGGTTCCGAGCGAATCGTTCTCAAGGTCCCATTCCACAAGTCTCCAACCGACCCAGTCGATGGGAAGCCACTGGTTGACCTCGTGATTCTGCGATGGTCCGACGGGGAACGCATCGACGCTATCATCCACCGCGAACCGGAAGAGCGTACCGCTTCCATCGCCATAGACGTATGCCTGCAATCTTGCTCCGCGCTTGTTCCATGTGATGGACCGGCCTGGCCCGCCGCTGAGGTATTCGCGGATCAGCCAGTCTGTGGCTGTCGTTGTGTTCCACGCGTATGAAAGCCGGGCTGAACGAGCAGTGCTTGGCAGCACGCGGAGCGTCACGACAGAATCGAGTGCAAACGTGGTACTATCCGCGACGACACCCACTGTGCTTCCGCTATACGTTGGGGTTGCCCATGAAGCGAGGGATGAGCTGAAGTCTTCAATCGTCGTGAACAGATATGACTGAGATCCAACCGAGAAGGTGTACAAGGGGCTTGTGGCTGCTATTGGATTGCCCACCGCATCTTTCAGTCCTGCAAGCCGGACCTTGTATGACTTGCCGGCCACCAAACCTCCCTGTGGGAAAATGTTCACTCCGCCGCGGCCGTTTCTTGTATCGTACTGAAATGTAAGCTGGCGATTACCGGTGCCTACCTCCTGAACGACGATGTTCGTGGAAGTGACAGAGGTTGCATCAAGCGGTTCGTCGAAAGTGAAATTGATGACACTGTTCGACGCCACCGCAGTCGATGTGGTCGATGGAGAGGCGGAAACAATGACAGGAGGCCAAACGTCTACTGGACGCGTTTTGAACCTCAGCTGAAACGCGTCCCCGGGAGTGCCGTCGGCGTTGCCATCCAGAAGCAGTCCGCTCTGTGACCGCGCCAGTCCTTCAATCCGGATCGTATACGATGTGTTGAACGGCAGGACAACCGAATCGGGTTTGAAAGTAAGGACCGTATTGCTGCTTGACCAGAGCAGGCTTCCTTTGACGGATGGCGTGATCGAGAAATTGCTGCGTATGGAAGCTGTGTCCATGATCTTGGAAAACACGAACTGGATCTGTCCGGCTGCCGAATAGGCGGTATCGTTGTTTGTCGGTGTGTTGGTGATGATGACAGGGGCTGCGAGCGACTCGACCTGGCGGTCGGCGAATTTCGTGTCCCCGATTCCAACGATGACCTGAACGGAGTCCGTCCTGTAGCCCGGCGTTTCGAACCTCACCCAGTGCGCTCCTGCTTTGATGCCATCGAACATGTAGAATCCGTTGTGGTAAAGATCGCCGTTGTAGACAACGTTTTCCGGAAGGAGCCGGACCTGAACTGCATCGATCATCTTACCCGTCCCCGCCTCGGAAATGATCCCTGCGATGATCGAAAGGCTGTCAGCAGGAACGCCGAAGTACTGGAGGAAGGCATCCCGTATCGCGTACGCCTCCATCTTACAGAAACTGGTGTTCATCAAGAGTCGAGTTACTGGAAAATTGTCGTGGAACTCCCCCTCCGACAGTTCGCCGGGCATCTGCAGCCCGCGCAGAACACCGAGCGTGTATGTGCCATAGAACGTATAATCAAGATACTGCGTTACGCTTTTTGTGCGCATATTGAATTTGATTTTGGAGCCGATGATCAATGAAATGTCCCATGCCTCCTGTGTTTCGGGTTTGCCTGTGCCCGGTCCGTAGACAGGATCTCCGCCCGGGACGACCTTTTCCCTTATCAGCATTAGTGTGTAATTCGTGGATGTGTTCGTTGCCCCTCCGGTTGCATTGCTGTGAATCGAGTGAAACCAGTTGACGTTGTTTGAATTGGCAAGAGTGACTCTCGCAGCAAGTGACGGCTCGTTGTCGGTTGGGTAGTCATTCGTGTAGCGGGTGAGAATGACCGTAGCACCCTTTGCCTCCAGCAAGGCTTTGAGATGCAGCGCCTTCTGGAAGTTGCTTTCAGACTCGTAGTAGTTTGTGCCCGGGTCAGGGATAACGTGACGATCTGTTGCATCAGCGTGCCCGCCGTGTCCCGGATCGATACAAATCTTGATTCCCGTGAGGTCGGCTCTCTGAGAAAAGGCATACACTGCAACGAAGAATACAAGAACGAGGAGAGAAGTGAGTCGCTTCATGGCCGCTCCTCGTACTCAAGTACCATGATGCCGCCATCGCTGGTGCTGCAGATAATCTTGTTCTCCGTTGGCGAGCAATGGGGATCCAATTCCATCACGGAAGAAGTGGAAGTCAGCTGAATGACTGTCTTTCCGTCAGGCGAAACCGCACACAGATCGGAGGATATCAATTTGTGTCCGTCATCCTTGTCCGCCATGTAAACAATCCACTTTCCTGTTCTCGTCCATGAAGGAGCGTCTCTACGACCAAGCATCGACTGCACTTTTCCCGTGAGGTCGCAGACAAACGCGCCTTTCCCCACCTCGTAGACGACGAGCTGTTGTTTGTCGGGGGAGAGGACCGGCCAAATATAACTCCCGTTGCCGATGGGATCTAGGAGGGTTTTGTTCCCGTTCACGCTCAGGGCGATCTTCATATTCTCGATCCCCAGAACCGTCACTTCATTTTTTCCCGCAGTTTTGCCGAGGCCAACTGTTTGAGAACGGATGGAATAGACCGGCGTGCTGTTGGAGAACGTGGGGATCGAGACGTCAGATCCTGAAGCCAGAATGGAGGAGGAGCGCTTCGTCAGATTTGTCAGCACGATGTCCTGTTTCCGCCCTGTTCTCGACTTGTCCTGCTGCGTCCGGCGATAGACAAGGCTCTTTCCGTCGGAGGAAATGCTGTAGGACAGACCTGATTTTGCGTCGGCTGTGATCTGTTTTGTCGTGCGGCTCTTGAGGGAATACTCCCATATTCCGTTGCCGTCAAGATCGGTGAAGTAAACCGCAGCACCAGTGGGGGAGAACTGCGGATGCGACCACGAGTGCGTTTGTGGGAGAGCCAGCTTTTCAGAGTGCGTGACCTTGATTTGCGATTGGCCAATCGATACAACCATGACCAGAACGATGAGCAGTTGAATGCAGGAACGAATCATATCGTATTCTCAATTGTCTTGTGAATGATGATGAGATGCTGCAGAATAAATTAAGTCAAAGAATCCCATGGAATCAATGTTTTTCCCCGGGCGCACAACTTCCCAACATGTGAGTGATTATCGTGGTGGGCCGAAGAATCTCCCGATCTCACTCCTTCGTTGTTGATCCCGACAGGAGATCCTTCAAATCCCTGACGCCGATGACGGCTATGACGACAGCCGTTCCGAAGAAAAGGACCATTGCGATGATGAAGATGACGAACCAGATGAGTACGCTTGTATCCATCGTCCTACGCTCCCTCCTCTTTTGGTATCAGCACAATCGGCGGGTGTGATCGCTGAGTGGCAAGTGAACCAAGGATCATTCCCAGCGCAGCGAGAACAAAGCTCATGAATCCCGAAACGTTGACGTCGATGAGAAAAAGCATCGATGAAGGAAGAACCCCTTTCAGTTGCTCAAGTACCAGGAATCCGATCGGTGCGACAGCGCCGAAACAAAGGGAGCAGTATGCACCCACGATATTTGCGCGCTTCCAGTAGAGCCCGAATGCAACGCATCCAAAGGCTCCTGCAGCGTACATTGCTCCGGTGATAGCAATGTACTGAAAAGCTGTAGCGGGAAGTTCATAAAAGAGTCCAAAGAGCAATATGAAAATCCCGATCAGCGTAGAGATGATCTTGCTCATGCGCATCGTCGTTTCCTCTGAGAACTGTTTCTTGCTTATTGGTTCGATGATGTCCCGGGTTGCGACGGAGCTCCATGCGAGCATGTAAGCGCTGTAGGTGGACATTGAAGCAGCAAGCATCCCTGCGATCATCAACCCAAGAAAGCCGGAAGGGACGACGGTTCCAAGAAGCCGGGGCATCGCCGTTGTTGGATTCATCGTAGGTCCAAACATCGCGAGGGCAGCTACCCCCCAGAACATCGGGATCATGTATCTTCCGGCGAGCGTGATGCCGGTATAGAGGAACACCTTTCGACCCACCGCAGGGCTTTCCGAGGCGAACGATTTCGACACGGCGGGTTGATTCAATGCAGAAATTGCTATGCTTCCAATCATCATCCAGATCAGAAACGTCCATCCAAACCGTGGATTGACGAGGGGATTCACGCCGGCTTCTCCGAATTGCTTCAAGACAACGGCTCCAATCGTCGAAAAGTCGACGCGGATGAGAACGAAGGCGGTCGCAATCAGCATTCCGAAGGCAAGAACAACAAACTGAATGAAATCTGTAATGACGACAGAGAACATCCCTCCGAGTACAGTGTAGCTGATGACGATCAACAACATGACGGTCATGACGATCGCCAGTACATTCGGACCGAATCCCATCGTTTCGGTGAGAAAAATGCCGTCCATCCTGAGGAAGACCCCCATGTTCAGCACGCCGCCGAGAAACAGAAGGATGCCTCCCAGAAGGCGCACATTCTTGCCATACCGCAGCTCGTAGTACTCGGGAATAGTGATGATCCTGAGCTTTCGAAGTCCTGACACGATGAATCCGGTCTTGCCGATCACCATGTAGCCGAAGAAACCGATAATCCCAAGAATGAAACAGGAGAACCCCGTCACGTAACCAAGTTCCCCGAAATACATGAAGGTTACCACGCCGATCTCCGTAGCGATCAGAGTTGCAGAGCCGAGTGCAACCTTAACTCTTCTTCCGGCGACGAAGTATCCTTCCATGTTCTCGACGTACCGTTTGGCCCAGATGCCGACAAACACTGAGACGCCGAGATAGGCGAAAAGAATGATCCAGTCAATCAGGTGAAAGTTCATTGCACAAGCTGTAGTAGTGAACGCTATGTTCAGAGTTCGCTGTTTTCAAAAACCCGCCTCGGGGTGTCGGGGTCTACACCCTGACTCGGCAGTTACAAGAACCTGCAAGTCGAGGCTGTCTCAAAAGTCGAGTTCGTAGACATCTTGTCAGTACTGGCGTTGCTGAATCGCGGAT
>JAPLFP010000012.1 GCA_026390585.1 Ignavibacteriales bacterium | reverse complement strand
AGGACGGCCGCCCTCTCGATGACATTTTCAAGCTCGCGTATGTTGCCGGGCCAGTCATATTTCATCAAAAGCTCAAGCGCTTTTACGTCCAGGCGTTTCGGCTCTCCCTGACCGGCATGACCTTTCAGAAAATGTTCCACAAGCAACGGAATGTCGTCTTTCCGGTCGCGCAGCGATGGAAGCTGGATTGTGACGACGTTGATCCGATACAACAAATCTTCCCTGAATCTTCCTGATGTTGTCGCCTGCCGCAGATCCTTGTTCGAGGCGGATATGACGCGTACATCTGATCGAAGGTTTTTGTTCCCCCCCACACGCCTGTATTCACCCGTCTGAAGGAATCTCAGGAGCTTCGGCTGAACGGTGAGCGCCATGTCGCCAATTTCATCCAGGAAGAGCGTCCCTCCGTTCGCCATTTCGACCAACCCCTGCTTCATACTACTCGCATCGGTGAAAGCCCCCTTTTCATGACCGAACAGTTCGCTTTCGAGGAGCGTTTCGGGAATGGAAGAGCAATTCACGGCGAGGAAGGGATGTTCTTTCCTCGGACTGTTGCTGTGGAGGAATTCTGCCACCAACTCCTTTCCTGTCCCGCTTCCGCCTTGGATGAGGACCGCCGCGTCCGTCGGAGCCGCCCGCAACGCCAGATCCAGCGATTCAAGATAGCTCTTACTTTTCCCAATCATCTTCGACGACGATTGGCTGTACGCCAGCTGCCTTTTCAAGGCTTTATTGTGGACGACCATTCGCTTCCAATCGAGAGCACGCCCAATCAGCGTCAGCAGGTCGTCGACGACGTAGGGTTTCGTTATATAATAGTACGCACCGAGCTTCATGCATTCGACGGCAGTCTTCACTTCCTGAACCGCCGTCAGCATGATGACCTCTGTATCGAGATGCTGGTCTTTTACGTACTTCAGGACTTCCACACCATCAACCCGCGGCATTCGGATATCAAGCAAGATCAGGTCAAAGGGGAGTGTCTGAAGCACGTTGATTGCCTCGAGACCATCCGAGGCCGTCTGGACATAATACCCCTCCATAACAAGCACCTTTGTCAAAGGCTCGAGATTCGCTTCCTCATCATCCACTGCGAGAATTGAGATCGGTTGTTTTGCCATGGCATTCCTGACGTTGGTTTTCAAATGTTTTCGAGTTGACCGCTTTTCGGAAGGGGTTGAAACCCCCGGAAATATTGTCTGGGATTTATGGCCACGCCCTAAAGGACGTGGCCATAGCCCTGACCTTTTTACCCGCCATAGTCCGAAGGACGAAGGTGGGCAGGTCAGGGAATGGAAAGAAGACCACCAACCCCCAAAGGGCTTTAGCCATTTTCCAAAAAAAAGGAGATTTCTCCTTCGGTCGAAATGACAAAGACCACACATTGTCGTCGGGAGCAGAGCTCCCTCCAAGCTTGGGGTCAGGGGGTTACCACTAGCTCTACCTCCCCCGATCCGACTTCCGCGAGTCAAAAGCCAATCAGGTTGTCGGATCGACCCCTCCTTCGTCAAAGGAGGGGAAAGTTCGTTCTCGGATCGATTCTCCTGCGTTTGATCTCCCGCGGCCGTTCTTTTGTCCCCCGTACGAAGGGGGACGCGGTCCGCCCGAAGACCGCAGGGGGGTGGCACAAGCTCTCCCTCCTACGATGCCGCGTCGAGCACTTCACGAATCTTGCGCAGGACCAAGTTCGGGCTATATGGCTTCTGAATGAACTCTTTCGCCCCTGAACGAAGCAAATTCGACTTAAGATTTGGGTCCAGATAGCCGCTTGCTAGTATGATCTTGACGTTCGGATCGATGTCCTTCATCGACGTAAACACTGCCGCCCCATCCAATTTCGGCAGGCCAAGATCGGTCAGGACGAGAGCGATTTTATCCTTGTTCAACGAAAACATTTTGATGGCGGACAGACCATCCGCAGCAGTCAGGACAGTGTACCCCGCCCTCTCGAGCGCCGTCTTCATCAGGCCCAAGAGGTTCTGTTCATCTTCGACAAGAAGGATTGTCTCTTTGCCTCGGAGATCGTCGGGGGCACTCTCCTCTTGGGGCACCGCCGGAGTAGCAAGTGCCTCCGTTACGGGGAGATACAACCTGAACGTGGTGCCAAGACCGATCTCGGTCTCCACCTCAATGTGCCCGCGGTGATCCTTAATGATCCCATACACCACTGAGAGCCCAAGGCCAGTCCCCTTCCCTCGCTCCTTGGTTGTGAAGAACGGCTCGAAGATTTTCTGTTTAGTTTCTTCGTCCATCCCCTTTCCCGAGTCCGACACTGCAATGCACACATACTCCGCCGCAGACGCTTCACTGAACTTCTTCCGCATCTCAAAACTACGGATGACCGTCGTTTGAATCCTCATTTCACCACGGCCCAGATTTCCCGTCGACGAATCTGTGATCGCATCGCGGGCATTCACACAAAGATTGAGCAACGCCTGGTGCAGCTGCGTCGGGTCCATCATGATGATCGGAATCGTTTTGTCCAAAGATGCAGATCGTCATTGGTAAGGACGCGCCGAGTCTTGGGAGAGACGCATATCTCGGCAATCGCTGGAGTATCAGGGACTACTCCTCCTACCTCCTCTTCGAGTGCCCCTGGTTCTGCAAGCTTCTCCCCGCCTCTCCACTGAAGACCAAGAATGATGCCGAGGATGTTATTAAAATCATGGGCAATGCCGCCCGCCAGGAGGCCAAGGCTTTCCATCTTCTGAGCCTGAACGATTTGCTTTTCCATCTGCTTCTGCTTCGTCACATCCCTGATTGTGCCGCGATGCATAACGACCTTTCCCTGTCTATCGCGGACAACAGTGGCCGTCTCCAAAACACTCAGCTTTTGTCCATCCTTCCGCTTCATTGTTGCTTCAAAATCTTTCACGAATCCTTGCTGGTTCATCCTGCTGAGGAACTCCGCCCGTCGCTGGCTGTCGACATACAGGTCGCGCCCCACATCGATCCGCAGTACCTCTTCTTTCGAGCTGTATCCAAACATCTCAATTCCGGCGGCATTGATATCTAGAAGCCTTCCGTCGGTGGTGCCGATATAGATGCAATCCTTCGATTCCTCAAAGAGGGCACGGAATTTCTCTTCCGAGGCTCGGAGCCCTTCTTCCGCCCTCTTACGGTCCGTAATGTTGCGGTTTACCACGAGGATGCCGATCGTTTTGCCGGTTTGATCCTTGACCGGGACCTTTGTCACCAAGGCACATTTCTCAATCTCGCCACTCGCCGGATCAATCCTGGTTTGCTCACGATTGATTACCGGTTCTCCCGACGCAACGATGGCATCTTCTTCAGCGAAGTGTAGTTGCACAAGAGCGGGGAGTACAAAATCCTCATCGGTCTTGCCAACAACCGCCTCAAGCGATGTCACGCCCAGGGCCCGGATCGTGGCGCGGTTCGCCACAATGAACCGATGTCTCAGGTCTTTGAGGGAGACTTCATCGGGGATGTTTTCGATGAGCGTCTGGAGCAGCGTCCGCTCCTTTTGAAGCATCTCTTCTGCTCGCTTGAGTTCGGTGACATCGCGATTGATGCCGACGAGGCCGATGATCTTCCCTTCCTTGTCACTCAGCGGAATCTTCGAAATCATGAGGCTTCGTTTGATTTCTCCGGTTTCAGGATCGATCTTATCCGCAATCCTGTTCTTGGAATGTCCGCCGACCGCCAGG
>JAPLFP010000078.1 GCA_026390585.1 Ignavibacteriales bacterium | reverse complement strand
GTTGTTGAAATTATACTCTCAATCCAAGAAGAAACGAGAGCACCTCAAATCGCTGGGTGCTCTCCAGAAAGGCTCACTTAGAAACAAAGGTAAGCCGTGCGGCGACTTCATGTATTGCATCCGTTGGGACACCTCCACCATCCTCTGAAAAATCGTCCGCCCCTCTTAAGACCCGCCGACCATATTCGCCCACACTCCTCACAAATGAACGATGATGTGTGCGGATTGTGCAGCGTGATGCCCACTTTGTTGAGAGCGCGGGCGGTCAAGTCTCTTGGCGCTCTCATCCGTGCTACTTGAAGCATTGTATTCATGTTTCTACTCCTTATGTTGTTTTTGATTCGTTGATTTAGTCCGACTTTGTTTAGAGAGCTGATTTCTTTTTGGTCAACATTTCGTGTTCATTCGTCTGACGCACGCATCAATCCAATCGAACACGAATTCGTCGTGAAGGTGATAAACGTTTCACTGTCGTTCGTCTGACTTACAGGTCAGATGTAATAGTCCAGATACTTCGTTGCACTCACTCTGATTGTCAAAGAATGAAACGGCAAGTCTTATCCATTGACAGACAGTGATTCTTCAAAAACTGTCTGCTGTGAAGCAAAATCAGCAACTAACGCAGGCTGGAGTTACAGGAAATCAGAGAGGTATTTCATCGGAGTCTCTTTCTCTTTACTTTAGATTTCGTTTTCAATTTCATAGATACAAATATACCTTCCAAAATAAATCGACATAGCGAAAACTCAATTTCGAATAATAAAATCAACTTGATTATGCTTCCGGGCCTGCTATATTGAGAATGATTAGCGAGAAGAAATCGACATACACTCATATAAGGCATGGGTGACCAATGCAAATTACAATACCTACAATCATCAAAGAGAAAATATCCGGCAATACGAAGCTGAAATGGTGGGAAGAATCCTTTGAACGCGCGTTGGAAGTGCCAGATGACAAGATTGTAGTAGCGGCCCTTGTTAATTGTGATGTATTTATGGAAAAAGTATGGATTCCGTCCGGAGATGGGAAATATTCGCGCGCCTATGAGCCGCTAAGAGACAAAGACGGTCAGCTCTATATCAAGAGAGAACCATTTCTGAAGCAAGGGGATGGATATGACCCTGACCGCGAAGACGCGAGAGCTAGCAAACTAGATGCGAGTAATATGTATCGCAGGTATGAGGACAATTATTACGACCGTGACGAAACTGCAGGACGATTTGAGAACAAGCGGTGCCTAGTGCTATATTATTATTTCCATTCTAGTCCAGAGACCATCAATTCTGCTAACGTAAAATATACTACTCCATCGCGAGGAATTGATTTGGATGCAGCCGAAGAGATTTGGTATGAAGAAGATTATCGGCTTGTGAGGGATACGATATATTGCTGCAGCAAAGTGGCAGGTTACTACGATTTAAATGATGTGCCGTTCTATTTTACCGACAAGGCCGGAAAAGAATGCTATGATGAGCAGACAATTTCAGACCAATGCTATGATTGCAGACCATCAATACTTGGCGAGAAGCTTGAAAAACAAAGGTAGAGGGTTTTCTTGAGACACTGTCTTATTGACTTCCAAGACGGGTTTTCTTAGCCTTCATTGTTTGAGGCTATATCTTGTTAATGCTCTCCAATAGTGAATTCGGGCTGAGAAAACTGTAGCACTCAGTAGTCGTAACGGATTTGTGCCCCAAAATAGATTTTACGGCGTAGATGGAAACGCCCGCCTGGCAAAGTAGACTGGCGCAACTGTGGCGAAGGCAATGAAAGTGGTATTTCTCAGATAGGCCTGCGGCTTTGGCGTATTCCTTGAATTGATGGGTCACGAAGGACGGGGAGTAGGAAAATCCGTTGTTCTCTTTGCAAAAAACCGCTCGTCCGCGCTTCTCACTTCGGCGTTTCAAAATCTCAAGAACCCGGTCGTTCATCGGAACCGAACGGGCACGCCCCGACTTAGTTTGAAAAACATCGGTATTCACGACCTCGATGCTCCGCCTATCGAATTGAATCTGCTCCCAGCTTAATCCTACTACTTCCCCGAGTCGGAGCCCGGTGAGGGCTGCCACTTCATATAGGTCTCTGAGTGCCGGGTTATCAACTTTTTCGTAGAACGCTACCAACTCTTGTTTGCTCATAAAGATTGGTCTTCTCTCCGGGAGCCGAATCTGATGGCTGTTTCGAAATGGGCTCTTCTCAAGCAGGTCATTTTTTACAGCGAATGAGAACACGGTTTTGACACTCCTCCAATACATGTTCACGGTCACTGGCGCCAGTTTTCTCTCAAGCATCCCCCTCTTGAATCGTTCAATGTCTGACAGTGTGTATTGACTGAACGGTTTGTCGCCAAGAATCGACTTGAAAGCTGTGACGGCAGCATTGTTGATGTTCAATGTCCGTGGCCGAAGATAGCTGCCGTGCTCATTTTTGTAGAGCTCGAACAACTCACTGAAGAGGGAAACTTTCTTCTCTTCATTCTCGACCGGGGTGAACGATTTCAAGAACTCACGAGCTTCAGGCTTCGTTGTCTGCTTTGTAGTCTTCCAGCGCAACTTGCCGTTCAAGAAATATCCGACATAGAAGAAACCATTTGAACGACGGCTCAAGTATCTTGTTTGTTTTGTCACTGTTATACCCTTTCCACTTGTTTGTTTGTCTGGTGGAAGGATACAGGTCCTACCGGGCGGTGTCAAGTTTTGAAGAGGAGAGTGAAGAGGGCAACCGCGTCTCCTGTAGTGGCTTACAGAGAAACGGACGACATCCGAAAAGCTGTGGTTGGGATTTCAGGGGATAATGAGTCAGGAGGGGATGGTAGCGGTAAGAGTCAATTCAAGTCACATTTTTCGCCTACGTCGGGATACGCCTTGACGGGCCCGTTGTTTTGCTCGAATAATTTCTAGGCGCGGACTAAGGGCGCGGCGCAGCGAGTCGTACGAAGTCGGTTCGATTCTTCTTGCGGCCTCTACTCTTCCACTGAGTGTTTTAACCTTTCTATCAGAAAGTAAACCGATGTCGTGACCCTGTTTCAGCTGCTCGGCAATCTTCTTACGAAGCTTATTTGGAATAGCCATTTCATTATTCGGAGTAATCGCCACTCCGGTAACCACCTTGAAATCCTTGGGAGAACCGAATCTGACTTTCGCCAACTTCAACGCAAGTTCTACGGTTCGAAGCTTACGCATTATTTCTGCCTTAAACGGCTTCTCAATTGGCATCGATGACGAGAAAACCATGTCGTCCACGTATAGTGAAAATGTCAATCCCTTTGAATGAGCCAACTCATTCAAACTATCAAACATCTTCGAATAGCTATGATATGCTATTGATTGACTGAGCGAGCTACCTGTTGGTATGTGGCCTTCATAGGTGACGAGTTTGGCCATAAGGCCCGCGACATCATCACTCATCAGCATGACATAACGGAAGAATCGGAAAACATACTCTGCTTTGCTACTGGGGTAGAATCGTTCTATGTCGAGAGTGAGGAAGAAATCATTTTGCGAATGGAAAGTGGCGTTGTCAATGTGGGAGATTCCCGACTTCCCGGAATTGTAGGTAGGGTGCTTGACAAGCTGTAACAGTTCTGTCTTAGGGAGTTGGAGAAGATTCGCTAGCTTGGCTTTATTGCGAAGCCGATAGAAGGGGCTTTTATTGACTGGATACTGGAGTGCCTTGGCCATTCTCAATTGCCTGCAGGAACTGGATTGTTTTTCTCCTTACGAGGTCGCGAAAGTTCTTTCGTCTACCTACCGAAGCAATGTCTTCGGAGAAAAACAGAATCGCACTCGGTCTTACTCCAAATACTTTCGCATATGTCCGTATCAGCTCAAGAGAGGGTTCTTTCTTCCCAGTCTCGATTTCAGACAGGTAGCTGGGCGAGATTCCCAATTTCTCTGCCAGCTTAACCGCTTTCAAATCGTGGTAGACGCGGAGTAATCTTAGCGCTTCATTTAGCATGATGTGTCCTGGAGGAAAAAAAGATTTGGCAAAAGGTTATCCGTCCTAGTCCTTTGCGAGCAATTTTATGATAAACATCACAAGGTCAATCAACTCTTTGCGATGCTTCCATAACAATCGCCGCAGGCGAATCCAGACGAAGCTGTTGAAGCGTTCAATGGTTCGCATATGCGATTCTCCCTTCCCAGGTTCTGCGGCAATTCATTATGAACCGCCATCATCCCCCGTCACTCTGGAAGGTACCAACTTCAACAGTTTGTCACCTCTTGCCAATTTGCGCTGGCGCGATATCACTCTTGCGCCAGCCAGTTGACTTAGTGCGACTACGTGCCACATTGGGCGCGTGTGCCAGGTCAAAGAACGGTCGGATTTGAAATCAATGTCTCGTCAAATCCCCAGGTTCGAGTTACCGAACCCACTCAATGAAGTTGAGTGATTGTGGCACCATTGAACTACACAAATATACAAAAAACGCAGGTTGAAAGCAAGAACTTTATTCGCTATTAGCGAAGTCGCTCGAAGCCCCGAACCCGTTGATTGCAGGTCAGATTGTCTGTAGATTGGTTTGTAAGCCAACATATCTCAGTGAGCCCACAATGAGTTCGATAAATCCGAACGATGATGAATATAAGGCAATTGAGGAACGGCTAGTCAGGACCCTGCCGGAGTTTGCATTCGTCGCTAGACGAGAGTTGCATCAACACTTGTATTTGCGGCTTCTTGAGAACTTCCGACGGGTTCAACTCACAATCTCGCCTCACCTTTGTGAATCCAAACCCAGCCTTGGCCCGATAGAGGTGTGGTCAGAAATCGTCCGACTCAGCTGCGACCTATTCAATAAGAGCTTCTCAATCCTTCCAGAGGAAGCCTCCCGGGCTCTGTTTCGCTCACTTATGATTTCTGGCGGACATTTCTCTATCGAATCGTCTTCGCTTCGGGATGTCGCTACAGGACTCACCGATTCCGAAGCTGAAAACACTCTTAGGCGGATACTCATTTTGTACCATGACATGTATGATGGCAGGTATCGAACAGCTCTTTCTTATCATCACTTCTTGATTGAGAAGTCGCTGGGACAATCGTCTGCGACAAAAGCATTTTCTGCTTATCTGAACGATGATGTATCATACAAGCTGAAGGTTATCAGAGAAATTGGGAATAGGGAGAATAGGTTGACAGATTATGAGATGTTTTGCTCTGGTGCTGACAGCCACATCCGGAATGCAATTGCTCACAAAAAATGGAATTTTGGGGATGATAGCGTAACTCTCACTGACAAAGATGGTTGGGAACAGTCATATCATTACGATGACCTCGAGACCTTAGTCAAGAGAATCTCCCTTACTACCAATGCTCTGGAGGCAGGTGAGCTATATGCATTTGCTTCCCATCAGGAGCAGGTGGCGAAGTATGTCACTGATGTTGAATATGACTTGAAGTCCATCAGGAAGTTCATGAGTGAATTCGCTGGCTTCGAGGGCTACGAGCTAACGGCACTGAGCAAGGAAAACGAGCGAGAACTCAAGTGCATTCTGAAAGATGCAAACCCGGCAGGTGCTGTCCCGCCATCGACCGGGCAGGGCGGTGATGTAAAGCCATCATCTCGAATTGAGCCGTGGAAGGAAAGGACAATTCGTCTTGTTCGCAACTGCTTCGATGTTCTTCGAGCATACGAGAAGCTCACGATATTGGTCTACGACCAGACAGATAAACTGCTTATTACGTTCAACGTCGAACTGAAGAGGTCAGAATCAGAGTCTCAACATGGTATGGATTGAACGAGAGTCTCAAGACGGCAATCGCGTCTCCTACAACGGCTTACAGAGGAACGGACGATTACCGAAAAGCTGTGGTTGGGTTTCGAGTGGGAAATCTGAGTAGG